>BJFW01000020.1 GCA_014190095.1 Actinomycetes bacterium | reverse complement strand
CTTTGCTTGTCTTCGCCAGTAAAGTCGTCTGCCATGACCACCTCAACGATTTCGTCATCAACGCAAGTACTTGCAGACCTCTTTCCACGTCGCGATTCCCGTAGTCGAGCCATTACGCAGGATGCAGTCTTGGTTGTTGGCTTTGCATTGCTTACTGCGCTTGCTGCTCAGATCGAAATCCCATTGGGCTTTACACCGGTTCCGCTCACAGGTCAAACGTTCGCCGTGTTGCTTTCAGGCGCAGTGCTTGGCATGCGCCGCGGCTCACTCAGTCAGTTGGTGTACTGGTTTGCGGGTCTTGTCGGTCTTCCGTTCTATTCAGGTGGTGCAGGTGGTTGGGAAAAGGGAACCGGCGCAACTATGGGTTACCTCGTTGGCTTTGTGATTGCTGCTGGCGCAATTGGTTACTTGGCAGAAAAGAAGCACGATCGCAATTTTGCAACGTCACTTCCAGCGATGTTGCTCGGCTCCACCATCATCTACGCATTCGGAGCAACGTGGTTGTCAATTCATTTGAATGTGCCTCTTGCAAATGGTGAGCAAAACGCAATCAACATGGGAGTTGCACCGTTCTTGGTCGGTGACTTATTGAAAGCACTTGTTGCCGCTGGTTGCACCACATCGGTGTGGGCGGCAATTTCAAAAATCAAATAGTTTCGCGCTGCGCGTTACTTCTTTGTTCTTTCCAGTTCGTACAACACTGCTTCTGAGGATTTAGACACCCACATCCCAGCACCTGCTTGCACGAAGTATTTTGACAAGCGGTTGCGGTACCAGTCGCCAGTGCGCGAGTGAATGTCTAGATCGGTTGCCACTTTGTCTACGACGTGACGCAAGTCAGATTTGGTTGGAACTTCAAGGTAGAGAACATGTCGTGTTGCTTTCGCAAGATTGCGAATTGCCGACTCTGCCTGTTTGTCACCAAGGTATTGCAACACGCCGTGACAGACAACGAGGTCAAACTTGGTGCTTGGCGCCCACGTGCCAATGTCGTGTTGCTCATGACCATATTTCTCGCAAGCATGCTCGCTGATGTCGGTTGACAGTCGCTTAACTTTTGGATAATTCTCGGCATACCAATCGCGCCAGTAACCAAGACCTGCTCCCACATCGAGCACGGAGCGAACGGGAACGTCCCACCATGCGCACATGTTGTGCACGGAATCGGCAAGCAGCGCCACTTTCTTGCGGCTGTGCACTGGGGTGCTCGAATAGAACCGCTTGTAATACGACGCGTCAAATTGCTTTCGTGGCATTCATCTTGTGTAGCAGGTACGGGCTATGGCGTTACGATCATTGCGAGCGCATTTCCGCGCAACCCTTGGAGGAACCCCATGTCGATGTATGCACACAAGATCAATCCACTTACTGGCTCTGGAGATGTCCTTGGGGCACAGCTTGGCAAGGTCACGTTGTTGGTGAATGTGGCTTCAAAGTGTGGTCTCACACCTCAATACACCGCAATGCAACAGCTCCAAACCGAACTCGCAGCAAAAGGATTCTCCGTTATTGGAGTGCCGTGCAATCAGTTCCTTGGACAAGAGCCAGGTTCTGCTGAGGAGATTGTGGAGTTTTGCTCTGCCACATATGGCGTGTCATTCCCGCTTACCGAAAAGGTGGAAGTAAATGGCGATGCTCGCCACGGACTTTTTGCTGCACTCACAGAGGTCGCCGATGGCGAGGGCTACTCCGGAGACATCCGTTGGAATTTTGAAAAGTTTGTGCTCGACCGCGAAGGAAACGTAGTTGCGCGCTTCCATCCACAAGTAGCACCAGATGCTCCTGAAGTACTTGCTGCAATTAATTCGGCACTTGGCTGAACCATTCTCTCGGTAACTCCATGACTTCACGCTCAGTCACCGTCGCTGCAATTCAGATGTCAATGGCAACTGATGTTGCTACCAATGTTGCTACCGCGGAACGATTGGTTCGTGTTGCTGCCAAATCTGGTGCACAAGTCATTTTGATTCCAGAGTTGTTTGAAGGTCACTACTTTTGCAAAGACCAATTGGTCAGTGAACTTTCACGAGCATTGCCCATTGAAGGTCATCCAACGATTGCACACTTTCAACACGTTGCGAAAGAACTTGGCGTTGTGTTGCCAATCAGTGTGTACGAACGGGCAAACAATGCGCTGTTCAACACGGTTGCAATGGTTGATGCTGACGGCTCAATGCTTGGCATCTATCGCAAGAGCCACATTCCAGATGGTCCTGGTTACACCGAGAAGTATTACTTCAGTCCGGGTGACACCGGCTTTCGTGTATGGAATACGCGGTTCGGAAACATTGGCGTCGGTATTTGTTGGGACCAATGGTTTCCAGAAGGTGCACGTGCAATGGCGTTGTTAGGTGCAGAGATGCTGTTGTATCCAACAGCAATTGGCAGTGAGCCACCGAACCCGAATTGGGATTCATCAATGCATTGGCAGCGAGTGATGCAAGGACACGCTGGTGCAAACTTGATGCCGGTTATTGCAGCAAACCGCACTGGTCGTGAGGTCGGAGTAAACACTGAAATTACGTTTTACGGTTCGTCGTTCATTGCTGATGCCACAGGTGCAAAGGTTGCTGAAGCGAATCGCGAAGAAGAGACGGTGCTTACCGCAACATTTAACCTCGATGAAATTCAAGCAATGCGCGCCAGTTGGGGATTGTTCCGCGATCGTCGCCCAGAGCTCTATGTTCCTTTGCTGACGCTCGATGGCGGTGTTGAAGAAAGTTTCGGAGACGATTTTTCGTGAAAATGCCTGGCGAATTCGCCCCTCACGAGCGAACCGTCATTTGTTGGCCATCTCGACAGGATCTCTACGGCGATCACATTGGTGACGCTCGATTAGCCCATGCGGCATTAGCGAAAACCATTTCCGGGTTTGAACCAGTGACCATGATTGCTAATGCGCAAGACGCAGAACGCGCTCGTTTGCTGTGCGGTGATGCAGTTGAAGTAGTTGAGCTTCCATTGGACGATTCGTGGTTTCGCGATACCGGCCCGATCTATGTATTTGATGGCGACAAGCGAATTGCCGGTAATTGGGTATTCAACGGTTGGGGAAATAAGTTTGTTCCATTCGACAAAGACGCAGCGCTCGCTCGCTCGTTTGCGGAGCTCATGGGTCACGAAGTGCGCAACATCGACATGGTGTTTGAAGGCGGTTCGATCACTGTTGATGGAACGGGATTACTTGCCACGACCGAGCAGTGTTTGTTAAATCCAAACCGCAACCCAAACCTGTCGCGCGAACAAATTGCTGCCACTATGAAGCACGAACTCGGTGCAACAGAAGTGATGTGGTTGCCTCATGGTTTATCACTTGACGAAGATACCGATGGTCACGTCGACAACGTCGCGTGCTTTACTGCGCCGCGCACTTTGGTGATGCAGGGATGCGATGACAAATCAGTAAGTGACTTTGATCGACTTGCTCAAAACCGTCGTGTTGCTGAAACATTCGATGTAACTATTCGTGAGGTACCGGTTCTTCCGCGAATTGACGTGCACGGGGTAACGGTGCAGGTTCCGTACCTCAACTTTTATTTAGTAAACGGTGCAGTAATTGTTCCTGTGTGTGGTCATACTGCAGACGATGACATGTTGGCGCTGATTGCTGAATTTGTTCCCGATAGGCAAGTAGTTGGTCTGGACATTGGAGCCATTCTTGCCTTTGGTGGTGGTGGCATTCACTGCATCACGCAGCAAATTCCAGCGCTCTAACTACACGATCAAACAGGCGCGTCCATGTGACGCAGTGGAGTCACTTGTTGTGGCAAGTTGTCCCACATGTCAGCAAGCAAACTCTCACGCATGGCTTTTGCCTTTGGATCGCTCCACAGGTTGACATGTTGTAGTGGGTCGTGCGTGAGGTCGTAGAGCTCGCCTTCGCCGGCATCGTTCATCGTGCCCGGTAATGCAGCAGTGCACACCCAGTTATCTCGACAGATAGTGCGCAGGTGCACAATTTTTCCGAACAACACGCTGTCCCATTCGGTAAGTACACGCTCGTGTCCAAGCGATGTTGCATCGCTATCAGTGTGTGGCAATCGCGGTGCCTCGACATAACTTGGCTGTTCGAGCCCAGCAATGTGAGCAAACGTTGCAGCAAGGGACACCAGCCCTACAGGTGCGCTGACTCGGGCTGGTTCAATGTTGGAGCTTGGGGCTGGTCGCCAAATGAGCGGCAGTCGCATGAGGGCATCCACGTGGTACGGACCCTTGAATAAGAAGCCAAAATCGCCCTGAAACTCGCCGTGATCGGTGGTGTACAACACGTCGAGGTCGTTGCCCCAACCGCGGGACTCAATTGCTTTCATCACCGAGCCAATGGCTTCATCAATGAGTTCGTTTTCCACGTGTGTGTAGGCATTGACTTCGCGTACCTGGTCGGCAGTCAGCGATGACGGCACCCACTTCGCTGGTGCTTCGTAGTTGGAAACAAAAGTGCCGTCGTACCAACCGCGCCAATGACGCAATTTTGCATCAATGATTTTTTCGCGCTTTGTTGCATCGGCAATGTAACCCTCTGGCAGCTCAAGATCTTTCCAATTCACGCGATGCATTTCTGATGCAGGCGGGTCCCAAGGGTGATGTGGGTCAGGAAAACTCATCCAGCAGAACCAATCACGATCATCTGGAAGCGATTGCAACCACGCAATTGTGCGTTGAGCAACCCATTCGGTGTGGTACCACTCGCGCGGAATGGGGTTCACTTTTACTTGAGGTGCATTCGTATCGCCGCCACCTTCAGCGTTTACCTGTAGTTCGCGATCAAGAACGTTGTAATAGTTGCCAACTGTTTCAGGATGATTTGCGCGGATCCATTGCGAATAATGCAACTGGCCTGCAGCACCGTGTGTTGCAAGTTCCATGTGATCAAAGCCGCGATGCGGGTCGTTCGGATTGTCAGTGTTAATGAGTTCCGCGCCTAAACGGTTTTCGGTAAATCGCAGGAATGGATCAAGCAGCGGCTCAAAGTGTGCTTTGCCAATGAGTGCTGTTGCGTATCCAGCCCCACGCAAGTCAGCTGCAATACTCGGCGCATCTTCTGGAAGCGGAACGCCATTCATCCACACACCGTGGGTACTGACATGTTGGCCAGTGAGCATGGTGCTTCGAGATGGCATGCACACCACGTTTTGTGGATGTGCGCGATCAAAGGTAATTCCGGCACGACTGAGAGCATCAATTACTGGCGTGCGTGCAATGGTGCCGCCGTTGCATCCGAGTGCGTCGTAACGCTGCTGATCGGTGGTGATGAAAAGAATTTTGCGACCCATTATTTACCGTCAAACATTTCTTTTACTTTGGCAATGCCAATCGAAGCAGCTCCAGCGATAGGAAGCGCCAGCACTTCCGGTTCCATGTCGGTGGAGTACATAAGCATGCAGCGATTCGGACCATCTGCAATGACGTCAACCGTTCCTAAGTGGAAAGTAATGAACGGGTTGTTCACGATCTTGTATTGGAAGCGACGCAGATCGTGATCGAGAGTGATGATGTCCTCTTCAAACGTGATTCCGCCCGCGAGGGTGATCCAGCGCTTGTTTCCCTCAACTCGGGTGCTGGTGATGGGAAACCACTCGTGCAGTTTTTCAGGCTGGCCAACAAAGGCCCACACTTTGTCGGCGCTGCAGTTGATGAAGTCGCTGCGACGGATGGAACCCATGGGTAAAAACTACTTGTAGCGCTGATGATTCAAGAACTCAGGCAATTACCCAATTGATTTCGGGTTGATTGTGATCGGCAAGAGCTCGATTGATCTGGGAAAACGGGCGAGAACCAAAGAATCCGCGATGTGCAGAAAGCGGAGATGGATGCACAGAAGTGATCACGGTGTGGTGCTGGTTGATGAGCGACGTTTTTCTGCCAGCATGTGCACCCCACAACACAAACACGATGTGTTCCTGGCGCGAACCGAGGTAGGAAATGATGGCATCGGTAAGCGTTTCCCATCCGTGTCCAGCGTGCGAACCTGCCTCACCTTCGCGAACGGTGAGCGTTGAATTTAGCAAGAGCACGCCTTGCTTTGCCCACGCTTCGAGGTTTCCATGCTGTGGAAGAGGAATATCAAGGTCGCTGTGTAATTCAGCATAAATATTGCGAAGTGATGGCGGAATGCGTGTTCCATGTTGAACAGAAAAACTCAAACCGTGCGCTTGCCCAGCACCGTGATACGGATCTTGACCGACGATCACTACACGAACATTGTCTGGTGAGGTGAGTTGTAATGCAGTGAAGACTTCGTGCTCAGAAGGAAAGACTGTAGAGGCTTTGCGCTCTCGCAAGACAAACTCGCTAAGGTCTGCGAAATATGTTTGCGAGGTTTCGTTGCGCAGTACTTCGCGCCACGTCTCTGGAACGTTCATCCGCCAAATGCGCGGTACACGCGCTCAAATGGACCGATACCAAATTTGCGAAAGTACAGCGAAGAAATTGGAACTGCGGCGACGTAAAAAGCAAGGCTCAGTACAAGCGCTGTGTCGAGCCCAGTCGGACTTACCCAGTCCAGCCAGTTCACAACAAGGTTGAAGATAAACACATGTGCAAGATAGATCGACAACGTCATTTGTCCAGTGCGTGCAAGAAACGCAACTACTTGATGATCTTCTCGTGAATCGGTGATGAGAGAAACTATGCAGAACGCAAGCAATGCAACAGCCAAAGTGGCTGTGACATGAAGTACAGAATGATCATGGTTGTTCGTGGAGAGCACACGCTGAAGCACATAGTTGGTTCGCGTTGCAATTGAATCGGGCATGGCGAATGTACGAATGAAATAGGTAACCAGCAACATGACACCGGACCACACCATGATCTGCTTGCGCAACTGCGCAAGGCGTTGAAGGCTTCTTCCCAGGATGATTCCTGCGCAGATAAATGTGATCCACGGGAATACTGGATGTGTGTAATCAAAAAAAGTTCGAATCAGTAAATTGCGCGGTGAATTAGGCGTGGGCGATAGCCACTGAGTGAAGTCGCCCTCAAAAGACCGATTTCCACGCCAGGCAGTAATCCCAGTTGAAACCGTAATAGAAGCGACCGAAACAGCAATGAGGCTGCGGTTAGACCAGGTACAAATGACCGCTGCAATCAGGAAAAATGCACCGTAATAAAACAGAATGGTCCCCGGCCAGATCCATTGCACAGCAGCCCCAACCGCGTAGAGAAACAAACCTCGGCGCGCCAGTTTCATTTGTGCTGCTCGCATGAGTGCAGCATCTCCCGATTGCATTGCGCTCTGAGCCAGCAATGCAATGCCCATTCCTGCAACGAGCACAAATGTTGCAGCAAATCGAGTGGTCAAAATTCCCGATAGCGGGTTAAAGATGCGTTCGGCAAATGAGGGACGCGGAGGATAAAACGCTGCACTTTTATTGAGGTATGCGTGGTAGTTCATCACCACGACGCCAACGAGAGCAATGGCGCGTGTGACGTCCAAGCTCGGTATTCGAGATGGACGAATGTCGGTGGCGGTTATTCCCACGAAATCGTGTCAGCACTCACGCGGGTGAGTGGTTGCTGGACGTCAACGCTTTCGCCAACGCGCGGTAGGGGTTGACCAACAGGAACAAACAGCATGCTGCTGTGCATGTATGGAGGTTCGACGAGAGCAACGCGTTGTTGCGCAAAATGGAACGGACTTCCTACTCCAACGATTTCGCTCACTCCATGTGCAGAGCCTGCTCCAACAAGAACAATGTGTCCGCTTCCTGGAAGTGCGGTTGATCGGTAGCCAGCAGTTCCACCATCAACTGCGTGAACATCTAGAACCTCAGCAGTCAGTTTCATCATTGACTTGTTGCCCAGCCACAAGGCTGTGCCCATGCGTGAAACAAATGTGCGGTTAGGGAACTGCGAGCGCAGCGAAACGATTTGCTCAGCAGTGATATGACTTACGTACACCGGAAGATTGTCGTGTAACAATTCCATCCAGCATGACACTTCACCGCTGCGATCTTGATTGTCGTTGTTGAGTGGAGGATGAATAGACCAACCAACAACATTCAGCGATGCATTGGTGCACGCGGACTGCAGTGCAGCAAGTTCGTTGCCGGCAACGCCAAAGCGTTGCATGGTGGACTTCAATTTAATGAGCACGCTGCCTTGCCAATTGTGGGAACGAAGTGCTGCAACATGGTCAAGTGATCCAACAGTGAGCACCGCATGTGCTGGAAGCGAACTCGGCAGATGTGTACCAGCGGGCGTGAGTACAACCGGGGTAAGTGATGAGGGAACATCGGTGGCTTCGTAGACAGTTCCCACTGCAACGTGATCGGCAAGGTGTGCTGCTTGTTCAAACAAAATCGGGCGGCCAAATCCGTAGCCATTTCCCTTGACCACGGGCAATACGGTTCCGTGCTGAGAAGCAGTGAGTCGAACGTGATCTAGCCATGCCTGGCGATTCACGGTGAGGCGCAAAGTCATTGGCAATGACGGTATCTGACTGTTTTCGGGCATGGCGGCACAGCCATTGAAAGCCGACTTGTTAAGTCAACAATTGGCCTTTAGGCTGTGCTGATGGCAAAAATCTTTAGCTTCCCGAACCCCGTAAATGAAACATCAGCCCGCATCGTCGCGGGTGGCGCAGTGATTATGGGCACTGCATATGCCGTCACTGGTAACGGCTGGATCCTTGTTGCACTGACATATGGGTTCGTTGTTCGCATGCTTGCCGGTCCAACATTTAGCCCGCTTGGCCGAATTGCAACGCAGTTGATTACCCCACGGTTGTCTATTCAGCACCGACTGGTACCTGGCCCTCCAAAGAGATTTGCGCAAGGTGTTGGAGCAGCATTCTCCATTACTGCATCGGTGCTGTACATCGCAGGTGCGTATGGCGCTTCACAAACTGTCATTGCTGCACTAGTTGTTGCAGCGTTTCTCGAAAGCGCGTTTGCGATCTGTCTTGGTTGCATCGCTTTTGGCTATTTGATGAAACTCGGTGTAATTCCTCAGGCAGTCTGCGAGGAGTGCAATAACTTCACTCCTCGGTCGCTGCAGACAACTTCACTGTAGGAATTAGTGGCGCGGCGTTTCGCGTTGCAATAACGCCTTTCCATACCCCTGCACCGTAGGAGACATTGTCCAACATCTTGATCAGTGCAAACCGCACGACATCAAGATGGGGCCGCTTAGTCCACCATTCGTATACGGCTGGTGCGAGCGCAGCGGTAATGAACAACAATCGAAGTCGCTGCGAAAATATTGCAAGCACAAATGCAATCGGCCACCACACTCGATTGATGGCATGTGCAACGGATGCACCACTTTTTGCTGTTGCATGAACTGAAATACTGATACTTTCGCTTTTCAATTGTGGAAACTTACGAAGCTTCTTCGCGTTCGCTGCTCCTGCAACAATCGCTACACCAAGCGCAACAAACGGCATGCCAAGAGCAACAACGAGCCATGTTGATGCCTGCCATGCGTTGAGCCTGACCGGGGCAAGTTTTCCTGAATGTCGTTTTGCCAATAGCGCAGCCGATTCGCCGTACGACATGCGTTGTTGCACAAACTTCTCCAACGTTGCGCGAGGCGTATGCAAGCACACTGCTTGTGGCTGGTATCGGCATCTCCAGCCTGCATTGTTTAAGCGCCACACCAGGTCGACATCTTCTCCCGATCGAAGTGATTCATCGAAACCAGATACCGACTGCATCGCACTAGTACGACAGAGCCACATGGCCGATGGCACGTAACTGACTCGCGTTCCGGCACTAACACGGGCTTCTGCGTCTCCCATGTCAAGCACGCTGGCGGCAACTTCGTATTCCCCAACCATATTTGCCGTTGCGCGGGACTTCACCCGAGGTGCAACAAGGGCAACTTTGTCGTCTGCAAAATAGGGCAGCAGTTGTGAGATGGTGGTGGCTGAAATGGTCACATCGACATCAATACAAGCAATGAAATCAGTCTCAACCATTGCGATTCCCGCATTTCGCGCGGCAGCAGGACCGCTATTTGTGTCAAGACGAATCACGCGAGTTTCACCGAGATCGGGAAGCGGATGCGGTGAGCAGTCATCAATAACCACAGTGCTGTGAAGAGATGAACACGATGCAACAAGCGACTTCAGTGTTTGTGCTTCCTGTGAGGTTTGGATAAACGCGGGTATTACTGCGGTAACGGTGTTGAGTGAGTAACGCGCCTTGTCGACATCACTTGGAATGGGGTGAATTGCTCCAGCGTTCAGTAATCGCTCGGTCAATGGTTCGTGCCCTGGAGGCAGAGGTTGGGCACGTTCAATGCATTCTGCAATTGTCTGACCCGATTGGGAAAGTGAAAACAACGTGAGTGGTGACCCTCCGAGCACGACGTTTCCGTGTTCTGGGCGCCGCCACGAACCATCAGCGATGAAGCGAACGTCACTGGTCATGCACGGCTCCACTGCTGCTGTGCGCTGAGAATGAATGCGTGCAAGTTGTCGCTCAGTTCTGCGAGCAACTCGATTCCATGTTGTATCGTTGCGCTTCGAGCATCGCCAAGAATTCCATTTGTGCTCACCGCATGCACGCCTCGAGTTTGTAGATCACGTTGTATTTTGCTCATCGGTTGCATATTGCCAACCTCAAGCTTGTCGATGCGAACCAAATTTGAGTTAATGGCCAACATGAGTGATGTCTCGGTGTGGCCTGCATGAGCGTCTGCGTCAGGAATGTGTGGCCACCAGCTGGCAATATTGCGTTGCTCCGAATTCAAAATGGTGGTGGCCTGTTGTACTGCTTCGAAGTTTCCGCCGTGGCCATGAACCAAAATGACTCCTGTTGCCCAGTCACATGAGCGAACGAGCTCCACGATCACTGTGGCAAAGGCTTCGGTCCCTATGGATATAGTTCCTGGGAAACCTGCGTGTTCGCCACTTGCTGTTATTGAAAGCGGTGGAGTAACAACAACACTTTCCATGCCTGTAGTTGCCAGCATGCAGAGGTGAGATGCAACTTGGGTATCGGTGTCGAGTGGGAGATGCGGACCATGTTGTTCAAACGAGCCCACGGGAATCACTACGCACGCATTGCGGGAAACTTCTGGCCATGTTGGCGAACTGGGCATGCCTTATTGTGACTTGCGTTTTTTCAAAATGAAACGCACGAGCTCAATAAAGGCGGTGACTCCGACCGCGCAACCAAAGGCGAAGATAAACGCCAGGGTGTGATTGTCCTCAAAGGTCTTTCCACCAATAAATCCGAGCAAAGACGCATATGTTGACCAGATGCTCGCTGCCGCGATGATCCAGCCGGTGAACCACTTGCGTTCTTGCTTCGTTATGCCACAGGCCAAAGTCAAAATTGTTCGTCCGCCCGGAATAAAACGCGCAGTGATCAGGAGCAGACCCCCACGTTCATGAATTTGATGGATCACGCTCGCAAGTCGATGCTTACCTTTTTCGGTTCGTTCGTAGCGACGGGTTATTGAGTCACTTGCACGGCGTCCAAGAAAGTAAGAAAGGTGGTCACCAATGAAGGCTCCACTAAATGCGCAAGCCATAACAAGGCCGAGTGAAAGAGATCCAGATCCAGCACTTACACCACCGATAATGACCAAAGTTTCGCTGGGGACAATCGGAAAAACGGAGTCAAGTATTGCAATGACAAGAATGATGACGTAGAACCAGTACGAGTCCGAGAAATCCTTCAGCCCGTTAAAGAAGTCAGTAATGAACGGAACCATATTGATGGATGCGCGAGAAATTTACGCGGCGAGTTCCTCGTGTTTGCGCATGCGGCGAATGTTTGGTAGGTGGCGAATGATGATCATTCCAACGAGTCCAAGAACGGCAACAATTTGCCATGAGTCTGGCTCTCCAAACCCAACCGTGGCAATGACATAAATAGGCACGGCAATGGTGATCACGAGTGAGGCAACTGCAGACTTGCCAGTGAGTTTGCGCAACACAAACCATGAGGTACACAGCACTGCGCTCATTACTGGGTACAGCACGAACATTGTTCCGCCACCAGTTGCCACACCTTTGCCTCCATGGAAGCCGCGAGTGACAGGGAACGTGTGTCCGAGCACTGCAGCGTACGCGCATGCGTAGGCAAGATAAGAAACATTCAGATTGTCGCCATACGTATGGGTTAAGTAATACGCAATGCCAACTGACGCCGAACCTTTTAATACGTCGGCTACAAATACGACGAGACCATACTTCCAGCCGAGCAGACGAACCACGTTTGATGTTCCAGGGTTGCCAGATCCCTCTGCGGTCACATCAACGCCGCCGCGCTTAGCAACAATGAGTGCGCTTGGAATGGTTCCCAAAAAATACGAAACGATAATTGCGCCTGCGACATAAATCGGCTCAACGCCGTTCAGTGAAAAGTCCATCACTTGTTTCCCCCAACTGTTACCGAAATTTTACGTGAATGGTCCATGCTGGGCTTTGGAATGAGGTTCACGGTTGCGCTCTTGAGTAGCGATTCGCCTGCACCGATTACGCATTCTGGGTCTGGGCCATCGAGTGGCAAACCAGTAAAGAACTTCGCAGCCATGCAGCCGCCTTGGCATGAGTCGTAATTACCACACGATGTGCATGCGCCTTCCGACTCTGGTTCGCGCAGCGAGAGAAAGAGATCGCTATTTCGCCACACGTGAGCAAAACCACCTTCGTCGTGTACTGAACCTGCTTTGAATTGATCATGAATAACGAATGGGCAGGCGTAGACATCACCAATTGGATCAATCAGGCACACCACACGTCCAGCGCCACACAAATTCAATCCAGGAAGTGATTCACCAAATGCATTGAGGTGGAAGAACGAGTCTCCGGTGAGCACGTTGTCACCGTGTGCAATCAGCCAGTCATAGATCTGTCGCTGTTGTGCTTGGGTTGGATGCAGTTCATTCCATGTGTCTGCACCGCGACCCGCTGGACGCAGACGAGTAATGCGAAGTTGTGCGCCATATCTGTCGGCAAGTTCTTTGAACGCATCAAGTTGGTCAACGTTTTGTCGAGTCATGACAACAGAAATTTTGAATGGCCCAAAGTTTGCATCGCGCAAAAAGTTCATTGCAGCAATTGAAGTATCAAACGAACCTTCACCACGCACAGCGTCATTGGTCGCGCGGTCTACACCATCCAGGCTGATTTGAATATCGAGATAGTTCATTGAAGCAAGGCGCTGCGCATTTTCTGCAGTGATGTAAGTGCCATTAGTTGAAAACTTCACGCCAATGTTGTTTTGCTCGGCATGTTCAAGAATCTCGAAAAAGTCTTTGCGAATCATTGGCTCGCCACCACCAATGTTGATGTAGAAAACCTGTAGGTCACGCAGTTGATCAAGCACATTCTTTACTTGATCGGTGTCTAGTTCGCGCGGGTCGCGGCGACCGCTACTTGATAAACAATGGATGCATTGCAAGTTGCATGCGTAGGTAAGTTCCCACGTCAAACAAATTGGTGCGTCAAGTCCGCTTTTGAGCTGTGTTGATAAGTTACTGACGGACACGAATGATCTCCGATGTTTCAAGCGAACTGAGCGCGCTGACAAATGAATTCCAACGCTCTGGTGCAACATTGTGTGCAACCAATGTGTCAGCGAGAGTGTTGTGTGCTGCAACATCGCGAAGCACGGCTACCACGTCTGGATGTTTCAAGAAAACAAGTTTGCGATTGCCGTAGTGATAGGCAAGTGCACCAAAGGGTTCTGGGCGAAGTGCAACTTGAGGATGCAACTCACACGCTGAATCCAGGGTGACGGTCATCGTGAAACGACTGCTGGTTAGTACACGCCACACATGCCGTCGATAGAAATCTCCTCAACGAGTAGTTCTTCAACGATGTGCGGTGTGGTGGTTGCCGAGGAAACGCTGTCGTGGCTTGCAGTCTGGGCCTGGGCGGTATCTACGGCTATCGGTGCTGTGGTGTCCATCACCAACCACAGTACTCAGGTGGCGGGCTCGGGGTAGCGTCAGCGCTAATGGCTGGGCAACAATAGAGCCAGTATCTCGCTGGCGCACCGTGCGCCCGGCGACAGTGACGAGGGGGTCAGTGTGAAGACGAAGGCAGCTGTGTTGTGGGAGTTGAATGCTCCTTGGACAATTGAAGAAATTGAACTTGATGCGCCAGGTCCAAACGAAGTGCTGGTGAAGTTGGCCGCTTCTGGCATGTGCCACAGTGATGAGCACTTGGTGACAGGTGACTTGCCATTTGAATTGCCAATCATTGGTGGCCACGAAGGCGCAGGTGTTGTGCAACAAGTTGGATCAAATGTCAGTTGGTTAGCACCTGGTGATCACGTGGTGTTCGGATTCATTCCGTCATGTGGGCGTTGCGTCAGTTGCAGCACCGGTCACCAAAACTTGTGCGACCTTGGTGCGTTCATGGCAACAGGAAAGCAAATCAGTGATCAAACTTCGCGTCACCACGCAGGTGGCAAAGACGTTGGCATTATGTGCTTGCTTGGAACATTTGCCGAACATACGGTTGTAAACGAAGCAAGTTGCATCAAGATTGAAAAAGACGTACCTCTTGACCGCGCATGCTTGCTTGGTTGCGGTGTGGTTACCGGTTGGGGATCGAGTGTGTATGCAGCAGAAGTAGCACCTGGTGACACTGTTGTAGTAGTGGGTGTTGGTGGAATTGGAGCCAACGCAATCCAAGGTGCCCGCATTGCTGGTGCAAAGCGCATCGTTGCAATTGATCCGGTGGAATTTAAGCGCGAAAAGGCAATGGAGTTTGGTGCAACACACACTGCAAACTCGATGGCTGAAGCATTGCCACTGTTGCAAGAACTCACTTGGGGGACCATGGCTAACAAAGTGATCATGACTATGGGTGTTGGTAACGGCGCAGTCATTCACGAAGCAATGGCACTTACTGCAAAGCGCGGACGCGTTGTGGTGACCAACATTCACCCAGCAACAGAGTTTGGTGCAGGTATGAGCTTGCTCGACCTGACCTTGATGGAAAAGCAGTTGGTTGGTTCATTGTTCGGTTCGGGTAACCCACGTGCCGATATTCCAAAGTTGATGGGCTTGTACCGCGAAGGTCAACTCGACCTCGATGGCCTCGTGACGAAGGAATACAAACTGAGTGACATCAACGAGGGTTACCGAGCAATGCGTGACGGAGAAAACATCCGTGGCGTTATTAAGTTCGACTAGTTAGTCACAGCTATGGCAGCAGCGTCGGCAAGCGACGTTCTTCGCGTATCGGCGGCTTCGGTTGTTGGTCGCACGCGTGAACTAGAACTTGTCGTCGCTGCATTGCATGGTGGCCGCCACATTTTGTTGGAAGGCCCTCCAGGCACAGGAAAATCAACACTTTTGCGATCTGTTGCTGAAGCGCTCGGCGTCGGCTTCGCCTTCGTTGAAGGCAACGCCGAACTCACTCCAGCACGTTTGGTAGGACACTTTGATCCAGCGCGAGTGCTGACCGATGGTTATAGCGCAGATGTGTTTGTTGACGGACCACTGGTGTCAGCACTGCGTGATGGTTCGTTGCTGTATGTAGAAGAGATCAATCGCATTCCGGAAGAGACGCTGAACGTGCTCATCACGGTGATGAGCGAAGGTGAAATTGCTGTTCCACGACTTGGCACTGTGAAAAGCGCTGCGGGATTCCGACTTGTTGCAGCAATGAATCCCTTTGATGCAGTTGGCACGGCACGTATTTCAAGTGCGGTGTACGACCGCGTGTGCCGTGTTGCAATGACGTACCAAAGCGCAACAGATGAAGTGGAAATTGTGCTGCGTGAAATCGCGAAACAGAACAGCACGTCAAACGCATCGAGCGACTGGGTTGGCAAGGTTGTTGAAATGGTCCGCCGTACGCGTAATCACTCCGACTTGCGTTTCGGTTCCTCAGTTCGTGGTGCAATAGACACTGCAGTGGTTGCTGCAAGTTTGTCAGCGATGCGTAATGCGTCGGTTGAGTCAACTGCGATTGGTTTAGACAGTGCACTCGTTGCATTGACGGGTCGTGTGCGGTTGCGTGAAGGCAGTGTGCGCTCGGCAGAAGAAGTGATCACCGAAATCTTTGCTGACGTATTTGGTGTGAAGCCGGAAGACGGCGACGCGGGAAAAGCTGGCGCCCCGACTGGGGCAACGAACTCCCGTTAGTAAAAGAAGGTGCTCAGGCTGAACAGGCTGCGCAGCAAGCAAGCAAGCGAACAACATCGCGCAAAGAGTTGTCAAAGCACTCTGGGTTTGAAGAGATCTCACCCGAGGTTGGTGAACTTGATGAAGTTGCATTTGATGAAGCGATGCAGAACTCTCCCGATGAAACATTGTCGATGCTTGCTGACATAACCGCTGCAACCGATCCGGCTTTACGTGATCTTGCGCGCAAACTTGCTGGTCGAATCTTGATTGAACTCGCCCAAAGCGGAAAACCGCGTCCGCGAGGAATTGGAAAAATGTCACTGCGTAAGTATCAACCCGATGCAGGAGACATTGATGTTGATGCAAGCCTTGATGCATTGAATGAATTGCGCGCAACAGGTGTTGTAGATGCTGATGAGCTACGAGTGCGTGGATGGTTGAAGCCAGGAACAGCCATCAGCCTGGTGGTGGACCGCAGTGGGTCGATGGGTGGTAAGCCGCTTGCCAATTCGGCAATGGCTGCAGCCTCAATTGCGGCTCGTGAGCCTGCTGATTACAGCGTGCTGGTGTTTGGCAAAGACGTGATTGCGGCCAAATCTCAAGACGTTCACAAGTCTGGCGATGACGTGGTGAACACGGTGCTCGCGCTTCGCGGGTTTGGCACAACCGACTTGGCAGGTGCATTGCACGCATCACGAGAGCAGTTGTCACGCTCGAAAGCGTCGAGACGCATCACGGTGCTGTTATCGGATTGTCGAGCAACTGTTGATGGCGATGCGCGCGCAGCCGCAAAGTCATTAGACGAACTTGTGGTGATTGCTCCCTTGGAAGACGACGCAGAGGCCCGAGTGTTTGCCGATTCGGTGGGTGCCCGCTTTACAACTGTGAGCGGACCAAGCGATATTCCCGACGCCATGCGTCGAGTGCTTGACTAGCGACAGGTTGGGTCGTTAGGTGGCGAAATGCCGTACGAGTTTTGTTCAGGAGCAACGACAGGAATCGTTGGTGGTGTAACACCATTGCTTGCTTGTGTTTTCAAGTACGCAACCGTGGAGATAATTGCGCCCATTGCGCCTTCAGCAGAGGTGGTGTCGGGTGACGGATTGCTTGCGGCAGAACCTGGTGTTGCAAAACTTGCTTTACCCTGAAACAGAGCAAGAATTTCACGCATGGTGTCATTCTGAATTCGCGGAACAAGCACAGCCTGATCGCCAATCATCTGACCAGAACTTTCAACTGTGTACGTCGGTATTCCATTGGTGTTTAGATTGCGCATTGCTTGCGCCAGTTGCAACATGGTGATCGGTGTTAATTGGTCATCGGTGATCACATTCTTCAATGCGGCATTCAGGAGTTGGTTTGCAACGCGTGGACTGGAAGAACCTTTATCAAGAGCGCGTTGCATTGCTCGGCGGATGAAATCTTGCTGGCGACTAATTCGACCGAGGTCAGAAGTTCCGTCTGAGACCCAAGAGTTCTTCGCAGTGTCAAAGTAGGAATATCCAGAGCGTGAACGAACGTATGCGAGGGCATGATCACCGCTGAACTCAAAGCAACTCGGACCAGGAATGTACAACCCAGTTTTCTTGTCACGAGTTTCGTAAAGGAACGGAACCTTGACTCCGCCGACTGCATCCACAATTTCTTTAAACGCACAGAAATCAATATTGACGTAGTGGTCAATGTTGATTCCGAAGTTTTGGTAGATGGTGTCGGCAAGAGTGTTGGGGTTCTTGCGTTCGAACGCCGTATTTATTCGATTTGAGCGCGTTGAGCCCGCGATTTTCACCCACAGGTCGCGAGGGAATGAGAGAAAGGCGGCTTGATTGTCCTTCGGGTTGACCCGAATAATCATGATGGTGTCGCTGCGCTCACCAAACGAGTTGCGGTCGCCAAAAGCCCCTGCATATGGCGAATTTGGGTCTACACAGTTGCCATTGTCGGAGCCTGTTAGCAGAAAGTTTTTTGCCTCAAGGTCGCCCTCGCTGAGGTTCCATTGATCTGAAGGCGAGATATTGGCATCCTCGTTTACTGCAACGTCGTCACCGCGATTCAAACTGACAACTTGGCGTTCACCCAGTCGCTGACCCGCGTATAACAGGCCACCACCAACGACAACCAACGAGGCTGCAATTGCAATATTGAAAAAGAGCACCGCATAGTGCGAGCGCGGGCGCTGGTACTTGGTCATTGAGCCACAAGACGTACGGTTGTCGAAATTTGTTCGCTTGGGTGTATGGCAAATTCAATTTGTTGAGCAACGCCGGCGTTCAGCAAGTCCACCAAGCCGGCTTGTAGGAGTGATATCTGCGCCTCGGTTGCGTTTACCAACACATGTTCAACCTCGGCTCGCTGTGAAACCTTTGCCTCGGTTTTTGTGCGGCGAATAACTGCAAGCACATTGCACACCGCATCGAGCAGTGCCTCAGTCGTTTCAATTGCAGTTGTTCCGCCAAGCAAATCTGTGCGAGTTGGCCAAGATGCACGGTGAATGCTTCCGGTCTGCCACCAACTCCACACCTCTTCTGTTGCAAATGGAATATGCGGGGCAAACAAACGTTGCAAGGTGTTGAGCGCACGTTGCAAGGCTGCACGTGCTGAATCGGACCCTACGCCTTCCGAGTATGCGCGAGTTTTAACGAGTTCCACATAATCGTCACAGAACCACCAGAAGAACGATTCAGATTTTTCAAGTGCACGTGCATAGTCGTATGTTTCAAATGCAGTAGTTGCTTCGTCCACAACTGATGCAAGTCGGGCGAGCATCGCAATATCAACCGCTTCTGTTGGCGTTGCAGATGGGTTTGCTTCTCCGAAGCCAAGTACAAACTTTGTGACATTGAGCAACTTGGTTGCAAGTTTGCGGCCCACCTTCATTTGGTCTTCGCTGAATGCAGTGTCTACTCCTGGGCGAGCACTTGCTGCCCAATAACGAACTGCATCACTGCCGTATTGCTCAAACAAATCGATTGGCGTGACAACGTTGCCTTTTGACTTCGACATCTTTTTGCGATCCGGGTCAAGAATCCATCCCGACAGTGCAGCGTTTTTCCATGGTGCAATGTTGTGTTCAAAGTGTGATCGCACTGTTGTTGCAAACAACCATGTTCGGATGATGTCGTGAGCCTGCGGGCGAACATCCATTGGAAAAATGTTGTTAAACAACTTGTCGTTATCAATCCAACGGCCAGCAATTTGCGGAGTGAGTGATGATGTAGCCCACGTATCCATGACGTCTGGTTCGCCCATGAATCCACCAGCAACTCCGCGTTGTGCTTCGGTAAAGCCAGCAGGAACGTCGGAGCTTGGGTCGATTGGAAGCTGCGATTCGCTTGGAATGATTGGGTTATTGAAGTCTGGTTCGCCCGTAGCGGTAAGTGGATACCACAGCGGAATAGGAACTCCGAAGTAACGCTGACGACTAATTAGCCAGTCACCGTTTAGTCCGCCAACCCAGTTGGTGTATCGGTATTGCATGAAGTCGGGGTGCCATGCAAGTTCGTCACCGCGTTTCAGCAGTGCAGCACGCAACACTTCATCGCGACCACCGTTGCGGATGTACCACTGGCGGCTGGTCACAATTTCGAGTGGACGATCGCCCTTTTCAAAGAACTTCACTGGGTGGGTAATCGGTTCTGGCTCGCCGTTCATGTCGCCGCTTTGACGCAGCATCTCAACGATTGCGGTCTGTGCCTGTTTTACGCCTTTGCCAGCAAGTGCTGTGTAATTCGCAGTTCCTGTAGCCGAAGTAATCCACTCAGGCATGTCGGCAACGATGCGACCGTCACGACCAATGACTGCCCGCGTTGGCAAATTCAGTTCACGCCACCAAATGACGTCGGTGAGGTCGCCGAATGTGCAGATCATGGCGATGCCGGTGCCTTTGTCGATCTGTGCGAGTTCATGAGCAACGACAGGAACTTCAACATTGAACAAAGGCGTGCGCACGGTTTTTCCAAACAACGGCTGATACCGCGGGTCGTCTGGGTGCGCAACGAGTGCAACACAAGCAGGAATCAATTCTGGGCGAGTGGTGGCAATGGTGACGTTGCCCGAACCATCGGTGCGTGCAAAGTTAATGGAGTGATATGCACCAGGTCGCTCGCGGTCTTCAAGTTCGGCTTGTGCAACTGCAGTGCCGAAGTCAACGTCCCACAGTGTTGGTGCTTCTTGCGCGTATGCCTCACCGCGTGACAAGTTGCGAATGAATGCTGCCTGACTTGTTCGGCGCGCGTAGTCGCTAATGGTGGTGTACAACAACGACCAGTCGACCGAAAGTCCAAGCCTGCGGAAGAGGTCTTCAAAAATCTTTTCGTCTTGATGTGTCAGTTCAACACACAATTCAATGAAGTTTGGGCGCGAAATGGCTACCGCGCGATGATCCTTTGGAACGTCTCCACGAAATGGTGGTGTGAACTTTGGGTCGTATGCAACGTTTGGGTCGCACGACACGCCGAAGTAGTTCTGCACACGACGCTCGGTTGGTAAACCGTTGTCGTCCCAACCCATTGGGTAGAACACACTCTTGCCGCGCATGCGCCAAAAGCGTGCAACGGTGTCGGTGTGCGTATAACTGAAGACGTGACCCATATGCAGTGAACCGCTGACAGTTGGTGGTGGGGTGTCAATGGCAAAAACTTGGTCGCGTGATGTAGTTCGATCGAAGGTGTAGACGCCCGACGCCTCCCATTTTTTGATGAGAGTGGATTCCAGGTTGTCGAGGGTTGGCTTTTCGGGGACGTTCATCGCGGTTCAACTGTATTAGAGCGCAACTCTGCTTGGCATCTTGTTGCGCCTCTAGGCTTGACTCGTGCTGCATTTGTACGACACCGTTACGCGCGATGTGCGTGAACTGAAAATGCGAGAGCCGGGCAAATTGGGCATCTATTTGTGCGGGCCAACTGTGTATGGGCCGCCGCATTTGGGTCACGGTCGAGCCACCTTGGTGTACGACATTCTGCGCCGGTATTTGGAGTGGTCCGGAGTGCAGGTTCGATTGGTGTCGAATATCACCGACATTGACGACAAAATTATTGATCGCGCGAATCGCGAAAATCGTGACTGGAGCGAGATCACGCACAAGTGCGAGGACGTGTGGTTTAAGGCAATGGGCGAACTTGGCGTGTTGCGTCCAACTGACGTTCCTCATGCAACTGAGTATGTAGAACAGATGGTGTCAATGATTGGCGACCTTGTGTCGCGCAATGTTGCATACACCACCGACGATGGCGTGTATCTCGACATTTCTTCAGTGCCTGACTATGGATTGCTTGCTCATCAAAGTTTGGATGACATGTTGAGTGGTGGTGGGGATCGTGAAGTGCTTGGCGCTGCGCAGAAGCGCCAAGCAGCCGACTTTGCATTGTGGAAATTTTCAAAACCTGGTGAACCAAGTTGGCCATCACCTTGGGGTGCAGGCAGACCGGGCTGGCACAGCGAGTGCGTGGTGATGAGTTTGGAGTTGCTCGGCGAAGGTTTTGACTTGCACTGCGGTGGCGCAGACTTGCGCTTCCCGCATCATGAAAACGAACGCGCGCAAGCAGTGGCACTTGGAAAAACTTTCGCGCAGCACTGGATGCACAACGGATTTGTCGTTGACACCGAAGGCGAAAAGATGTCAAAAAGTCTTGGCAACGTCACCAACCTTGTGGACTTGGTACAGCACTACGACCCACGCGCGTATCGCATGTTGCTCTTACAAACGCACTACCGCTCACCTGTGAAAGTTGGTCAAGACAACATTGATGCCGCAGTGAATTCGCTCGCCGGCCTCGATGGTTTTGCAAATCGCATGGCAAATGCATCGCTGCCATCTGCTGAACCAGATGCAACCGTGATCGCCAAGTTCCGCACTTACATGGATAATGACTTGGACACCTCGTCGGCCATGGCGCTGATTTTTGATGCGGTACGTCGTGCAAACATCGCTGCAGAAACAGGTGACAGTGCAACTACTGCAGCACTGGCAAGCGCGGTTACCGAAATGACAAATGCACTTGGTTTGAAACTGCGCGCTGGAGATGATATTGACGCGGCAATCGTTGAGCGAGCGAATGCATTAGATGCTGCGCGAAAAGCGAAAGACTTCGCCCAAGCAGACGCAATTCGAAACGAACTTCAAGTGGCCGGCTATGTGGTGGAAACCACGAAAGACGGCACGCGAGTGCGTCGCAGTTAGATTCGGTTCCACTCAACATGAATACTGAAACGCCAGTTCGCGAACCGTTGCCACGTGGCTTCTGGGTCATTTGGTCAACAGTTGCGCTCGACATGGTGGGCTTTGGAATCGTTGCGCCAATTCTTGGTCGTTACGCCGACCGATATGGTGCAAATGGTTTTCAAGTAGGTCTATTGTTTGCCTCGTTTTCATTGGCGCAAATGGTGTTTTCGCCGATCCTTGGTCGCTGGTCAGATCGTGTTGGTAGAAAGCCAGTAATCGTCATTTCGCTCATTGGTACTGCCATCGGCAGCTTCATTACTGGCGCTGCTGGTGCTTTGTGGGTGCTGTTTTTGGGCCGACTCATCGATGGTGCATCGGGAGCAAGCGTGTCGGTTGCACAAAGCGCAATTGCCGACCTTGGTGCTCCAAAGCAACGAGCACGAATGCTTGGCTTGTTGGGCATGGCCTTCGGTGTTGGATTTGTTGTTGGGCCAGCACTTGGTGGTCTTGCTGCACTTGGCGGACCACACGTTCCTTTTTATGTTGCCGGAGTGCTTGCTTCAATCAACGCGGTTGCAGCAATCATTCGCTTGCCAGAAACGAAAACGGTTCACGAACACATTTCAGTCGAAAAGCATGAGTCAAAAAAGCGCAGCATCACATCATTTGTGTTGATCGGATTTTTCTCAGTGCTTCCATTTGCTGGATTTGAAGCTACTTTTTCGTTGTTCGGAGGGTCACGATTCAATTTGACAGAAGCCGGCACGGCTGCGGTTTTTCTTGCAGTCGGATTACTGATGTCTGCAGTGCAGGGTGGGCTGATTGGTCCGCTAACGCAGAGGTTCGGTTCATTGAAGTTGCTCCGTTTTGGTCAAGTGTGCGTTGCAGTGGGAATGTTGTTCCTTGGTGCCGCAGTTATTTGGCCTGTGCTGATCATTGCGCTTGCGTTGATGGTGGTTGGTGCAGGAATTGCAAGTCCATCACTCACCACGCTTGTTGCTAACTCTGCACCCGAAGATAAGCGTGGGGAAGTGCTTGGTTTTCAGCAATCGTCAAATGCTCTTGCTCGAGTAATTGGCCCGCCGCTAGCGGGTTTGGCTTTTGATCACATTGGCGTCGGTGCACCGTTCACGCTTGGTGCAGGCGTGTATTTGATTGCCATTGTTGTTGCTTCGCGTCAATCTCTTCACCATTCAAAATGAGCGAAAAAACTCGTATGGGTTATCAGCCTGCGCTTGATGGCCTACGTGCACTGAGCGTTATTGCCGTCATTTTGTATCACGCTGGAATTCATTGGATTCCAGGTGGATTCATTGGCGTGGAAGTGTTTTTCGTTGTCAGTGGTTTTCTTATTACGTCTCTGATGATTGACGAACAACATGCTTCGGGCAAAGTGAGCCTGAAGCAGTTTTGGATTCGACGTGCGCGTCGATTGCTTCCAGCACTGTTCACCATGCTGGTCGCGTCTCTTGTGACGGTGACGTTTTTTGCGAAGGATTCCGCACCAGATTTTCGTCAAGATGTCTTACCTGCACTTGGTTACTTCTCAAATTGGTGGCAGATCTATTTCGTAGACACTCCGTACTTTGCGGCGAACTCGTTGCCTATGCTTCGACACCTTTGGTCATTGGCAGTAGAGGAGCAGTGGTATGTGCTGTGGCCAATTGCATTTGTTTTTATACTGGGAAACAAACGAATTCCAAGGTGGATTTCAGCTGTAGTTATTGGGCTCTTGGCAGCAGGCGTGATGACGGGAACCGCGCTGGCCTTTATTGCCGATAACGAAACCCGCATCAACTTTTTGTATCTGAGCACGATTACCAGGTCGAGTGGACTGTTACTTGGTGCGGCGCTGGCATGTGTGTGGCATCCATGGAAAAAGGCAGTTGTTCGGTTTGCGAAGGTGCGATCTGGTTTTGCTGACGTGTTGGCGCTGGGTGCATTGGCAACGCTTGGGTATATCTCTGCATTTATTCATGTTGCCGACGAGCAGTTATACATGGGCGGTCTTGCTGCCGCAACAGTTGCATCCGCAGTGATTATTGCGGTTGTCGTGCGTTCGGGAAAATCACTGGTGAAGCGAGGGCTGTCATTTCCGCTGCTTGTCGAGGTTGGCCGGCGTTCATACGGTTTGTATTTGTGGCACTGGCCAATTTTTGTAGTGGCAGGTGCGCGACTGTCGTCAATTCGTCTTGCATATGCGTTAACAGCAACGGTCATCATCAACGAATTTGTCTATCAATTCATTGAAACCCCAGCGCGAAAAGGTGCGATTGGCAATTGGCTCCGCCAACGGCGACAATTGTCAGCCATGCGTCGCAGACTTCCCGTAGCACTCACTGTTGTGGTGGTCGCACTCGTTGGTGTAACAAGTGTGCAGTTGTCGGGAATTCAGGCGCGCGACGTTTCGGTTGATACTGGAAATTCTGATGTGGTGTTTGTTGTCCCGACAACACTGCCGACAACAGCAACCACGGCGGTGAATACTCCGGTCACCAGCACGACGCTTGCAAAGTTGCCCAGGCGCGTAGTAATTGTTGGCGACTCACAAGCCCACTCGCTGGCAGTAAACAAGCCAAGTGGTATTGAAAAAACATTTGTAATTACGAACGGTTCAATTGATGGTTGTGGCGTGTACGACCGAGGTGTCGGTATTGGTGGAACTAGCGGAAAGTTCCGTCGTAACTTTGCTAATTGCAAAGGATTTGAAACTAAGTGGGCAAAGTCGGCAGCACAAGCAAATGCCGATGTTGCGCTGGTGGTAATTGGTGCCTGGGAGGTGATGGATCTGCAGATCAACAGCTTTCTGTTCAAAGTGAACTCCGTTCCTGCAGACACCATGTTTAAGACGCAGTTGCAACGTGGCATTGATGCGTTGCGAAAACAAAATGTTGCCGTTGCACTCCTTGAAGTTGCGTGTATGCGGCCGGTTGAATCGAAGGGTGGACCAGTTCCACCATTGCCGCAGCGCGGCGATGACGCTCGCACGGGTCACCTGAATGCATTGATGCGCGAAGTGGCAGCACCCGAAAACGATGGGGTGTACTTCGTGAACGGACCGAAGGAATGGTGTTCAGACCCCAAGGTTGCCAACAGCCTGAGTTACCGCTGGGATGGAGTACACGTATACAAGCCAGGCGCAAAGCTCATTTTGGAGTCGATTGCGCCGGCAGTTCTGCAGATTCCCGTTACCCGTTCGAAGTAGCACCGGCGCTTACCGTGCGGTAACTTGTGCGCATGGCTGAATTTTCACTTGCACTCAATGATGACCAATTACAACTCAAGGACTGGATTCATCAGTTCGCGGTAGACACCATTCGTCCTGCCGCACACGAGTGGGATGAAAAGGAAGAGTTCCCATGGCCAGTCGTGCAAGAAGCCGCAAAGATCGGTTTGTACGGCCTCGACTTCATCATGAATGCAATGTCTGACCCAACTGGTCTCACCATGGTGGTGGCAATTGAAGAATTGTTCTGGGGCGATGCTGGTATCGGCATGGCAATCATGGGTTCTGGCCTTGCTGCTGCAGGTATCGCAGGAAACGGAACTCCTGAACAAATGATGGAGTGGGTCCCACAGTGCTACGGAACACCAGACGACGTGAAACTCGGTGCGTTTTGTGTAAGCGAACCAGATGCAGGTAGCGACGTTTCAAACTTGCGCACGCGCGCGGTGTACGACGAAGCAAATGATGAGTGGGTATTGAACGGAACAAAGGCGTGGATCACTAACGGTGGAATTGCCAATGTGCACGTAGTAGTTGCTGCAGTTGACCCAGAACTAAAAGGTCGTGGCCAAGCAAGCTTCATCATTCCTCCAGGAACTAAGGGATTGTCACAGGGTCAGAAGTATTTGAAGCACGGAATTCGTGCAAGCCATACAGCAGAGGTTGTGCTCGACAATGTTCGCGTACCGGGTCGTTGCTTGTTGGGCGGAAAAGAAAAGCTTGATGCCAAACTTGCTCGCTACCGCGAAGGAACATCAAGTGGTAAGCAACCAGCGATGGCAACATTTGAAGCAACTCGCCCAGCGGTGGGTGCGCAGGCGTTAGGCATTGCACGCGCAGCGTATGAGTATGCACTTGACTACGCAAAAGAACGACATGCATTTGGTAAGCCAATCATCATGCACCAAGCAATTGCGTTCAAACTTGCCAACATGATCACCCAAATTGATGCAGCACGTTTGCTCATTTGGCGTGCATCGTGGCTTGCGAAGAATGGTGGCTTTAAGAACGCCGAAGGTTCACAGAGCAAGTACTACGCATCAGAGATGTCGGTGAAAGTGACGGAAGAAGCCATTCAGATTTTGGGTGGATATGGCTACACACGCGAATACCCAGTCGAGCGCTGGCACCGTGACGCAAAGATTCACACCATCTTCGAGGGCACCTCAGAAATCCAGCAACTGGTGATTTCTCGAGCAATCTCTGGCCTGCGTATCGAGTAAATCGATTTAACGGGCGCCGGCTCGTTGGTACGAGCGCGACGCAATTGGTGCAAACACCAGGATTAAGCCAATTGCCCAAATAAGTGTGTACAGCGTGCTGTTTTGTATTGGCCATGCCGTGGGCTCTGGCGTAGATACCGGGATGTTGCCGAAGTGAACGCGTGCTGCATGCGTTAATGCCGAAACGGGGTTCCATTCGGCAATCGTTCTAAAGGCAGCTGGCAAATTGTCGGATGGCACAAATGTGTTGGCGATAAACGTAAGCGGGAACAGCACCATGAACGAAGCGTTGTTCACTACTTCTGGTGTGCGTACTGCAAGGCCGATGCAGGCCATAACCCAAGAAAACGCGTACGAGAAAAACAACAACAGTGAGTATCCGATTACTGCGTCTAACACTGAACTGCGAATGCGCCAGCCAACTGCAAGTCCTGCAATTG
>BJFW01000019.1 GCA_014190095.1 Actinomycetes bacterium | reverse complement strand
TCATTGCTCAAGCAACAACGTTTGCCGATGAGCTCAGTGCGGGAACAGTGACTATTAAAGGTGATGCCACTGCATTGCTGAATATATTTGGCAATCTCGATACTTTCGCAACAGGCTTTGCAATCGTCGAACCTTAGCAATTAGTCAATGAACCCATTTGCAGTCATAGTCTTACGATAAGCCAATGCAACGGCATCAAATTTCATATGGAGTTCTTTGGTGATGTCATATGGCACCTTCTTGGGAGTTTGCGATTCGACAATCTTTTTGTCTTGATTAAAAATGACGTCTTCAAATTCTTGTAGCACTGAATCTGGTTGGTCATAGTTGTAATTGCGACCGATAACAAGAAATCCGCGCGAATGTTCGTCATCAACTGGTTGCGATACAAAGAAATACACCATGCCTTCTTTGCCACCCCAACCAAGATGTAATAGGAGTGTGAAGGGTGTGTGGATCTCGTATTGCGATGTCCGCATAGGTGCTTCGGTCGATGCATTTGCAAACACAGGGAAGTCATCGGTGTTTGGAGCTTCGGGGCGCCTGATGTCGTACTTCACCACGTGTCCTTCGGTGCGAACTTCATAATCGGGTACCACAGGTCGGTTGATGTCACCAAGTAGTCCTGGGTGCACCCAAGGGAAGTGTCCGAAGTCGGTGAAGTTCTCAAGTTGACGCGATGAATGCACGTTCCATTCATAAGGGCCGCAGTTCACCCACACCCAATCGCTCGCACCAAATTCTTGAATGGAAGGAAGCGGTCGACGCGGTGCATCAAGTGATACCCAAATCAAGTTGTATTGCTCAACACAAGTGTGAGCATCAATCTTGGCTTTGGTCGGAACCTTTGTTGGGTCTTCCAGTTGAGGGATGTGCGTGCATGTGCCACTTCCGTCAAATTGCCATCCGTGATACGGGCACATGATGGTGTCGCCCTTTACGCATCCACCGCTGAGTGCGGTTCCGCGGTGTACACAAACATCGCTTGTTGCATGCGCAGTTCCCTGGCTGTCCCGCCATATAACCAGTGGTTGACCAAGCAGTCTCACTGAGAGAGGCGAAGTTCCTAGTTCAGTGGAATAGGCAACCGGATGCAGGGTTTGGCGCACGTGGCAAGGGTACTTCTCCTTGGGTCCTCCTTCGGTTGAGGGTCTAGGGTTTTGACGTGGGGGATATTTCGTCGCATATAGGTGTTAGTGCCGAGTATCTTGCGCAGCACCTCGGCGTGTCTGGTCTGAAAATCGAGTCAGTTACACCTATCGGCACTGGTCAAATGGCCGAGAGCTACCGAGTTTCATTTGTTGCTGGATCGCAAGGTCAGTTACCACCATCAGTGGTGGTGAAAGTTCCTTCGCAAAGTGAAAGTAGTCGTGCTGCTTCGCGAATCACGCGTTGCTATGAACTGGAAACAGGTTTTTACACCGAAGTGAAGTCTTTGGTGGGAGTGAGTGCTCCAAAGTGTTTGCATGTGTGGTTTGATGCACCTCAAGATGACTTCGTATTGGTGCTTGAAGACATTGTTGATGGTAAGCAAGGAGATCAAATCGCTGGCGCAACCGTTGAGCAGGCTCGGGCAGGAATTGATGAACTGGTTCGGTTGCACACACCCCTGTGGAACTCAGAGCAATTGGATGCTCTCGGCTGGATGCCACGGCACACGCTGGAAAGTTCACAAGGAACGCGAGACTTGTTGCGGTCAGTATTTGCTGGTTTTGCAACACGATTCTCCTCGCTCGTCAGTGCTGAGGTCTTGGAACTTGGAGCACAACTAGTTGCAAACATTGATGGCTACGACCGCGCATATCCAAACAATGAAACCATCGTGCATCGCGACTTCCGATTGGACAATTTGTTATTTATGGAAACGTCGCACGGAATACAAGTGAAAGTGGTTGACTGGCAAACAGCAAGCATTTCATCGGGTGCAACCGATCTTGCGTATTTCATTGGTGCGAGTTTCGCTCCTGAGCAACGTCGCCAGGTGGAAGGCGAACTTGTTCACCGGTATCACGATGGTTTGGTGCAATCTGGAATCACCTTGTCTTGGATAGAAGCGTGGGATCAATATCGACTGTTCGCAACCTCTGGTTACATCATGGCAATTGTTGCGTCAATGTTGGTGAAGCAGACAGAGCGTGGAGACGCGATGTTTGCCGCAATGGCGAATCGTCACGGACAACAAATGATTGATTTAAAAACTTTGTCACTCTTCAGATAGGAAAAAAATATGGCACATTTTGACGCAGAAGACGAACGATTCGGCCATCAACTTCCCGAACCCTTTCGCAATGTTGTTCATCACAATGACAGCTGGCGCGAAAGTTTGTTCTTCATCATGCACAAGCGCAACGAACCAGGAGATGTCCTCATTTTGACGCTTGCGCATTTTCCTGCACACAATGAAATGGATTCGTTGCAACTCGGTCGTGTGGGTAATTCACCCGTGATGGCGCGTCACGCACGACCTACGGCAGCAGACCCAAACAACTGGAATGTTGGCCCTGTTTCAATTGACGTTGTTGAGCCCAAAAAGACAATTCATTTGCTCGCACGTAAATCTGACACGACTCCTGTTGAACTCGACATTACGTTCACCGCACGAACTTCCCCATATCAATTGCGACGTGGAACGATGAAGGCTGGTAACGAAGTGGTGTGGGATCAGACGCATATGTTTCAAAGCGGAACCTACAACGGCACGTATGTGCACAACGGAAAAACCTACGAAGTCAACAATTGGTGGG
The DNA here is from genome assembly GCA_014190095.1 of Actinomycetes bacterium. Lineage (GTDB taxonomy): Bacteria > Actinomycetota > Acidimicrobiia > Acidimicrobiales > Ilumatobacteraceae > UBA3006. Next base: position 24,568 of record BJFW01000019.1, on the reverse strand, counting down.
GTCAGCGCGACCATTCGTGGGGTGTGCGAGTGCATAACCGTTGCCCAATGTGGATGTGGACGCCAATTCAACTTGAAGAAGGATTTCTGCAGGTGTGGCACTGGGAGTATCCAAATGGCGCTCGTGTGTACACCGACGGCTGTTTCGCCCCAGTTGGCGGAGGAGAACCAATACCAGTAATCGCCTTTGAGCATGATCTTCAATGGCAAGACGCAAACGGGAACGACGTTTCCTATGGTCAATTTGGTGAAGAAGTTGCAGGTTTGGCTGGCATCTTGTCGTTCACGCTTGAGGGTGGGCGCAGGATTGTCGTGGAAGGATCGGGCAGATGGGCACAGCGATACAGCGGCATTGCATTGAAGACTCCAAACGTGCTCGGCGGTGGACTTTCCGAAATGCAGGTCACCACGTCAGATGGCCAGCGTGGCAGTGCGATCTACGAATTGACGGGGCAGTGGCACCATCGGTATTTCCCGATCGGTCGTGGAGAAAAGCTACCGCCTTTAGGTGTAACGCCCGGCGAATTACACTCGTGACATACAAAATGAAGGAGCACGTGGATGAATAACGAACAGTTTGCAAAGGTGAAGAGCGGCAAAGGTTTTATTGCGGCACTCGATCAAAGTGGTGGAAGTACTCCAAAGGCATTGAAACTGTACGGCATTGAAGAGAGCGAATACTCAGGTGACGAGCAAATGTATGACCTCATTCATGCAATGCGCACTCGAATTATCAAGAGCTCCGCGTTTTCTGGCGAACGAGTATTGGGTGCCATTTTGTTTGAGATGACCATGGACCGCAAGATTGACGGCAAAGGTTCAGCAGAGTTCTTGTGGGAAAACAAGGGCGTTGTGCCGTTTTTGAAGATCGACAAAGGCTTGGCCGATGAAGCTGATGGCGTGCAAGTAATGAAGCCGATGCCAGAACTGAACGCGTTGCTTGAGCGCGCGAAACAACACGGTGTTTTTGGAACCAAGATGCGTTCGGTCATCAAGTTGGCAAACGAGAAAGGAATCAAAGCAGTAGTCAGTCAGCAATTTGAAGTTGGCAAGCAAATCATCGCTGCTGGTCTTGTGCCAATCATTGAGCCAGAAGTCGACATTAAGAGTCCACAGAAAGCAGAAGCAGAAGCTTTGATGAAGGCCGCAATCTTGTCGGAGCTGAACGCGCTGTCAGCAGATCAAAACGTGATGTTGAAGCTCACGCTTCCAAACACAGCAGGATTTTTTGACGAACTTGTTGCGCACCCACGTGTTGTTCGTGTCGTTGCGCTTTCTGGCGGCTACAGCCGTGCAGATGCAAACGTTGCTCTTGCGAAGAATAAGGGTGTGATTGCCAGTTTTTCGCGCGCACTCACTGAGGGCTTGTCGGCAAAACAGTCAGACGCAGAATTTGATGCTTTGCTGAATTCGGCAATTCAAGGAATTTACGACGCGTCAAACACCTGATGCACAGGTAACACCCGTGCCGCGGATACCGCAGTAACCGTCCGGGTTTTTCGCCAGGTATTTTTGGTGGTATTCCTCTGCCATATAAAACGTGTCAAGCGGTGCGATTTCAGTGGTGATCGTTCCATATCCAGCTTTGGTAAGACCAGATTGAAAACTCTTGCATGACGTCTGCGCAAGAGAAGCCTGCTCATCACTCGTTGTGTAAATTGTGCTGCGGTATTGCGTTCCAAAGTCGTTTCCCTGTCGCATGCCTTGAGTTGGGTCGTGGTTCTCCCAAAACACGTTGAGCAATTCTGAATAAGAGATAACGGCTGGATCAAACTTCACGAGCACCACTTCGGCGTGGTGTGTGGTACCGCTACATACCTCCTTATACGAAGGATTTGTGGTTACGCCCCCTGCGTATCCAACTGCTGTTTCAGAAACGCCATTCAATGACCAAAACAAGCGCTCGGCTCCCCAGAAGCAGCCCATGCCGAATACTGCAGTTTGTGTGTTGTCCATTCGCACAATGTAGCCCCGATTGGTAGCGTCACTCCAGTGAAGACGCGCCGTACAGACATCGAGGGCATGCGCGCACTTGCCGTTGGGCTGGTGGTGTTGAATCACGCCGGGGTGCCATGGTTGTCCGGTGGGTACATCGGTGTGGACGTATTTTTCGTCATTTCTGGATTTCTGATCACCCAACTATTGATCGACGAAGCGGGTGAGCGGAGCTCAATTGATTTGCGCAATTTTTGGGCCAGGCGTGCGCGGCGAATATTGCCAATGTCAATACTGGTAACTCTTGCGACGATCGTCGCTGGTCTGTTCATGCTTGAGCCAGGAAAAGTTCGAGAACTCAGCGCGGTCGGTCTTGGTGCGCTTGGATTTTGCGCAAATATTGTGTTGTTCTTTCGGACATCTGACTACTTATCTGGCGTTACCGCACCATCTTCATTACGGCACTTTTGGTCGCTAGCGGTTGAAGAGCAGTTCTATTTGTTGTGGCCGCTCGTGGTGTTTGCGGCCGTGAAGTACGGAAAAGCCAATTGGAAGAAATGGCTTGTTGGAGTAGGAGCAGTCGCTGGGTTTGCATCGCTGATCACGTCAATTCTGATCACGAAGGGTCACCCCGGTGCCGGGTATTACCTTCCGTATTCGCGGTTTTGGGAAATCAGTGCCGGTGCGTTGCTGGCGCTTGCAGGAACTCGTTTTGACAAAATCCCAGGTCTAGTGAGGGCAGTAGGTGGATGGATTGGTCTCGTAGTAATCGTTGGTGCTGCTGTGATTTTTTCGGAGACCACTGTGTTCCCCGGCTATGCAGCGTTGGTCCCAATCGTCGGCACCTTGTTTGTGCTGATTGCTGGAAGCGCAAAGTTTGGCCCAGTTTCTCTTCTTTCATTAGAACCACTGCAAAGCCTTGGCGCACGCAGTTACTCGCTGTATTTGTGGCATTGGCCACTACTCATATTGATTGAAGCCAGATTTGGAACCCCATCGGCGTGGGGGAAGGCATGGATTGTTGTTGCGGCGCTCGTGTTGTCGGCAATTTCCTATCGCGCAATTGAACAACCAGTTCGTCACAACATGTGGCTTTCAGCAGTTTCAATTCGCAGTTTGTCTGCTGCAGGTATCGCAATGTCACTCAGCCTTTCCGCAGTGGTGGTGCTGTTTGCAATTGCGCCAAAAATTGATGCGGGGGCAATGCAACTTGCTGAAATTGAGGCTGCACGTGAGGCGGCAATTTCTATTGATTCCACTGGGGCATCACAAAATTTGATTCCGCCAGTAAAACCAGTCAACGCTTTGTTGCTCGGTGATTCAACGATGGCAGGGCTTCGATGGTTTGAAGATGGTACGAAGTCATTGAAAGGTTTCACATACAAGTTAGATACGGAGTCATGCCGTCGCATTTCAGAGTGGTCGTGTTTTGGACGAGAAAAGCGAACTCCTAAAAATGTTGTCACCGTATTAAATGACACCACAGAAAGGTTTGATGTGGTGGTGCTGATGGCAGGATATGACAGCAGCGTGAGGAAAATCAGCGAAGAGTACAAAGACCTTCTTGAAGTTGTGCGAGCTAAAAATCTAAAAGTAATTGTATTGACCTACAAAGAGTCGCTCTATTTCCCAGCGTCCGGTTCTCGTGGGAAACGTTCGGTGTATGCCGAGTTCAATGCTGTCCTACGTGACATGGTTGCACGCAATACACAACATTTTGTGCTCGCTGACTGGAATGCTTACAGTGCTGGCCAGAAATCTTGGTTCAGACCAGATGGTATACATCTCAATATTGATGGAACTTTGGCTCTTGGAGCTTTCATTAGTACCGCAGTCGCTGAAAATACAGATAATCCATGCCCATACTCTCCTGTGTATCCGTGTACCTATGTAAATAACCTGCCGCAGGCAACAGATTTCCTTGCGGAATTCAATGTCGCTGATACAGAAATGCACTGCTATGAAGATGGTGCTGCACGCAGAAAAGTGTGCACCACTGACCGGCGAATTTAGAAGAACTCGTTAGTTACCGAAACAACTGCTTGCGCGTTTCGCTGCGCGTCTTCTTCGCTCAAGGTCGGACCAAATTCAACCGTCATACTCACATTCTTTGGCCCCTGAATTGATTTAGCCCAATTAGCGCCCGTACCACCGAACACGGCTTCGAGTAATGGTTTATCTCCCTGGTATCCGCACAGGCAATCCAGTTCAAGGAGTGGAAGCCCAACCAGCGAGGCGTACTTTTCACGAACCTTACCGTCATGTCCAGTTCCTGGACCAATGCGGAAGTAGTCCTGGTGGTACCAAATAACGAACTGCGGCCTTACGAGTTCGCCAAGTTTCACCAGACCTTTTACCTCGGGTTCACTTGCGCTGTCCGTACCCGAATATTGCCATGATCCTGGCTCACCAATTTTTTGCCAGTTATCGGGAAAATTTCTATTGAGGTCGACACCGTTGGCATTCTGTCTCGTTCGCAATTGCTGACCGTCCGGATTCATGGTTCGAACTAACCACAGGTCGATATTTCCTTCAAGAGGCATCTCGCGAAGAATGTCGACAACTCGGTTACCTACAAATTCGTCACCGTGGATACAGCCAACGACCAACACCCGCGCGCCGTCGCTTCCGCTTTGGCGCCGATAAAAGGTAAGTGGAACTCCTTGCACTGAACGGCCAAATTCAATGTCAGTATTCAATGGAACTTCACCAAACTTGTTGAACCATCCTGGTTCGGCAGGAGTTTCTGGATTTGTGGTGTCGACGTTTGCATCGTTGCCAGTTTCGGAACTATCCGAGTCACCTGTAAAGAGTTTTGCTCCTTGATACAACACACCTGCTGACAGCACTCCCAGCGCAATTGATTTTGCGGAGAGATCGCTGAGAAAATTCCTCCGCGAAATGAACTCTTCATCAACTTCATCTTTTGGCGAAACTGTGGTTTCATCTAGTTCGGATTTAACTATCGGAATCGGTTGTGTATCTTGAACTGAAGTGGGTTGGGTGACAGATGGACTGGATGTAAATGTTGCGCGCCTGCCAGAATTTTCTGTGTCAACTCGCCAGGTCCGTCCAGAATCGTCGGTATATGAAATGGCAAGAATCTTTGTGCGTGCCTGCGTTGCTGAAATCAGTCCACTATCAAACTGAGCACATGTCTCTTGGTACACGCGGTTCATCCGTGCGAATTCATCGTCAAGGTTTGGGGAGGCCCCAACCTGCTTGAATGAGGCTCTTTTCCCTGATTTCTTAGGATCAACCGCCCAGGTGCGGCCTTGACTGTCGGTTGCACGCAATCCCAAAATGGTGTTGCGAGCGGTTTCAGCAGAGATCTCGTTGTTGTCGAATGCCTCGCATGTTTCGATGTATATGCGGTTCAGGCGTTCTAGCTCTGGGGGGAGTGGGGGCGATGACGGCATGTTCTCCACAACTTTAGTGCAGCAATCAATCGATCTCTGCTTGTGATCTGGATCAAATCATCGGGGCGGGGAAGGCTCCCCGTATGGGTGGATGGAATAGTGCGTGTTGTTCTGCCCATGTCAATCTCCTTGTGCGGCTGAAGGAACTTTAGGTCATCTAGGCACGACGACTCACAAGATCTTGATCTAACTTGATCGCTATGAGTCAATCAGTGAGGGTTTGGGCAGTTCGTGGCGCAATTGCATTGCTGGCCGTTTTTGTTGCCTTAGTTGGTGTGCCTTGGGTCTATATCAATGTGATCAAGGAAGATGCTCCGGATGCATTAAGTCTTGAACCAACAGACACTTCCTTGGTAACGAGCACGGCGGTGGCCAGTAGCGAGAGTGATCTAAGTGGTGAATGGCTGATAGCAACCGATTCGGTAGTTGGCTACCGAGTGAAGGAGATTTTGTTTGGGCAAAGCACCGAGGGTGTCGGTCGGACGGGTGATGTCAAAGGTTCGTTGACCATAGAGGGTGATTCTGTTGTTAGTGCAGAGTTTGAAGTTGCGATGGCGTCATTGGTGAGCGATAGCGATCGCAGGGATAGGCAAGTAAATGGACGGATACTTGATACCGCAACATTCCCGACTGCAAAATTCATGTTGACTTCACCCATCGTGTTAACTCCCGAAGCGATTGCCGGTTCTGACTTTTCAGCAGCAGCAACTGGAGAGCTCACTTTGCGAGGTGTAACCAAGAGCGTCAATGTTGAATTGTTTGCGCGACTGATTGATGGTGTTATTGAAGTCAATGGGCAGATTGAAATTGTGTTTGCAGATTGGGAAATTCCCGACCCAAGTGTTTCAGGAATTTCGGTCGAGAGCTCCGGGCTCTTGGAGTTCTTACTTCGCTTCTCGCGCTAACTGCGAACTTATAGATCAGTTCGGTGTGATCGTTACGTAGATCCCGCCATTTGACTCCGAAGCCTCGTAACGGCGTAACGGGTTAACTGCAGGACCAAGAAGGGCTGCGCCAGTCGTTGGATCAAATTGCGAACCGTGCAATTCGCACTCAAGCACATTCTTTACTCGGCTAACAGGGAATCCTTGATGTGAGCAATTAACGCGCAACGCAGTGATTCCAGTCTCGGTTCGCGTGAGCACAACGCCAGTGGTGCCACCGCCAGTGATGAGTACGTTCACAATTTTGGTTTCACCAACAGCAAGGTCGCCCGACTCAAGCACGCGTTCGGTGGTTGCTTGAGTGATGGTTGGAAACTTCTTGCGCCTCCACACCAGTTTGTTCTTCTCTTTACGGCAAACAAATGTGACACCGTTTACTGTTCGCTCGCGACCAGCGGCTTTGCAGGGAGCACCAACGGAAATGGAGGGACTTGAAGCATCGGCTTTTCCGCCTGTGAGTATCCAAGCAAGAGATGCAACAGTTGCAGCAAAAAACTCTCGCCGAGAGGGGAATTGGTTCATTACCGAACAATATCGTGTATTTTGTACGTATCTCAACGAAAGGTTTGTCATGACCACTTACTCACAGATGTACATCGACGGTCAATGGGTTGCTTCAACAGGAACCGGCTCAATTTCGGTTTTTGACTCAACAAACGAACAAGTGATGGCAACCATTCCTGAAGGCACTGCAGACGATGTGAAGAAGGCCGCTGCAGCAGCAAAAGCAGCGTTCGGTTCATGGAGTGCCTTGACTCCTGCTCAACGTGCCGAATACTTGAACAAGATCGGCGATGCCTTGGCAGTTCGTATGGACGAAATTGGTTCAGTGATTTCGCGAGAGACCGGAATGAACAAGCCATTTTCAAACATGATTCAGGTTGGTTTACCAATCAACTCATTCAAGCAAGCGGCTGCAGTTGCGCAATCATTTGAGTACTCGCGTCAAATTGGTAGTTCAAGTGTGGTGCGCGAGCCAGTAGGTGTCGTTGGTTGCATCACTCCGTGGAACTATCCACTCCATCAAATTTCGGCAAAGGTTGCCTTTGCTATGGCAGCAGGTTGCACGGTGGTGTTGAAGCCAAGCGAAGTTGCTCCTGTTGATGCATTTATGTTGGCAGAGATAATTCACGAAGCAGGTCTGCCTAAGGGTGTGTTCAACTTGGTTACTGGCACTGGTCCTGTAGTGGGCGAGGCAATTGCAGCAAGTGCCGACATTGACATGGTGTCATTCACTGGTTCAACACGTGCGGGTAAGCGAGTAGCTCAAGTTGGCGCAGAAACCATCAAGAAGATTGCACTTGAGCTGGGTGGCAAGAGCGCGAACATTATTTGTGATGACCTTGACGAAGCGACATTTGCAAAAGCAGTAATGGGTGGAGTTGGCAAAGCATTTTTGAACAGTGGCCAAACTTGCTCGGCGCTCACGCGCATGTTGGTTCCACGCACTCGTTTGGCTGAAGCAGAGAAGTCGGTGGTTGCGGCAGCGGGTGGAATGAAAGTCGGCGATCCATTTGCTGAAGGGTCAAACCTCGGACCATTGGCATCTGCTGCTCAGCGTGATCGAGTGCAGTCGTACATCAATAAGGGTATTGAAGAAGGAGCAAAGTTGATCTTTGGTGGGCCAGGTGCTCCAGAAGGACTCACAACGGGTTACTACGTAAAACCAACGGTGTTTTCTGACGTGAAGAACTCAATGGCAATCGCTCAAGAAGAAATCTTCGGGCCAGTGTTAGTGGTTATTCCTTACGACACGGTTGATGATGCCGTGAACATTGCGAACGACAGTGTGTACGGACTTGCCGGCGCGGTGTTTTCTGCCGACAAAGACAAGGCCATTGGCATTGCTAGGCGCATGCGCACTGGCCAGGTGGAAGTAAACGGTGGTGCGTTTAACCCGAATGCTCCATTTGGCGGATACAAGCAGTCGGGAATCGGTCGCGAGTTAGGCGAATACGGCTTCGAGGAGTTCTTGCAAATAAAGAGCCTGCAGCTCTAATTTCTCGAACTGAAAACCACAGACAAACTGGCGCGCTCGGAGGGACTCGAACCCCCAACCCTCTGATCCGAAGTCAGATGCTCTATCCATTGAGCTACGAACGCTGGTAACCACATAATAGTGGCGCGACGAAAGTGTAACTACGGGCGTATTTCGTAGAAGGCATTGATCGAGTGATCAACATCGAGGCGCTTGAATTGTGAGAAACCCGCTGACTTCGCCATGGCTTCTGCGGTACTGGCTGAAAAGCCGAGGGTGCCAAGCCCGGCTCCACCTGGGGATGACATTGCCGAAGACATGCAGGACAACACGCTGATTCCATACATCAACGGAGCCATTGGATTTTTTTGAGCATTGAGCGCAAACGTGTCGTGTGCTTTGATATCCACCAGCAACCATGTTCCAGTTGGCTTAATTGCAGCACGAATGGCTTGCATCATTTGTGCTGGGTGAGTCATGTCGTGAATGCAGTCGAATGTGGTGATGAAGTCGATTGAGTTGTCCGTAGGTAAGGGTTGCTTGCGTGGATCACTGAATGACACGTTGTTCAAACCGGATGCGTTTAGCTTGTCTGCGGCGCGATCAAGTGCGTATTGGCTGATGTCGTAACCAACAAAAGAACTCTTTGGGAAGTGCTTGCCCATCAGCAGTATTGCGCTACCTGCACCACATCCAATGTCTGCAACAGTGGCACCGCTCGCGAGGGTGTCGGTGATGCCATTGATAGATGGAAGCACGGTGTTGATGAGATTTGCATTCGTCCACGGTTCGAAACTGCGCTCAATGCCGACTGCGCCTTCCGGACCGTGGCTGTCGTAGTCATGACCAATACCGGTGCGGAAACTCTCAGGCATGTTGTTGAGCGCAGCCATGGTCTGTGGCAGGCGATGGAACATTCCCATGCCAAACGCTGGGCTGTTTGGGTCTGCGAGTACGGCAATTTGTTCAGGTGAGAGGAAAAACAGATCATCATCAATTGTTGGTGATTCAGAAGGTGTATTTGTTGTTGAGATGAGGCGTGCAGATGCTTGGTTGTAGGCCCACTCCCGAACCCATCGTTCATTTAGCCCTGTTGCGTGAGCAAGTTGAGAGGTTGTCATGGGCTGCACACTTTTTGCGAGTTCTGTATACAGGCCGAGTTGGTCGCCCAAGTGCACCATGCCCGATGTAACTGCTCCTTCAAGTTTGGTGAACAACAGGAACGAAAACATCTTGAGCTTGTCTGGGTCAAGTGTGCTCATATCCCATAGAACCTAGTCCTTATCGGTGACCTGAAAATATGTGACGATTAGGGCAGACTGGATGCATGACAATAAAAAAATTTGCTGCAATAGTTGCCATCGTCGTCGTTGCTTTACTTGTCCTTCGTAGCTGTGGTGACGGTTATGGAATGGGACGAAGCCATGACGATCATGATGGTCCGGGTTCAAAGTCTGCCCAGGGTGTGACAGTCCAGGCAACAGGAACTGTCAAAGTGGTTCCCGATGGAGTCAGCTTCAATTTTGCAGTTTCGGTTTTAGCGCAATCCTCAGAGACCGCAATGTCTAATGCAAGTGCAGCTGCTGAGAAAGTCCGCGAGGCCCTAGATACTGCAGGTGTTGCTGAGGAGGACATTGCTACCCAGAACATAAGTGTGTATCCCGAATATGCATCAAGTAACACGGGTACACAAACATTGAGTGGCTATCGCGCACAACAAGTGTTCACCGTTACCTTGCGTGATACCGCAAAGGCTGGTGAAGTAGTGGACTCAGTTATTGCAGCCGGCGGTAACTCATTGCAGGTGTACGGCGTAACGCCAACGTTGCTCGATACCGATGCGGCGGTTGCGCAGGCACGCGAGGCAGCTATCAAGAGCGCCAAAGAAAAGGCAAAAGATTATGCAGGATTAGTTGACGGGGATCTCGGATCGGTGGTGTACGTAACCGAAATAACGTCACCAAGTTCGCCAGTGCCACTGATGGTTGGTGATGCTGGTAGTGCGGAGCTGTCAATGACGAAAACCGTCGTCAACCTTGGAACGCAAGAAGTTTCAGTGACAGTTGAAGTTCGCTGGAGTCTCGAAGATTAAATCTAAAGTGGCAAGCTCATCACGGTATGCGCAATGCCATTCAGTTCAGTTTCACGAGTGGGAATCCAACCTTTTTTGGCATACCACTCTTGCTCGTCCGCGGTGTAGAGAAAGAGTTCGCGGTGCCCATGTTGGTGTGCGCGTTTTACGACCTGTTGAACGAGCGTGGAGCCGACTCCGTTCTGTCGTTTGGAAGGAACGGTAAGAACTGCTGCTAACCATGGGCCAGGTTCGTTTGACTCGGGTAACTCATCATCGTCAACAAGAGTTGCCATTCCGAGCAGTTCATCTTCAGGATTTACTGCGATGTACGTTTCTGCGAAGTGTCCTTCGTATTGTCCTGTAAGCCCGTAGAGATCAAAATACGTCTGCACAGTGTCGTTGGGGAAGTATTTCTTCCACTCTGATACCGACAGTTCGGCTGCACGCTGCCAGTGGTGTGGCGCACTTGCGATGTTGACAACATTGAAGGTGTTTAATTGTGGCGGTGCACTGAAATGACCATTTGAATCACACGGAAAGTCAATGACTTCAAGAACGGCATCTAAATTGATTGGTCCGTAAACATGAGGGAACAACGGTTCATGGGGAAGGGTGGGTGAGCCATCAAGGTGCGCAGGTGGTTCAAACTTAAGTTGGCTCGTGAGTTTTGTTGGGTCAATTTTGAGCAACACCATGTTGTGTACGCCGCGGAAGTACTTGTTGGCAACGTCCACTATCTGATGTTCGGTAGAGCAGTGAGCAAAGCCCTCCGTTGCAACTGATGGAACGACAAGTTGTCTGTTTGCTTGAGCCTCGGCCCAACTCTCACGCGACAACAAATGCAAAATCACGTTTTTAGCGTAGATCCTGGACTTTCCAATTGCCTTTTGCGTTGATGATTTCAGGGTCGCCAGTCAGAATTTTCGCATTATGGGCAAGAGCCGTTGCCACACAAAATGCGTCACCTAGAGCCATTCTGTGTGCAGCCTTGATTCGCGATGCAGAAAGTGTGAGCTCTTCATTTACTTCAATGAATGAAAGGTTTTGGCGTAGTGCTGGGAGAACCTGCTGGATGGCTTTATCTCCGTGTTTTCTGGAGAGGATGTACAGAACTTCACAAACATTGACAAGGCTTATCACTGGGCGAGATGGAATTGTCTTTTCTACGGCAGCAGCAGAAGGCCCATTTTCTAGCCAATTGAGCACCGCCCAGGAGTCGAGACAGATGTTCATCGAGCCTCTTTGCGACGATCATCCATCAACATCTTGAGCATTCCAGAGCCAGCAAACATGCCACGCAGAGATTTGGTTGTGTGCACAGACTGAATGAGAACACCATTCTCAGAAAGTGAAACAACGACCTCGTCACCTGGCTCAATTCCAAGTTCGTCGCGGAACTTTTTTGGAATAACTACTTGACCCTTGGGTCCAACTTTTTGTGCCACTTGATTAGCATAGCAATTTGGTATAACTATTGGTATAACTTATGTAGTTGATGTCATACACCTATGTGTTCGGTGACTCGACTTAGCTGCTGTGGTAATTCGGGGCCTCGTGCGTGATCGTCACATCATGCGGGTGGCTCTCCTCTCGACCCGCGGTGGTAACACGCATAAATCGTGCACGCGCGTGCAGGTCGGCCAAGTTTGCTGCACCTGCATAACCCATTCCCGAACGTAGACCGCCAACAAGTTGGTAGATCACATCGGTGATCGATCCCGCATAGGCAACACGACCTTCAATGCCTTCTGGAACTAACTTGTTTCGCTTTGCTCCGTCTCCTTGTGCAGAACCGTAACGGTCGGCACCGAGCCCTTGCATTGCACCGAGCGAACCCATGCCGCGGTAACTCTTATAGCGACGCCCTTCAAACAGTTCGACTTCGCCAGGTGCCTCATCGGTTCCTGCCAACAAACTGCCCAACATGACTACGGTTGCGCCTGCGGCGAATGCTTTCACTAGGTCGCCCGAGTAGGTGACGCCACCGTCGGCGATGAGCGGAATGCCAAGTTGTTTCGCGCGTTGGGCTGTGTGCCAAATTGCGGAAAGTTGTGGCATACCTGCACCTGCCACCACGCGAGTGGTGCAAATTGAACCAGCACCAACTCCAACCTTTACCGCATCAACACCTGCGCTGTGCAAAGCGTCAACGCCTTCTTCTGTCACCACATTGCCGGCGACAACAGCCAAGTCTGGCCACGCAGATTTAATGCGCTGCACTGCCTTCATCACGCCTGCCGAGTGACCGTGTGCGGTGTCGACAACGACGGCATCAACTCCAGCAGCAACTAATGCACTGACGCGTTCTTCCAAGTCGTCGCCAACTCCGACCGCAGCGCCTGCGCGTAGCCGACCGCCAGAATCGCGAGTGGCATTAGGAAACTCCTGTCGCTTCATAATGTCTTTCACAGTGATAAGCCCGCGTAGTTTTCCTGCGCTGTCCACAAGTGGAAGTTTTTCAATGCGGTGTTCTTGCAAGATTGATCGAGCGTCGTCTAACGATGTGCCTTCAGAAGCTGTGACTAAGCCAGTGCTGGTCATGAACTCGGTGACCGAGCGTGTGTAGTCGCTTTGCTTGCAGAAGCGAATGTCGCGATTGGTCAAAATGCCAACAAGAACTCCATTGCTGTCTGTAATGGGTACGCCCGAGAAGTGGTAGCGATTCATCAGTTGTTCTGCTTCGGCAAGAGTTGCAGTGGGCGAGAGGGTGACTGGGTCGGTAATCATTCCCGACTGCGAACGTTTCACACGTCGTACTTCGGTGGCCTGGTCTTCGATTGTGAGGTTGCGATGGATTATGCCGAGGCCCCCGTTACGGGCAATGGCAATTGCCAACCGTGCTTCGGTCACTTTGTCCATGGCCGCAGACACCAATGGAACGGTCAGTTCAATATCGCGGGCAAACGTGGTGGTGGTGTTCACCATGTCTGGAAGCACATCGCTGTAGCCAGGCACAACGACGACATCGTCGAATGTAAGACCCTCAAAACGGTTGAAAAATTCACTGTTGCTCATGGGGTGTGCTCCTTGGTCAGTTGGGTGAGTGCGGTAATGAGAAGTTGGTGCTCGGTTGCATGCATGCGTTGCTCTAAGTCGGCAAGCGAGTCGGTTGGGTAAATAGGAACATCGGCGCTATCGATGACAGGGCCGTTGTCAACACCTTCATCAGGCACAAAGTGCACCATCACGCCAGTATGTGTGCGCTTGCCCGCAACGAATTCGTCAAAGGCTCGAGCAATGGCATTGGTTCCCGGTAATTCGCCAAGCAAAGCCGGGTGCACGTTGATGACCCGCTGTGGAAAGTGTGCAAGGAACTCCACAGTGAGCAGTCTCATGAATCCGGCGAGCACCACGATGTCTGGTTTGAATTCACTCACTGCTCGAGCAAGTTGAATATTGAATTCACTTCGGCTGGTGTGACTGGCGTCCACAACGCGACAAGCAATGTTGTGTTGAGCAGCGCGTTGCAATGCGAAGGCATGGTGGTTGTCGGAAACCATGCCAACTACATGTGCATGGAGTGTCTCTGCTTCACACGCGTCAATAATGGCCTGCAGATTAGAACCGTTTCCCGATGCCAACACCACAAGACGCGTGGTCACTTCAGTAATACCTTGTTGTGATTGTTGGTGAGTTCACCAATAATCCACGTGTCTTCAGGAATTGATTTTTGAACGGCTTGCACATGTTCGGGCGCAACGATGACCACCATGCCAACACCCATGTTGAGTGTGCGATACAGCTCGTCGGTGTCAAGTGTGCTCAGTTCGCTGACGAGTTGGAAAAGTGGTGGCATTGGCCACGAACCGAGGTTGATGTTTGCGCCGATTCCTTTTGGTAAAACTCGTGGCATATTTTCTGGTAACCCACCACCCGTAATGTGCACGAGCGCTTTCACCAGTTCGGTATCTAGTGCATGTTTCAGTACTGGCAAATAGTTGCGATGCGGTTCAAGAAGAGCTTCTACTAGCGGGCGATCAAGTGGCACTGGTTGTGATTCCATTGGAATCCAGGCGAAAAGTTTGCGCAGGTACGAATACCCGTTGGTGTGTGGTCCATTAGAAGCAACACCTATGAGTACGTCTCCCGCAGCGATTGTTGGAAGAGGCAGCAATTGCTCGCGTTCCGCTACTCCTACAAGCGTTCCTGCAATGTCAAAAGCACCTTCGGCGTATACGCCAGGCATTTCTGCGGTTTCGCCACCGAGCAGCACGCAGCCCGCCGCAGCACAAGCATCGGCCATTCCACCAACAACTTCGGCCACATTGTCTGCGTTCAAATGCGACGATGCAAGATAGTCAAGAAAGAACAGTGGATACGCACGTTGTACCAACACGTCGTTCACACAGTGATTCACAATGTCGTGACCCGTGCCGCGAATGCGACCAGTTCGCGCTGCAAGTTCAACCTTTGTTCCAACGCCATCGGTTGAGCCAACGAGTACTGGGTGATCAAACTCTTTCAGGAATGACACATCGAGCGCGCCGCCGAAAGCACCAACGCCTCGCAGTACTTGTGACGTTGCGGTTTTAGTAATGCTTGCCTTGATGAGATCAACTGCGCGAGTACCTTCGTCAATATCTACACCCGTTGATGCATACGACTTGATGGTTGCTCCAGGTGCACGCCAGGCGATGTCTCGGCGCATCTGTACGCCGTCAAACGAAATGCGCGAAGCGGTGGCATATGCATGCGTTCGTGCTTCTTCGAGTGTTGCGCCAACTCCCACGCATGTCAGCACGCGTCCGCCTGCGGTGACGAGACTTCCGTTTTGTATTTCGGTTCCGCCATGGAACACCGAACACATGGGGTTGGTGCTTGGCAAGTTGGTGATGATGTCGCCAGTGCGAGGCGTATTGGGGTAGTTGCTTGATGCCAGCACTACGCCAAGTGCGCTACCTTCACGAATCGAAAGATGGGTTGGTTTCAGTGAACCAGTGGTGCACGCGACCAACAGATCGACAATGTCGGACTCAAGAAGTGAAAGCAGTACTTGTGCTTCGGGGTCGCCGAACCGGCAGTTGTATTCAAGTAAACGTGGTCCGTTTGCCGTAAGCATGATTCCTGCAAACAGAGCTCCAGTAAATGGTGTGCCAGCAGATGCGAAATGATTGATGACAGGTGTAATGAACATGCCGTGTAGTTCATCGGCCGAAAATTGCACCGGCGCTGGCGCATACGCGCCCATGCCACCTGTGTTCAGCCCGGTGTCGCCTTCGCCGATGCGTTTGTGGTCCTGGGCGAGAGGAAATGCAACACTGGTTTTGCCATCGCTTACTGCAATGAGTGAACATTCAGTGCCAATCAGTCGCTCTTCCAGCACAATGTCGCCAACAGCAATTGCTTCACGAATCGCGAGCGTGGTTTCATCAGTCGAATTTGGAACAACCACGCCTTTTCCGCCTGCTAATCCAGACTGTTTCACCACAATGTTTGCACCAAAGTTCTTCCACCACGCAAGCGCTTCGGCTTCGTTTCCTTGTGTAAACGAGGCGAACCGGGGGCTAGGCATATTCAGGGTGTGGGCAATGTTTCGCGCGTGCGACTTGTCGGACTCAAGACGGGCGAGAGCTTGCGTTGGGCCAAATGCCGCAATTCCTGCTGCGAGCAATGCATCAACAAGTCCTGCAGCGAGCGGTGCTTCTGGTCCCACGACAACAAGTGAGACGCGGTTGGTGTTGCACAGCGCAATAATGCCGTCTATATCGGTGGCTGGAACAGCGTGCCGTGTTCCTGGGGTGCCTGCATTTCCAGGAGTGACGTGCAGATGTGCACATCGTGGAGACTCACTAATTTTAGAAGCGAGTGCGTGTTCGCGTGCTCCGCTTCCAACCACCAAAATGTTCAAGCCGTTGGTCATGCAAGCACCTGATCAAACATTCCTTTACTCAGTCGCTTGGTAATCGTTATGGGGTAGGCACCGGTGAAGCACGCGTTGCAATAGCCGTCCTCTTTGCCGACAGCCCTCATCATTCCATCAAGCGACAAGAATGCAAGTGAGTCCGCTCCAATTTCTTTGCGCAGTTCCTCTAAAGAGAGCCGTGAGGAAATGAGGTCGTCATCGTGACCCATATCAACACCAAAGTGACATGCGTGTGTAATGGGCGGGCAGGTAATGCGTACGTGCACTTCGGTTGCTCCTGCATCGCGTAGCAATGCAACAAGTCGGCCTGCAGTGGTGCCGCGAACGAGCGAGTCGTCAATCATGATGACGCGCTTGCCTTCTAAATTTTCGGCAAGTGCATTGAACTTCATCGCTACACCCTTTGCTCGCATGCTTTGTGTTGGCTCAATAAATGTGCGACCGATGTACCGGTTTTTAATGAGTCCGTCGTTGTACGGAATGCCGCTGACGCGAGAGAAACCTACGGCTGCAGGAATAGATGAGTCAGGTACCGGCACCACAACATCTGCATCCACCGTTGCTTCAATGGCTAGTTGCTCGCCAAGGCGCTGACGCACCGAGTGCACGCTGCGATTGTCCCATTGCGAATCAGGTCGCGAAAAGTAAACAAACTCAAATGTGCATCTTGCCTGTGGCACATGCGGAATTTGTGCTTGCTTGCGAATAAGTTCGGTTCCTTGTGCAGTAACAATTTCACCAGGTTGTACTTCACTAATTTCGGTGCAATCAAGTGTGCGCAAGGCACATGTTTCCGATGCAAATGCCCAGCCACCATTAGGCAACTTGCCAAGCGATAATGGACGGAAACCCCACGGGTCGCGCACGCAAATAACGCGATTTTCGGCAAGGATGACTAATGAATATGCCCCTTGCCAAGCGGGAAGTGTGCGTTCGAGGCGTGTTTCCCACGTTGCACCTCCTGCACTTGCAAGCATGAGCGTGATCACTTCGGTATCGCTGCTTGCGGTAAGTCCGAACCCTTTGGTCAGTAGTTCTTCGCGCAGTTCGGGTGCATTCACCAAGTTGCCATTGTGTGCAACGGCAAGTGGGCCGTGAATGGTTTCTACCAAGAAGGGCTGAGCGTTACGTGCACCAGGTGCACCTGTTGTCGAATAGCGCGTGTGGCCGATGGCGTGCTGACCAGTAAGTGGCGCAAGTGTGTGCGGAGTGAAAACCTGACCAACAAGACCAACGTCTTTATGCAGCCGCGCTTGTTTGCCATCGGCAACTGCAATACCGGCTGCCTCTTGCCCGCGGTGTTGCAGGGCAAAAAGTCCGAAGAACGAAAGTTGGGCTGCGTCAGATTCTGTAGACGAAATAGCGAGCACTCCGCATTCTTCGTGCGGTGCATCGCCTGAAAAAGGGTACTGACTTTTCATATGATGTTTGCTTTCTGTAGAGCCAATGTGAGTCGTTGTTGAATTGGGTATTCGCCCGGAATAAACGCAGTTCCAGTGACGCGTTCGTATGCAGCGATGTAACGCTTAGTCGTCGCTGCAATGACAGCCTCGTCAAGCACAGGAGGTGTTCCGTCTCCGCGGTAGCCAACGGCGTCAAGTGCCAAGCGGATTGGTTCTTTGTCCAGGCTCTCTGGTTCTTCGGCTGCAGCAAGACGCTCTTCGTATGACGAAAGTTCCCAGAAGCGCGATGAGTCGGGAGTATGCATTTCATCAATGATGATGACTTCGCCATTGGGCAATGTTCCAAACTCGTACTTCGTGTCGGCGAGTAGCAGTCCCGCGCGTTTGGCAATTTCTTGACCTCGTGTAAAGAGCGCGAGAGCGGCTTTTTGCACTGTTGTCCATGTCGCTGCATCAACGATCCCGCGGTCTACAACTTCAGCATTGGTAAGTGGTTCGTCGTGGGCGCCGGCATCACCTTTCGTTGTTGGAGTAATGATTGCTTCAGGGAGCAACGTGTTTTTGGCAATTCCATCTGCAAACGAGTATCCGTAAATCTCACGTTTCCCTTGCTCGTATTGCTTCCAAATACTGGTGCTGGTTGAGCCGGTCATGACACCGCGCACAATGACTTCAACTGGCAGCGGCTTTGCACCTCGAGCAATGGTTGCATTGTGATCAGGTAACGAGACGATGTGGTTGCTGATGATGTCGGTTGTGTTGGCAAACCACCATGCCGCGAGCTGATTCAGTACTTGGCCTTTATAGGGAACTGCGGCAACTATCTGGTCAAAAGCAGATAGTCGATCGGTAGTGATAAATAGTCGCGCGTTATTGGGTAGGGCATAGGCCACTCGCACCTTGCCTACTGTGCGACCTGGAAGCGGCAACGAAATATCTGTACATGGGTCAACTACGAGCAATTGCTACTCCTTGCTCGAAGAGCACAAGTCCAAGACCATTTAGTTGGCCGCGGTGGTATTGAGGGTGCTGGCGCGCAACGACATGATTTTCAGGATGGGGCATCAGGCCAAGCACGAAACCTGTTTCGTCGCAGATGCCGGCGATGTCGTCTCGGCTTCCATTTGGGTTGCGTCCCGAATACGTGAGCGCAATCTGATCGTTATCACGTAGATGTGAAAGTGTTTCATCACTTGCAGTGAACCGACCCTCGCCATGGGCGATAGGACAGTAGATGTCCTCAGTGAGGTTTCGTGTCCACACACTGCGTTTTGATACTGGTTTCATGGAAATCCAACTGCATTGAAAGCCGCCAGCTTCATTGTGCCCAAGTGCGGCGCGATGCTTGCCCGGCAACACGCCCAGTCGCACAAGAGTTTGGAAACCGTTGCAAATACCAATTACAGGTTTACCTGCTTGAGCTGCAACCTGAATTGCGCTTCCAACAATTTCTGAAAGCTCAAGTGCAAATAATCTTCCTGCACCAAGAGCGTCGGCAAATGAAAACCCACCAGCGACCACCACCATTTGCGCATTGTTGATGGCGCTTGGCTGCTCGCGAAGTTGGTGCATGTTGAGTGCTGACGTAGTTGCACCAGCCTGTTGCAAAGCGAACATCACATCCGGGTGGCGATTAGTGCCTGGGGCAGTGAGTACGAGTGCATGTGGTGCGCTCATTGTGGTGCCTGCCATATACTCAACATTGCTTCGATTGACAGTGCGCTGTTGTCTGGAAGCACAAGAAATGGTGTTGTGGTTACAGAGCCGATGATTTGTGCGCCAGGGAGTGCTGCCAACACGTCGCTTACGTGTGCAGCCTCAACTTCAAGAACTAAACGCCCTAGTGATTCGCTGAATAGGTGAGTGTGTACTTCGGAAGTGGCACGCAGAGCGACACCAAGTCGACCTGCCATTGCCATTTCTGCGACCGCTACCCCAAGGCCACCTTCGCTACAGTCATGGCACGCACGAATTTTCTGTTGCAGCATCAGCGCATGCACTATTCGGTAATTTTCAGGCGATCGTTCGTCAAATGACGGAACGCAGGTTGCCTGTGCATTGCACATCATTGCGGCGTGGCTTCCACCAAACTCAGGCAGCGTTCGCCCGACCAAAATGAGTGTGTTTCCTGCGGTTTTTAGGTCGGCGGTAACGGTGAGATCGGCTTTTGGTACGTGAGCGACTGCGGTAATCACCAGTGTGGGAGGAACCGAGTGGCGTTCGCCATCGCTGCCGAGGTATTCGTTATTCAGTGAGTCTTTACCAGACACGAATGGCGCGGCAAATGCGTGCGCGCCAGCAACACAACCATCTACTGCGGCGGCGAGTTCGCCAAGTGTGGTCTCGCGGCGCGGGTCGCCCCACGAAAAGTTGTCGAGCAATACTGCTTTGTCGGGGTCAGCGCCAACGGCTACAACGTTGCGCATTGCTTCGTCGATGCAGGCAAGGGCCATGCGTTCTGCATCGTGAATGCCGAACCAGGGGTTCACGCCAATGCCAATGGAGAAGCCGAAATCATCAAGTGGTTCGGCAATCACTACGCCGTCACCGTGACCATCACCAACTTGGCCAATGAGTGGCCGCACTGCGGTTGCTCCACGAATTTCATGGTCATAGCGATGGATAACAGAAGCCTTGCTTGCAATATTTGGGTGACCGAGCAATGCCATCAATACGTCAGCAGCGTTGTGTTGGGAAAGCCACTTTGGTGCGCTTTGATCTGCTGTTCGGTTTGGTTTTGGCATGACTGCGCGCATGTTTCTCTGCGGTCGGCCGTTGTGTAGAAAATTGGTGTCCAGTTGCAGTACTGGTTCGTCGTTGTAGGTGACAACAAGTTGGTTGTCGCCTGTGAACTCACCCATGTCGGTGTATTCCACACCATGCTGCGCACACAGCGCGCGTAATTCATCGCACTGTTGCGGGTCAACAGCCAGCACCATTCGCTCTTGAGCTTCTGACAACCAGATTTCCCACGGTGCCAGGCCCGGGTATTTCAGTCGAGCATGAGTCAATTCAACGCGTGCACCAACGCCTTCTGCCATTTCGCCAATTGCAGAAGACAATCCACCTGCACCGCAATCGGTAATGGCGCGATACAAATGCTGTGCATCAACAAGAACATCAATCACTAATTTTTCGGTAATTGGGTCGCCAATTTGCACGCTCGCACCAGACACATCACCTGTTGTTGCATCCATGGTCATCGACGAAAACGTTGCACCGCGAAGGCCGTCGCGACCCGTGCGACCACCCAGCACAACAATGCGGTCACGTGGTTGTGGCACAACTTGGTCGACGAATGAGTTTGATGTGCCGATGCAACCTGCGTACACCAGGGGGTTGGCCGTGTATCCAGGGTCGTACAACACGGCTCCCGCAACTGTGGGAAGACCAATTTTGTTTCCGTAATCGGCAATTCCGTCAATCACTCCATCGCGGGTGCGCCGAGGCGGGAACACGCCTTCGGGCAAAGTGAACGTGTTGGTGTCGGGAGGGCCAAAGCACAAAATATTGGTGCATGCAATGGGCGTGTGTTGTGCACCCATGATGTCGCGGATAACTCCGCCGACTCCAGTATTTGCTCCACCGAATGGTTCAATTGCGCTTGGGTGATTATGCGTTTCACATTTCAGCGCCAGTGTGCGACCAGGAGTAAAGCTGACAATTCCCGCATTGCCTACAAATGAGCTGACAACGTATGGCGCGTTAATTTGGTCGGTGCTTGCGCGCAATTGGTTTAAGAGAGATGGACGAGTAGAGCCGCTTTCGGTAGTGATGTGTGCACGGAATGTTTTGTGCGCACAATGCTCGCTCCATGTTTGGGCAATAGTTTCAAGCTCAACATCGGTGGGGTGAACGCCACGCTGTGAAAAGTGATCGCGAACAGCAATCAACTCTTCTGGGTCTAGTGCAAGGCCGCGTTCCTTGTTGATGACGGCTAGTTGTTCTGGTGTGGTTGCGGCATTGATAGGTACGCGATGTACTGCAATTGTCGCAATCGCGTGCGTGTCGACAAACAGCGGTTCTATCGGGGAATCTACGCTCCAACGTTCAATGATTGGGTTTGCCAATAGCGCAGAGATGAGCCGCTCTAATTCATTGGATGAAAGCGAACCGCGAAGTGCAAAGCGCTTGCCACTAGCGACGCCATCAATGGGTAATCTCATGCGACGAATGACGCGCTGCAACTCATCGGTGGTGGAGTCGGTGACACCGGGGTGTAGTGCTGTTTCAACAATATGCATATGGGCGGTGCTACTGACGTTCCATACGCCTTGCTGCAGCAACGAATCGACTAATAGAGACTCAAGCAGATGTTTGATGTTGTCGTGAATTTTTCCGCGGAAGAACACTAAGTCGGAAACATTGATTTCCGTGAGGGATGTGATTCCTAAATCATGTGCTGAGCGCAGTAATGCAATGGCGCGGGGATCGGTATTTTGAGAAGTGACACACAAGTGCTCGGACGTCAAAATTGAGCCCGCACCGCCTCCCATAGCGTGACATTAGTGGTCGGAACTTTTTTCAAGCCTCGGTTTGAACAAAAAGTCAACGAGCGGTTGTCACATGCTTTACAAAATGTTCAATGACGAAAATGTCGCGTGCCGGTGAAGATCATGACCATGCCATGTTCGTTGGCGGCGGCGATTGATTCTTCGTCGCGCTGACTTCCGCCAGGCTGCACGATGACTGCAACTCCATGATGAGCAAGTAGGTCTGGTCCGTCGCGGAATGGAAAGAATGCATCACTGGCAGCCACTGCGCCGTGAGCGCGATCACCAGCACGTTCGCATGCAAGTCGTGCTGCATCAACACGGTTCTGTTGGCCTCCACCTATTCCCACAGTTTGACCGTTGCGAACCAGTGTGATGGCATTCGAAGACACCGATGCACAAGCAACCCATGCAACCACAGCATCCGCAAGTTGTTCCTCAGTTGGGGTAGTGGTCGACACCACTCGCCAAGACTCGGTGGGAGTTTCCACCACATCCACGTCCTGTACAAGCATTCCGCCATCAATAGAACGCATGTGGACATGTCCGCCCACTGGCTGTTCGGCAGCAATGATGCGCAAGTTCTTTTTCAACTCCAGAAGTGCCAAAGCGTCCGGGGTGAATTCTGGAGCAATGACGACTTCGGTGAACGTGTCTACTAACTGTTCGGCAACCGCTACGTTCACCGTGCGATTCAGGGCGACGATTCCTCCAAATGCACTTACTGGGTCGCAAGCCAACGCATTCTTGTAAGCCACGTCGATGGTTTTCGCAACGGCCATTCCACACGGGTTTGCATGTTTGATGATGGCAACGCACGGGCTGTCGAAATTGCACACCAAATTCCACGCAGCTTCGCTGTCAAGCACATTTAAGTAGCTCATCTCTTTGCCACCCAATTTTTTTGCGGTGCTCCACCAACTGGTGTTACCAACAATTCGGTATCTAGCGCCTTGTTGATGTGGGTTCTCGCCGTACCGTAATACGTCTTCACGTACTAGGTGAATGCTCATTCGTTCGGGAAGAGCTGCAGTTTCGTCGCTAAACCACCGCGCTACTTGTGCGTCGTATTCAGCAGTGACGGCAAATGCCTGTGCGGCCAACCTCTTGCGCAGAGGGGCATCAATGCCCAACTCCGTTGCCAATGCAGTAAGCACCTCGGTGTATTGGGAAGGATCAGTAACTACTGCTACGTGGGCATGGTTCTTAGCGGCAGCACGGACCATGGCAGGGCCGCCAACATCGATGAGTTCAATACTGGGATTGCTGGAAAACGGATACAAGTTGACGACTGCTAGTGAGATGGGTGAAATATCCAGTCGCTGCATCTCGGCAACATGTGCGGGATCACTGGCATCTCCAAGAAGTGCACCATGGATAGATGGATGCAGCGTGACAACGCGATGTCCGAGAATGGCGGGATAACCGGTTATTTCAGCGACATCAACGACCGGAATACCAGCGGCAGAAATGACTGTTGCGGTGCCGCCACTAGAAATAAGTTCCCAGCCAAGTTCGTGCAGTTGTTGCGCGAATTCAACTATTCCAGTTTTGTCGTACACACTGAGCAGCGCGCGAGGCATGTGCTTAGTGTTTCACATTTGATGAATTGTTTAGCGACTCGTACGCCAGTGCAACGATGACGACAACAATGCCAATCCATGCAAGTGTTGCTGGTCGCTCGTCAAGAACAAGTGCGCCGAGCATCGTTGCAACAACTGGTTCGGCAAGGGTGATCATCGTTGTTTCACGCGGTTCTAGGTGTGCAAGTCCGCTTGCATATGCCCAGTACGCCAGTGCCACAGTCACAATTCCAAGCCACAGCCCGAGTGAGATTCCACCTTGCGTAAACACCCAATCAGTGTTGACAAAAAATAATGTTGGAGCAAGTATGACTGCGGCAATGCCGAACACGCGTGACATGGCTACATCACTCGCGACGCCTGACTGGACAATGCGTTTACTGGCGAGTGCGAAGAGTGCGTAACCCAACCCTGCTCCAAGTGCGTACAGAATTCCAATTACTGAAACGTTTGTCTCACCGCCCGACAGCACGATGAGCGACATTCCGGCGATTGCAGCAGCGGTTGCCAGCATCCACTTGCGCGTGGGTAGAGATCGAAATAACAATGCCGACAAGACGCCGGTCAGAATTGGCGCTGAGCCAAGCGCCACCACCGTGCCAACTGCGACGCCGGTCTCGTGAACGGCAGCAAAAAATGTTGCTCCATACATGGCTTGGCCAAATCCCGCGATGATCCATATATATAGGGGTAGTGAGACCGTGGTGGCACGTGACTTGCGGGCAATCGCGGTGATGGCGAAAAGGGCAATTGTGCCGACAATAAACCGAATTGCGGCAACACCAAGAGAGGTGGCGCTGTCGGGCCCAAGTGCACGCGATGTGCCAGTTGTGGCGAAACAGATTGCCGCAAACAGCACCAGCAGTCGTGAACGCAC
>BJFW01000018.1:6521-28224 GCA_014190095.1 Actinomycetes bacterium | reverse complement strand
CTGTTCTCGGCACTGGAAGTACGGACCAAAGACGCGTCAACACCTGTGACAATCTAGAAACAATGGTGGGCGTTGAGGGACTTGAACCCCCGACATCTTCCTTGTAAGGGAAGCGCTCTAGCCAACTGAGCTAAACGCCCGGATTACGGATTTATGAGTTTAGTGGTGAAACCGATCAGCCACTCCAACCCAGCCTGAAAACCTTGTCCCCAGTAGTGAGTGGATGCGGTCTGTGGACATGAGGTAGCCAATAAATGCATGGTCGTCGCAGTGGTCGGGAAGGTGCCCGCTCTCGCGGAACTTGCCAAGAGCCTGCTTGCACCATGTGGAATATCGCGTGAAATCGTCAACACCCAAATTGCTCAAGTCGAGCATCCATGATTTAGAGATTTGACCGAATTCCCACATCCAATCAACCGAAAATTGATCAATCGTTGCAACACGGTTTTCGTTTGCCGAGATCACATTTAATAATGAAGTTCCAAGTACTGGTCCTAAGTCGCTTAGTGGAGAGGCAAGGAAGTATTGATACGACGGATTGGATTTCAGTTTCAGAACTTCTTCACCGAGTTCAATGCCTGGTTGCGATGCAACCTGCTGGACCAGGACGGGAGCATTGGACACTCGCTCACCTGCCCACAGCATCGTGGCACAAAATGCTTTGTACAACTTTTCAGAATCATTTGACCATTCGAACATGGACTTGACCATTGCTCGTGAAATTCGTTCTGGGAATGACCAGCTAGTTTCAATGTTGAGCCCAGAGTTTTCATAATTCCAACGCTGTGTCTGCCATCTATTGCTGTGGTTACTAAATGACTTTCCGCCTTCAGAGACGTACGCGTTCAGAAGCGCAACAAGTCGTGACCACGCAACGCGTGAAACTGGCTCAGCCATGTTTGCTACGAATCTCTCTTAGGGTCTCAAGCAACTCTGGAGTAGCGGCGACGATTGGTGTTCGCTTCGTTGCGTACTCCGTTACGAACAGATCTCGATCTTCGTGCTCTGCAAACGGCACGCCTGCTTCTTCACAGATCATGATGCTTGCCATGTAGTCCCATACGCCGTGGCTATGAAAATCGATCCAGCCATCGAGAACGCCCTGTGCAACTAAACAAATATCGAGTGCCGCAGCACCAAGTGCACGGAACTGTGCCCACTTCGGACGAAACGATGCCAGACCAGAGACCCCAACTACTGCTTGCTTCAGTTCGGTGCAACCAGAATGCGACATCCGCTCACCATTGTGAAATGCGCCGTCACCGCGAGTGGCCCAATAACGGTCTTTGCCCGATGCTTGGTTGACTACAAGCGCAGCACGTGGTCCGTCTTGATCGATTGCACAGAGAGCCGTGGCATACCACTGCACTCCTCTACTGGCATTTGTTGAACCGTCAAGGGGGTCCATGATGACCATGATGGAGTCTGCACCGAATTCGCCCGATCGTTCGCTCTCTTCAGAAAGAACGGCACACCCGGCTGCATGCAATATTGCGAGCGCCGCATTATCTGCGGCGACATCTACCGAATATTGAGTGTGACGAACTCCCGAGAGCCCCCAATCGATATTTGACTCAAGAACAACTGCAACTGCGTCAGCAACTTCGTTGAGCACTACCAAAATGTCGGCATTTGAACTTGCACGTGAAAGTTTCAAGACGGTTTATCGCTCGTCACGTACGAACGGCGTACCCAAGGCGCGTGGAGCACCAAGAAGGTTGCGACTTCCTGGTCGGCTCAATGCAATCAGCGTTATCAGCGTGGCCAAGTACGGCAACATCTCGAGAAACGCCGAAGGAATAAACGTGATCTGCTCTGCCTGCAATGTAAATGGAAGCTGCAAGGTGAACCCAAACAGCACTGCACCAAAGATAATGCGCATCGGGCGCCATCCAGCAAACACCACAAGCGCAAGCGCAATCCAGCCCAATCCATTTGTTGTAGCGGCCTGATGCCAACCAGCGCTTTGAGCAAGCATTAACCACGAACCACCAAGGCCCACGAGAGCTCCACCGAACATGGTGTAACGAATGCGAATTCGTGCGACAGAAAGACCCTGGGCGTCAACCGTTGCTGGGTCGTCGCCAGTTGCGCGTAATTCGAGACCAGGACGAGTACTGAATAAGTAGCGTGATGCAACGATGGCTAATGCAATTGCAAGATAGGTGATGATGTCTTGACCAAACACGATTGGGCCAATGATCGGAATGTCGGAAAGTGGTCCAAATGTCAGTGGTTTAATCACTGTTGCGACTGTCTTGCCCTCTGCAGGTTTGCCCAAAAAGTTGGCCAAACCGGTGCCAAAGATGACAAGCGCCAAACCAGCAACTATTTGATTGGCGCGAAAGGCTACCGAAAGCGCTGCATGAATCGAAGCGAGCAAGGCGCCGATCGACGAGCCGACGATGAGACCAAGCCACACGCTTCCAGACGCATCGGCAGCGAGAAACGAACTGATGGCCGACGTGAGCAAGATGCCCTCAATACCGAGGTTGAGCACACCAGAACGCTCGGTGAACAGAGCTCCTAGCGCGGCCAAAATTAATGTCGTTGCAATGGCAATTGCATCACCAGACATCAAGACCCAGATGTTTTCGTTCATACTGCAACCTTCTTGGTCGATACATCATGAACGCGCACAACATGAATGCGATATCGGCGGAAAGCCTCGCCACCGAGTGCAAATAACAAAATGGCACCCTGCAACATCACGCCGATATGAATAGGAGTATCGGTTGTTACTTGCAGGTTGTTTCCGCCCACTCTGAGACCTGAGAACAAAATTCCACTCACTATGATGAGACCAAGATTGTTGCGTGCGAGCGCTGCCACCACGATGCCCGCATAGCCATAACCAAGCGTGATGATGCTTGGCTCAATTTTTCCGTATGGACCAACAATCAGCATCGCGCCTGCCAAACCCGACAAAGCGCCCGAGATGAGCATCACCCAGATAGTTGTGCGATTTGCATTAATGCCTGCGTAATGGGCGGCCTTCGGAGAGTCGGCGATGACATTGATGCGGTAGCCAAACTCAGTGCGCTTGACAACCCAATACAACGCAACAGCAATAATCAGCGCTAAAAAAAATGTTGGATAGAGCCGTGAACTACCGAAGCTGTCGAGCGACGCAGAGTCTGCGACCAGTCGACCTTGAGGGAACGAAGTATTCGGGTTACGAAAGAAACTTCCAGGCGTATAAATCACGTGCTTGATGAGACTCGCACCGATATACGTGAGTAGCAACGTAGAAACAATTTCACTTGTACCAAGTCGCGATCGCACGAAAGCTGGAACAAAAATCCAAGCCGCACCTGCAAGTGCGCCGCACAACAACACAACTGGCACCATCAGCAAGGTTGGCAAGTGATCGCCGAGCGCAATGCCTGCCCAAGCACCACCGATGAGGCCGAGATATAACTGACCTTCTCCACCGATGTTGTAGAGATTCATCTGAAAAGCAAACGCAGCCGAGATACCGGTGCAAATGAGCACCGTTGACAAAGCCAACGTGTCGGTAATGCCGTTGAACGAAGCAAAACCATCCTGAAACATATTCGAGTATGTGTCAATTGGTGAGTGGCCCGTAGCGACCAAGAAGAGAGCGCCAAAAAATAATGCTGCAAAAACTGAAGCGAGCGGAACCAACAATGACAACCGACGCGGGGTCTCACCTCGCTGCTCAAAGCCGACTCTAAACGGAACACGCATCACGAAGGTCCTTCACTAGCAAGCCCTGCCATCGCAGCACCGACTTGTGAAAGTTGCGCTGTTTCACCTGGCGTCTCGTGCACTATTGCCCCGCGATACAACACAAGCACCCGATCTGACAACGACAACACTTCGTCAAGGTCTTCAGAGATCAACAAAATTGCCTGACCTGCGCTACGGGCGTCATTCAGTAGCCGGCGCACCGTTTCAATGGCTCCAACGTCGAGGCCACGTGTTGGAGAACAGACGACCAATAATTTGGTTGCACCGCGACCACCAGAAAGTTCGCGTGCCAGCAACACCTTTTGTGCATTTCCCCCAGAAAGTTTGCGAGCCAGATGATCTGGGCCATTTGCCTTGATCTCAAATTGTTCGATCAGTCGTGCGGCTTCAGGTCGTACCGACACTCGATCAACAACCAACTGTCGGTCGCGAGTTAGCAACAAGTTGTCGAGAATTGACATTGACGGAACGAGACCCATACCGAGACGATCTTCAGGAACATAGGCCAAACCAACTTCGCGCGCCTTAATTGGCCCACGATCAGTTGTCATTGAGCCAGAGATAGTGACCGAACCGCTCGTCGGTGAAATCAGACCAGCAATAGTGTCGGAGAGTTCGCGTTGACCATTGCCGGCAACACCTGCAATGCCCACCATCTCGCCTGCATGCACGCTAAACGAAATATCGGAGAGCATCGAAACTTCGTTGACAACTAGAGACAAGTTACGAATCTGTAAAACCTCATGTCCGGTTGCATGAGTTGCGCGTTGCGCGTTGAGCTCGATATCGCGACCAACCATGAGGCGGGCGAGTTCCTTCGTATTTGCAGTGCCCCTACCCGAAACGTGGCCCGTCACTCGCCCGTTGCGCAAAACCGTCACGCGATCCGAGATCTCGACAACTTCGCCGAGTTTGTGGCTAATAAACACGATTGATTTTCCGGCTGCAGTCATTGCATGCACGTTTTCAAACAACTTTTCAACCTCAGATGGCACTAATACCGCAGTTGGCTCGTCCAACAATAAAATCTCTGCGCCCTGATACAGCGCTTTTACGATCTCAACTCGCTGACGTTGCCCAACCGACAAGTCACCAACTGTTGCATCTGGGTCAATCGGCAAGCCGTACGATTCGGCAATTGCTGCAACCTTCTCATTTATATCGCTACGGTTCAACCTGAACGGCAAATCGCGACTTCCCAAAATCACATTTTCAGAAACTGTAAATCTTTCGACCAAGCGAAAGTGCTGATGCACCATCGCAATTCCATGCTGCAAACCTACGCGCGGCGACGACAAATTGATGCGCTTGCCATTGCGCGTGAGATACCCAGCATCGGGTTGATACAGACCACACAGCACTGCAGCGAGCGTGCTTTTACCAGCACCGTTTTCGCCCAACAGCGTGTGCACTTCACCTGCACGCACATCGAAGTCGACAGAGTCATTGGCAAGCACACCTGGAAACTTCTTATCGATTGAATGCGCTGAGAGTGCAGTAGAGGTCGCACCACTGGTGTGGTGCGACCTCTGTGCAACCTCGTGAGAGGTGTTACTCATTTACAAATCAGCCCTTTGGAGAACCGATAACTCCCTTAACGAAGTAGCTCATTCCGAGCAAGTCGAGCAACTCTGGCTTTGTGCCAGCAGCAACAACTTCCTTACCGTCCTGATCCATAACTGGACCCTGGAATGGTGCGAATGAACCATCGATGATTGCTGCTGTCTTCTCAGCAATCAGAGCCTGTGTTTCTGCACTTACCGAGGAACCGAATGAACCAAGCGTGACCATTCCGTCAGCCATCGAACCGTAGTACTCGTCTGATGGACATGTGCCACCAGCAACGGCCTTTGCGGTCTGAATATAGAAAGGACCCCAGTTCCATGTTGGAGCAGTGAGCCATGCGTTTGGTGCTGCTTCAGAAACGTCACTGTTGTAACCAACCCACTTCGCACCAACTGCATCGGCTGCGAGGCCAGTTGCTGTGGTGTCTTGGTGCATTGCAAGCACGTCAGCGCCTGCTGCTAGAAGTGATTCAGCAGATTCTTTTTCTATATCTGGTCCGAACCATGTCTTTGTCCAAGAAACTTGAACAGTTGCATCTGGGTTAACAGACTGCGCACCAAGTGTAAATGCGTTGATTCCGCGAATAACTTCTGGAATTGGGAACGCTGCAACATAACCGAGCTTGCCGGTTGGACTTGCTGCACCTGCTGCTATACCGCTCAAGTAACGAGCTTCTTCAGCAGCACCGAAGTACGTGCCCAAGTTCGCTGGTATGTCACCGAATGTTGCGAACTCGCCACCCATTTCTGCGGTGAGAAGGAACTTGGCGCCTGTTGCCCACTGGAAGCAACCTTCTGGATGCCTTGCAGCAACGCGTGCCATTGGAGTTCCATAGCCAAATGAAGTTGCGAAAATCAGGTTGTAGCCTTCGGCTGCAAGGCCTTCCATGATTGCTTCTGCTTCATCGCCTTCAGGAACATTCTCTACACGCTTGACTTCAATGCCAAGTTCGGATTCAAGAGAAATAATGCCTTGATCGTGTTGGTATGTCCAACCTTTGTCATCTGGAACGCCGATGTAGACAACGGCAACTTTTAAGTTGCTGTAGTCGCTACCAGCGGCTGCTGTGGTGTCTGAGGATTCACTGCTTCCGCCGCATGCTGCAAGTCCGACGACCGCAGCTGCCGCAAGGGCAATCCCCTTGAGGTGTTTCATTTTCATCTAATTGCTCTCCCCCTATGCGAAACGCATAGCCGTTGTTGGTTCTCCGCGCCGGCTGGCACGCCCCGAGAATAACACGCTAAACACACTCCTAAATCCAAGGAAAGACAGCGTTTACAAAAAATAACGAAGCCACATCAGTAAACTACAACCCGTATGAAAACCTCGCTGGATGGCTTGATTGACGAGTCCGTCACCATCATCCGAGAGGTAGCCGCCGAATTTGAACGCCCAGTGCTGCTGTTTTCTGGTGGCAAAGATTCCGTCGTCATGCTGCACCTGGCGGTGCGCGCCTTTGCTCCAGCGCGAGTTCCATTTCCTGTGATGCACATTGATACAGGCCACAACTTCCTCGAGGTAATTGAGTTTCGTGATCGCTGCGTTTCCGAGATGGGCGTCCAATTGATTGTTGGATCTGTACAGGCGTCTATCGACTCGGGCAAAGTAGCCGATGTAACTGGTCCACGCGCGAGCCGTAACCCACTGCAGACTGTCACTCTGCTTGACTCCATTGCAGAACATCGCTTTGATGCAGTATTTGGCGGAGCCCGCCGGGACGAGGAGCGTGCTCGTGCCAAAGAGCGCGTGTTCTCGCACCGCGACTCCTTCGGCCAGTGGGACCCAAAGAATCAGCGTCCAGAACTTTGGGGTATTTACAACGGTCGTCATCGCCAGGGCGAACATTTCCGCATCTTCCCATTGTCGAATTGGACTGAGCTCGATATTTGGACATTCATTGGCGAATACAACATTGACTTGCCGAGCATTTACTATGCGCACACTCGTCCTATCTTTAAACGCGACAACATGCTCATGGCAGTTACCGACTTCCTGCCACCAGATGAGGGTTCAGTTGTTGAGCATATGCAGGTGCGTTTCCGCACCGTAGGCGACGCAACTTGCACAGCAGCGGTTTCGTCGAGTGCTGCCACCGTTGAAGACATCATCGCCGAGACAGCAGTTGCGCGTGTAACAGAACGAGGCGCAACACGCGCCGACGACCGTATGTCGGAAGCCGGTATGGAAGATCGCAAGCGGACGGGCTACTTCTAATGGAGCGTTTGCGATTTGCAACTGTTGGTTCGGTAGACGACGGCAAGTCAACTCTGATTGGTCGCCTGTTGTACGACTCGAAGAGCATTTTCGAAGACCAACTAGAACACATTGAAGCAGTCAGCAAGCGCCGCGGAGACGACTACGTGGACTTGTCGCTTCTCACCGACGGATTGCGCGCAGAACGCGAACAAGGAATCACTATCGACGTTGCATATCGCTACTTTGCAACGCCAAAGCGCTCGTTTATCATTGCTGACTGCCCAGGCCATATTCAGTACACGCGCAACATGATTACCGGTGCCTCAAATGTGGATCTTGCCATTGTGCTCATCGATGCGCGCACCGGGGTTATTGAACAGACTCGTCGACACAGCTTGCTGGTTTCGCTACTCGGAGTTCCCCACTTGGTTATTTGTGTCAACAAAATGGACCTTGTTGATTACGACCAAGGAGTGTTCAACCGAATTCGTCAAGAGTTTGAACAGTTTGCATCACGACTCGATTTACAAGATGTGACCTTCCTCCCGATCAGCGCTCTCGCTGGCGATAACTGCGTAACACGCTCAAAAAACATGGACTGGTACGAAGGTTCAACACTGTTGCACCACTTGGAAAACGTGTACACCGCGAGTGACGACAACCGCATAGATACTCGCTTCCCTGTGCAGTTTGTTATTCGCCCACAACGCGCCGACTTTCCTGATTACCGCGGATATGCAGGTCGCGTTGCCGGAGGCGTACTTCGCGTAGGTGACGAAGTCATGGTGTTACCTTCTGGGCTCACCAGCACAATCACAGGCATCGATTCCCCAACTGGCCCACTTCAAGAGGCCACACCGGGTCAAGCAGTCACCGTGTTGCTTGCCGACGATCTTTCGATTACCCGCGGCGACATGATTTGTAGACCAAATAACAGGCCACGCGTTGCACAAGAACTCGAAGCAATGCTGTGCTGGATGGATGACACCGCGCCATTACAACCAGGCAAGATTTACAGTATTAAGCACACCACCAAAGTTGCACGAACGAAAATTACTGAAGTGTTGTATCGCTTAAACATTTCAACACTGAGTCGAGAAACAGGTGTGAATCAACTTGCCATGAACGAAATTGGCAGAGTCACTTTGCACACCACTGCCCCACTGATGTTTGACGACTACCACCAGAACCGCACGACGGGCTGTTTCATCATTGTCGACGAAGCCACAGGCCAAACGGCTGGAGCAGGAATGCTGCTGTCTCCTCGCACATGACCGACTCGGCAAATCAACCCGTCTGGCACGAGCCGCAAGTAAGCCGTGAACAACTGTGGAGCACCCACAAATTTCATGGAATGACGATTTGGCTTACTGGGCTTTCGGGCTCTGGAAAATCAACTATCGCCCACGAACTTGCTCGCAAACTGACCGAGCTCGGCAAGTTCGCATATGTACTCGACGCCGACAATGTTCGTCACGGCCTGAACAGCAATCTTGGATTCACCAATGACGACAGGGCAGAAAACGTACGTCGCATGGCCGAAGTTGCAAAGCTGTTTGCCAGTGCTGGAGCGATCACTATTGTGCCCATCATCAGCCCATTCGCTTCAGGTCGACAATTTGCTCGCCTCATTCATTCTGCCGACAATTTGGAATTCGTTGAGGTGCACGTGGCTACACCGCTAGCCGACTGCGAGGCTCGCGACACAAAAGGCCTCTATGCGCAGGTGCAGGCTGGAGCCAATATTGAGCTTTCTGGTGTAAACGCGCCATATGAGGCCCCATCTGCTCCCGAATTTGTGTTGTGCCTGAATGGTGAACCACTAGATCTGTGCGTTGAAACGTTGTTGCGTGACGTGCTGCTTCGATGTGGCATGAAAAGATAGTCACCGTGCAGTACGACCCGCACCCACAGCTTCCGTTGATGATCGGGTATGCGTTGATCGCTCCCCGAATCAAAGTGATGTACGTGCCAACCACAAAGGTGGCATGTAGCACGTTGAAGTTATTGGTGGCTCAAATTGAGGGCACCTACAACGAACAGGCTGCCCGCGAAATCATCTCGCCAAATATTTCGCAGGAACAGACCATCCATAACTATCGAGTGCATGGGCTTCGTCGAATGTTTGACCTTTCACCGAAAGAGCAATGGGAAGTTATTCAGTCACCAGAGTGGCTCCGAGTTGCCGCTCTTCGCGACCCCCTGAAGCGCGCTTACTCGTCGTGGGAAAACCGTGCATTCCTGCGTGCGCCTGGAACGCCAAAGTCAATCCTCGAGGCTTGTTCAGACGTGCTGGTAGACGGTCGCGTAGATGTGGCTGCAACGTTTAAGAAGTTTGCTCGTGCAATACATGCCGACCGCGATGCATTTTCCATTGATGACCACTTTCGACCGCAGTTCAACACGTTGTATTCCAACCAATTGGATTACCAAGAGTTCATTCGCATTGATCAGCATGGAGAAATGCAACGACTTGCCGATGTGCTGAATGCGCGCGGCGGAACGAAAGTTCCGCTTCAAAGATTGAATAGCGGTCTTGGCATCAAACCCGAGCAGGTATACGACCGCGAAACCGCCGACCTGATTGAACAGACTTACCACGAAGATTACGAATGGTTTCATTTTGAACGTCACAACTACGCCGCATCAACTGCAACATTCGTTCTTGACCCATTACAGCAGGCATTCCTCACCAACTTGCGTCAAACCACCGAGCGGTTACAAACGCTGTCAAACGCAGCATTCACCCGTGTGGGTTTCCGTTACGGAATGAAGCAAGTGTTGCGTTCACTAAAATTGCGAATCACTCGCCCGAGTCGCCGACACGACCCAAAGTTGTTGCAGTGGTAGTAACGAGCATGGGCACAGTGGCACGAATAGGCATAGTCACCGTTTCTGACCGCGCTTCACAAGGTGTGTACGAAGACTTGGGCGGCCCAGCGATTCGCGAATACCTCGGCAAGCACATCACCAGCGAGTGGACCGATGTTTCGCGAATCGTTCCGGACGAAACCGATGTGGTTTCGACAACATTGATTGATCTTGCAGACACCGAGGGATGCTCACTGATTGTCACCACCGGTGGCACAGGCCCAGCACTTCGCGACATCACCCCAGAAGCGACCGAAGCCGTGTGCGAAAAGATGATGCCAGGCTTCGGCGAACTGATGCGCCAAGTAAGCCTGCAATATGTGCCAACCGCAATTTTGTCTCGACAAACTGCTGGAATTCGGGGCACTTGTTTGATCGTGAACTTGCCGGGCAAACCAACATCAATTGCGCAGTGTCTTGATGCGGTGTTGCCAGCTATTCCCTATTGCATCGACATCATTGGTGGCGCACATATTGACGTGGGCAATGGTCTTGAAGCGTTTCGGCCAAAAGCCAAATAACAGTTACTTACTGGCGTCGTACGCCTGACCAGCAGCCTTTGGCGCGCGACTGCGACCAACGAATCCAGCAACTACGACAAGCGTCACGATGTATGGCGCCATCAGCAAGAACTCTGATGGTATTCCCGTATCCAAGTTGGACATCTTCAACTGAATTGCCTCTGCAAGACCAAACACCAGCGCAGCAGTAAGTGCGCCTACTGGGTGCCAACGACCAAAGATGACTGCTGCCAATGCGATGAAGCCGCGACCATTTGTAATGTTTTGGTCGAAACGACCCACGGTGCCAATCGGCCACCACGCACCACCCAAACCGGCAATTGCGCCCGCAATCCATACGTTGCGATAACGAAGTTTGAGCACATCGACGCCCAGGGTTCCTGCAGCCTGGGGATACTCGCCGATCGCACGAGTTCGTAGTCCCCACCGTGTGCGGTACATAAACCACGTGGTGAGCACTACTGCAATGACCGAAATGTACACAAAATACGTTTGGGTAAATAGCGCAACGCCGATAACCGGAATATCACTGAGCAATGGCACCGCATAAGGGGTGAAAGGCTTGACGATGTTGTATTCGGGATACGGAGTGAGAACACGTTGAGACAAGAAGCTAGTGAGCCCTAATGAGAAGAAGTTGATTGCAAAACCAACAATCACTTGGTCAACTTTGAAACGAATTGAGAACACCGCGAGCAACGCCGACAGCCCGACGCCAATCGCCATGGCACCGAGCACGCCAACCCAAGGCCCATACAGCGAACCCAATACCGCACCAGCAAACGCACCGCCAAGCAATTGACCTTCAATTGCGATATTGATTATTCCGCTGCGTTCACACAAAATGCCTGCAATTGCGCCAAGCGTGATTGGCACACTGCGAGTGACCGTGTCTTGCAACATGCCGGTGAGGTTGAACGACCCCCCAGATGTTGCCCATGCCAAAAACCCAACCACGAACATTGCCGTTGCAAAAGCGAGCACCACGTTGGTCCACTTGCCAAAGCCCCGGTACAACTGCACCGCGCCAAGCGCACCAAGCACAACCGCTAGTGCTTGAGCGAACGGCTGTGCAGGCAATACGAGAGTGAACGATTCGACAAGCTTGAAGCCAGCATCACCTGGACGAGCTGACAAGAAAAAAGCAGAGACCAGTGCCAAGAAGATGAGCGACAAACCAACGTTGCGCGAGCGTCTCTTCTGCTCTAGCGACAACAACGGAGCGACAACTTCGGTAGTGCTCATGAACCCCACCCCCTAAATGTTTGGCCGGCAGCAATTGTTGCATTCTTAGTTCGCCAAATTGTCTTGACTAATAGTGGCGCTGCGATGAACATGACGATGAGCGCACGAAGAACGATGATTAAGTCAATTGGAACATCGCTATTTGTTTGCATCTGTCTGCCACCAGCCTGCAGTGCTCCAAACAAGATGGCTGCGAAAAATGTTCCCAATGGGCTTGACTGACCGAGCAATGCAATAGCAATGGCGTCAAAGCCAATGTTGCCAGCAAAGTTGGTTGAGGCGTATCCGTAGGTACCCAGTACTTCTGCAGCGCCGGCCAAACCAGCGAAACCTCCGGCGAACATCATGGACAACACCGTGAGGCGCTTTACGTGCATGCCTGCATATGTG
This sequence comes from Actinomycetes bacterium, assembly GCA_014190095.1. Lineage (GTDB taxonomy): Bacteria > Actinomycetota > Acidimicrobiia > Acidimicrobiales > Ilumatobacteraceae > UBA3006. The sequence goes on along the minus strand of BJFW01000018.1, from coordinate 15,721 downwards.
GCTGCATCTGCATTCAAACCGTACGCACGGAATTCAAAACCAGTTGTGGTCTTCTTCAGGAACCACCAATACGCGAGAACCGCGCCAAGCGCGACAATAAATCCGACGTGAGCAATTAAGTCTGCGCGACCATCCATAAACCCAAACAGTCGAGGCAATCGACCCTCGGCGCTAACCAGTTTTGAAATTGGATCAGTGCGATCTTCACGCTGAAATAGATCCGTCTTGAGCAGCCACAGAATAAAAAACGCAGCCATGTTATTGAGCATGATGGTGGTGATTACTTCATGAGCACCCGTGCGTGCCTTGAGGATTCCTGGAATTGCACCAAACACCGCGCCACCGATAGCTCCAGCAAGTATGGCGAGAGGAACTTGAACATATCCCGGCCCATCCATTGCAAACCCGACCCACAGAGAGGTCATGCCCCCCGCGAGCATTTGACCAGTTGCACCAATGTTGAATAGGCCAGCCTTGAAAGCAATTGCCACCGAGACACCACACAGAATCAACGGTGTCGAACTGTTGATGGTGTTTGAAATTGCACGTAAAGATCCGAACGAACCCACTACCAACGCCCAGTACGCACTGCCCACCGTGGAGACCGCACCAAGAACGTCACCATCCCTCAAGTTGTCAACATCGGAAACAATGATGATGAAAGCACCAACGATAAGTGCCGATAACACAGCAAGCAGCGTGAGTTTCATGGAACTCACCCGATTGAGACGTTCCCCAAACTTGTTAAACAAATTCTTCATGCAGAAACCGCACTGTCTGGTCGCGATCCAGCCATATACAGACCGACTTCCATAGGCGTCACTTTCTTTGGGTCAAGTTCTGCAACAACCTTGCCGCGATACATCACAAGCAATCGATCTGAAAGCGCCATCACTTCTTCAAGTTCGGTGCTCACGATAAGTACCGCTGTCCCCGCATCTCGTTCTTTCACAATTCGTGAGTGAATGTATTCGATGCTTCCAACATCTACTCCGCGCGTTGGTTGAGCCGCAATAGTGAGTCGCAGATCACGACTGAGCTCTCGAGCAACAATGACCTTTTGTTGGTTTCCACCTGACAATGTGCCTACGCCAGTTTCCTTATTCGGAGTACGAATGTCGTATTCAGTTATCAACGTTTCGGCAACTGCATTGGCAGCTTCCCAATCAACATACACGCCATGAGAAAACTGATCATCGTGATAGCGCGTCAAAACGAGATTCTCAGCAACACTGAGTCCGCCCACCAGCCCCTGACGTTGGCGATCTTCAGGAATATGGGCCATACCCATTTGATGACGCTCACGCGGATTGGAGTGTGTGAGGTCTTTACCGTCAAGATCGATCACGCCTCTTGTGGCCTTGCGCAACCCAGTGAGGGCTTCGACCAATTCGGTCTGCCCATTTCCTTGCACGCCAGCGATACCCACGATTTCGCCTGCACAAACTTCAAACGAAACATTCTCCACATGCGTTCTGCCATCGGCATCAAGAACCGTAAGATCGGTCACCTTCAGCACCACATCCCCGGTCTTTGCAGAATTCTTATCTACAGTCAATTGCACCGGACGACCAACCATCATTTCCGCAATTTGCGATTCAGTTGCAGTCTTTGGATCGACTTCGCCAACCACTTTGCCACGCCGCAACACCGCAATACGATCTGCAATGTTGAGCGCCTCTTTCAACTTATGCGTGATGAAAACAACGCCACGCCCTGCTGAGACCAAAGTTTTGACAATTTCAAAAAATTCAATGATCTCACTTGGCGTAAGAACTGCGGTGGGTTCATCAAACACCACAACCTTTGCATCACGCAACAACACCTTCACGATTTCAACGCGCTGCTGTACCCCTACTGGCAAGTCTTCAATTACTGCATCGGGGTCGAGATCGAGGTTGTACTTGTCAGAAATTTCACGCACCATTCTGCGCGCCTCGTCAATGTTGAGTTTGCCAAGCGCACCAGTTGGCTCTACACCGAGCACCACGTTTTCTGCGACGGTGAATACGGGAACCAACATGAAGTGCTGATGGACCATTCCGATTCCTGCGCCAATGGCATCTGCTGGCGAAGCAAACACCAAATCCGTTCCATCGATAACGATTTGACCTTCATCGGGTTTGTACATTCCGTACAGCACGCTCATTAGTGTGGATTTTCCTGCTCCGTTTTCACCAATGAGTGACAACACTTCGCCTGTGTTCAGAGCCAGATTGACATTGTCGTTTGCAACGACCCCGGGGAAGCGCTTGGTAATTCCGCGTAATTCAAGCTTCATGAATGAAGACTTTCCATGCACCACACACTAATCAAATACGCCACTACGTCTTCAATGCGTACTGACTTGTCTGAGAAACGGAAACGGGGGCCGCTTTCGCGACCCCCGCTCCTACTACTGATTCGCTCGTGAGAGCGAAAAGTTACTTGGTGACGATTGAACCGTCAATGATGCCAGCAGTTACTGCATCAAGCTCTGCCTGAAGTTCAGGAGTGACCGTTGAAGTGATTGCCACACCAACTCCACCGTTTTCGAGGGTTCCGAGGTAGTCGGTTCCGCCGCCTGTTCCTGCAAGAGCGTCCTTCACGGCCTGAAGTACTGCAGCGTCAATCTTCTTCAACACTGATGCTACGTATACCTCTGCCTGTGTTGGGTTTGAAATGGTCATGTCCACGTCAACACCGATGATCTTCACTGCACCAGCTGAGTCCATTGCGAACTGTGATGCGCCGAGGCCTACTGGACCTGCGACTGGGAAGATGATGTCAGCGCCTTCGTCGGCCATGCTCTTTGCAATGCTGGTTCCCTTGGTCTGGTCACTGAAGTCACCAGAGAAAGTTCCATCTTGCTTAGCAATGTCCCAACCGAGAACCTTCACTGAAGTTCCCTTTTGTGCGTTGTAATACTCAACACCCTTAGCGAAACCTTGCATGAAGATCGCTACTGGTGGAATGTTGATACCACCGAACGTACCGACGATGCCGGTCTTGGTGGTTGCTGCTGCCATGTAGCCAGCCAAGAATGATGGCTGATCGGTTGCGAAGGTAAGACCCTGAACGTTTGGTGCCGAAGTGTTGGAGTCAACAATTGCGAACTGAACGGTTGGGTTTGCTTCTGCAGCTGCCTTCGTTGCATCTGCGAGCAAGAAGCCCACAGTTACGATGACGTTGCAACCCTTGTCAACGAATGACTGAAGGTTTGGCTGGTAGTCGGCATCTGATGCTGACTCGAGCAGGTCGATGCTTACACCGAGTTCTGCTTCTGCAAGCTTGAGACCGTCATAGGCATTCTGGTTAAAGCCCTTGTCATCAACGCCACCGATGTCGGTAACTTCGCATGCCAAGCCTGCTGCCCCTGCTGCCACTGTTGTGTCTGATGAAGAGTCTGACGAGCCGCAAGCGGCCAATCCAACTACTGCAACGAGACCAACAGCAAGACCTTTAAGTGTCTGCTTTCTCATTTTTCTTTTTCTCCCTCTTACGTGCCTCTAGAAACACGTATGTTTGTTGATCAGGTGATCTTAGTTGACCCAAATCGCGCGGTTTTACCAAGTGTCAACCATTGGACGCTTTTTACCCGTTCTGGGCAGTGGCGTTGGACACGCTGAAAGCAAGGCCAAAATGCGCTGGCGAGTGTCGGCAGGGTCAATAACGTCATCGATTTCGGTATGGCTTGCCATGCTGAGGGCGCTACCCCTTATATAAGCGGCGTCAATGAGACGTTTTTCCAGGTCGTCGCGCTCTTCTGGAGTTCCGGTTGCATCGAGCTCTTTCTTGAAACCAAGACGTACAGCACCCTCCAGACCCATGCCTCCAAACTCCCCGCTCGGCCACGAGATGATCATGTCTTTGGCATGAAAGCTTCCACCCGCCATTGCCTGGGCACCGAGACCATATCCCTTGCGCAAAACAACAGTGATCCACGGAATGGTCGCACTTGCAGCCGTAACGAACAACCGCGAGAAGTGACGAACTTGCGCTGATTCCTCTGCCTGTGGGCCAACCATGAACCCCGGTGTATCGCACAGTGAAATAAGCGGGATATCGAACGCGTCGCAGAGTTGCACGAACCTTGCCATTTTGTCGGCGCTTGGAGTATCAATTGCTCCACCTAAATGTGCAGGGTTATTCGCAACAATGCCAACAGGTCTGCCTTCAATTCGAGCGAACGCGGTAATGATGCCGACACCAAAGTCTGGTCGAAGCTCAAGAACGGAATCTACGTCGGACAGCGTGTTGATTACTGCTCGAACGTCGTACACGCGCGTACGCTGCTCGGGAACGAGTTCGCGCAACGCATCGTCGCCGTGACGACTGAACGCAGTTGTGATGCCTTGAAAAAACGACAAGTACTTCTTCGCAACTCCAACCGCTTCTGCTTCGTCGGCAACGCGAACATCAACTACACCATTTGCTATTTGAGTTGCAATCGGACCAATGTCGGTTGGCTTCACCACCCCGAGTCCGCCGCCTTCAATCATTGCTGGCCCAGCCATACCAATGTTTGAATTTTCAGTAGCGATAACAACATCGCAGCAACCAAGCAATGCTGCATTTCCTGCAAAGCAAAATCCAGACGCGATGCCAACTAATGGAACAAGTCCAGAGAGCTGAGCAAACGATGCGAACGACATCACGTCCAAACCAGCAACGCCTGGTGCATCGGTGTCGCCTGGTCGACCACCACCGCCTTCAGCGAACAGCACCACTGGAGTCATGTTTCGCTTCGCTATTTCAAAGATGCGGTCTTTCTTGCGGTGGTTGATGAACCCTTGCGTTCCAGCAAGCACGGTGTAGTCGTATGCGACTACCGCACAATTCGTTCGTTCGGTTCCAAAGAGTTTCGAATTGATCTTTGCCAGCCCGGTAATCAATCCATCTGCTGGAGTATTGACGATGAGATCTTCTTCGCTTCTGCGACTTCGTTGAGCCGCCACACCAAAACCTCCATATTCAACAAATGTTCCGTCATCAATCAGATCGGCAACATTTTCCCTGGCGGTTCGTTGGCCCTTAGCGTGACGTTTCGCGACTGCTTCGCTACGGAATTCATCGCGTAGAAGTTCTTGCCGCGAACGCAACTGTTCTAAGTCTGCACGTTTTGCCGGATCAGCAACCACTGCATGTACTTCGTTTGTTGAAACACTTTCAGCAACGCACTCAGCCAGCACCTCGCCCTCTCCTACCGATTGCCCGACAGCCACGAAGAGCGCTGAAATACGGCATGAAGTTTCAGCAAGTACAGGATGTTCCATTTTCATGGACTCAATAACCACAATTTCAGATCCCGCTACGATCACATCGCCAAGGGCAACCTTCACAGCAACAACTGTTCCAACAAGTGGCGAGCGCAACGACAAAACTGTCATGCGCAAACTGTAGACAACGAGGGCTTAGGCCCTTGCACGGGTGCGACGAAGCAACGGGTCTGCAATGCGCAATGCATTGTCTGCGAATCGCATTACCTTGCCAGCAGCACCCGGCGTGTTGGAGTCAATGAGATTTCCCATTACTGCAAGCGTGATGTCGGCCGCAGATTGAGTGCCTACAGCAACACGAAGACCCGGCTTTAACAACCAAGGATGGCCAATGATGAAACTAAAACGACGACCAGTGCGCAAAAAGGCGTCAAAGCGTTCTCCAACCTGCTTGTCATAGTCGGCCGATGCAGTTTCCTGATTGTTGACAAAGCACGAAACGGCAAGCATTCCCGACTCCAGCGCATAGTCAATGCCTTCACCATTCATCGGGTTCACAAAACCCGCAGCGTCGCCAACGGCCACCCAGCCAGGTCCGTGACGACGAATACAACTCATTGGCAAACGCCAGGCTCGTGGTTTGTCAACGTAGGCACCGAGCGACCATGGTTCGCGAACTATTGATGCGTATTGATCAAGCAAAGTATTGAGATTGAGTTTTTTGAAACCCTTCATGGTGCTGAGTGCACCAACACCAATGTTCACGGTTCCATCGCCTGCTGGAAACATCCATCCGTAACCTGGCACAGGTGTTCCGTGTTCGTCGCGCAAACTGAGACATGCTTCGAGGTGACGCTCTGCATGACGTGGTGTTGGCGCATATGCGCGAATTGCCAGGCCAAATGTTTCATCGGGGTCGCGTACTGCTCCAAGCATTTTTGCGGCTGCACCTTGTGCACCTGTTGCTAACACAACAAGACTCGCCCGAATAACTTCTGCGCCAACACGCACACCAACCACTCGGTCGCCTTCCAACTCGGGCAGCGCTTCCGCGTCAAAGCGAACGTCGGCTCCTGTAGCAATTGCTTCATCGAGCAAATGATTATCGAACCTTTGCCGAGGCCACACAGCACCGTGATTTGGAAAACGTGCCGTCGATGGCCACTGCAATTCACGTTGTTTTTTACCTGCAATCATGCGCAGCCCATCAATGCGATGCGCAACGGAGTAATCGATCTTCAATTCATTGAGCGCTGCAATTGCGCGAGGTGTTAACCCATCACCGCACACTTTGTCGCGACCGTAGGGTCCCTTTTCAAAGAGCGCCACTTTTAGACCAGCACGCGCTGCAGCAATTGCGGTTGCAGAGCCACCTGGGCCACCACCAATTACTGCGATATCAAAACCCACCTCAAGAGCCTGTCACCTGTCGCCACTTCATGCCAACACTTGCTCATGCAAGTTTGCGAGGCTATTTGCCCTCAATTACGGCAAACCAGCGCCCCTCGTTATCAGAAAAAGCAAAATTCTTCGTTCCAAAGTGTTCCATTAATTCGGTCACTTCAACTGAGCGTTGACTTAGCTTGTTGTGTTCTTCTGCAAGATTGTCAACATAAAAGCACATAGACGGAGTAGCCAAATCAAGACCATCTGGATTGTCCTTCATCATGCTCAAAGGAACTAGTTCAAGTGAAAAATTCTGATCAGTAAAGCCAACCCGAACAACGGTGTGTTCTCCGACCTGCATCGTTTCACGAACAGCCATGTCAAACTTTTCCGTCCAAAACGTGCTGCAAGCATCAACATCGTTTACGTACAGGACTACATACCCAACTCGCATCGTTGCTCCTTGAATTGACTTACTGTGTGGGCCAGGTGGGGATTGAACCCACGACCAAGGGATTATGAGTCCCCTGCTCTGACCACTGAGCTACTGGCCCGAAATTCTTCGACAACGAATCGACCAAAGCCTAATGGCAGGACTTTGGAGACGAGGCAACGTCAATCCCTGGGCTTCGGCGAAAGAAACCACTGGGCTTCAAATGAAAACCAGTTCGCTCAACGGGCATTACTGGCCAGTCCTCAGTTCGTGGAATGTGGTTTGTTCCAAAGACATACCAAAGCACGAGATCGGTGTCGTGAACTTGTCGATCAGCCTTCGTCCATTCTGGGAGACCCGCACCACCAGCATGTTGATACGGGTAATCCCCAGCAGGAAATTTCTCCGAGGATTGATGAGGCGTAACCCACAAATGTTTAAACATGAAACCAGCACGTTGTCCAATAACCGACTCAGGAAGCGACAACGGATACGTTGTGTGACCTGGCACCAATTTGTAACCAACTGCCTTTCCCATGTGATTTCTCTTATTCGGATTAATCACTTTCCAAAACCGACCAACCATTGGGTCAATGACTCGCTGGGCTTGCAATTCTGTACGCAATGCAGTTTCTTTCGTATCGTACGCGCCACCATACAAATTTCGAGGACCAATTTCATGAGCAAACGAATCCACTTCAATGACCGTATTGGTTGAACCTTCATCATCGCCATCAACATCAAGGTCAAGCCGCGCACAAAAAATATGTTGGTGGTACGGAGCCCATAAGCCTGGTTCCAATTCTGTTGCCGAATGGTGATCCGCTCCAACATGATCAGCCAATGTCAAAACAATTCCGGTGAGCTTTGCTTCAAACTCAATTGATCCATCTTGATAGAAATACCAAAAATATCCATATTCATAATTATTGATTGTCACTATTGACGAAACAACAAAACGTCGACCTCTTCGCACCTCGACATTTCCATCAACATCGGTGTGTTTCCAGAGAATTCCAAAGTCTTCTTCGTGCATACAAATCGCGTTGCTTATTTCACGTACTTCTCCCAAAGGATTTGCAACTGCAACATCTAAATACACAATTTCACCAAGGCAGTCGCAACCAAGTGTCAGCGAATTTGTGTAATTACCTAAACCGAACTCACCTGTATCAAACGCATTTTTTCGATATGACCCTTGACTTTGGTCGCCATAAGGAATTACCAACTCGGCAATTGATAGCCGATGAGCGATCTTTCGTAATGCACCATCGTCGTCAAACCACACCTCATGCAACACCAAACCCTCACGCTGGCAAAACCCCACTCGAAAGTTCCAACGCTCCCACGACACGTGATGACCGTTAAGAGCAAACGACACACCTTCGGGCTGATGGATAGTGAGTGGCTTCAATGCAACCGAGGCACCAGTTTGACTTTCGCGATAAGGCCCAGGAGTCTGCGGAATTGCTATGCCAGGGTTATCTTCAATTTCGACAACTGAAAAATCTGCAAGGTCAACAATTGCATGCAATCCTGCAATTGGATGCGCATAGAAGTTCGCTTGAGGTTCTGGCTGCCACCACATTGGTGTCCAGATCAACCTTCTACCGTCATCTAAATGATGAGGAATCTGCGCGCCAATAGACCAGGTCTCCATTTGCACAGATGCCACGTCATCAATTCCCCGTTTTTCTAGGGCAGAAATAATTCGTGGGTCTGCTTTCACTGCAGCAATTGCCAATGCAGACTCAATGCTCAAGATTGGTGCTTTGGCCCCTTCAATTACTTTGGTGCTGACGACTACTCCGTCTACCGAAATGACACATTCTTTGACTTCACAGTTCGACTTATCAAGCACTGTCACACGAGCTGCTCGCTTAATGGATTCACCCAACTTAAACTTCGCCAATTCGGACTTTGATGGCTCTTCCACCTGCACCATCGCAATGAGGTGTTGACGTCCAAATCCGAGCTCTGATTTAAGAGCCGCAACTACTACTTCAAGCTCAGCCTTTGACAGTGGATCTAGGGGATGCACTTGAGTTTCCATACGGAGAAACTAATGGAGCTTTCGCTCCGAGGGTGGGGATCGAACCCACGACCCACGGATTAACAGTCCGTTGCTCTGCCAGCTGAGCTACCTCGGAAGGACGGGCGTCAGCATATCGGGGTTACCTGCG
>BJFW01000018.1:2102-5926 GCA_014190095.1 Actinomycetes bacterium | reverse complement strand
TTGTTGACAAGCGAACTGAGTTGTTCATCGACAACATCGACTGCCATGCCAAGCATTGGTCCCTGTATTTCCCCCCGATACACCGGCTTCGTTGGATCACCTCCAACAAAACATCCACACAAATCTGTTCCACCTGAAATTGATGCAAGATGCACATCAGTCTTCACCGATTGATACACCCAATCGAAACCCTCAGGCGCAAGCGGTGATCCAGTTGAACAAATGGTGCGCAACGAAGTTAGTGAGTGTGTGTTAATTGGTTGAAGGTCTGCTTTACGCAACGAGTCGATAAATTTTGCAGACACTCCAAGCAGCGTGATGTTCTCTTCATCAACAATGTCAAACAAACGCGACATCGTCGGCGAAGTGGGTGCTCCGTCAAACAACACGACAGTTGCCCCAGAGGCCAACACCGACACGAGCCAATTCCACATCATCCATCCAGTGGTCGTGAAATACATCACGCGATCACCAGGTTGAACATTGCAATGCAGCTGGTGTTCCTTCATGTGCTGCAACAACACCCCACCAGTGCGATGCACGATGCACTTTGGCACTCCCGTTGTGCCAGATGAATAGAGCACATACCACGGGTGATCAAATGAAAAACGCTCTGGACTTACGGGAGCGGCACTACCACTTGCGACAAAGTCGTTGTACGAAGTAGACCCCACTGGAATTGCAGATCCAATGTTGCTGACCACAATCGTTTCAACAACTGTTGGTAAACCCTTGCGAATTTCCGATAAGCGATCGAGACAATCAAATTGTTTTCCGTTGTACAGATACCCGTCTACGGCAAACAGCACCTTTGGTGCAATTTGTCCGAATCGATCAAGCACGCCATTTGTTCCGAAGTCTGGAGACGACGAGGAAAAGACTGCTCCAATCGATGCGGCACCAAGCATGACTTCGATGGCTTCGATGGAATTTGGTAACCAAGCTGCGACACGATCCCCTGCGACCACCCCACGCGCTTGCAGAGCAGACGCAATTGACGAAACGCGGTTACGTAGTTCGTCCCACGAACGACTGAGCCGATTGCCCGCCTCGCCTATGGCAACAATTGCCTCGCCGCTACCAGATGTTGCCAACATGTTTTCAACCACACTGATACGAGCATCTGGGAAAAACTGGGCTGTTGACATTGGCGAACCCGGCTGCGCCGCAAGGAATGAGCGCTCTCCCTTGTGCCCAACTACTCCACAGTCATCCCACACCAGAGACCAAAACAGTTCCGGCTGGTTGATCGACCATGCATGTAAATCGCCAGATTCATTGACCATCTGAGCAAAACGATTCATTCGAGAGTTCGCGATGCCCTCACCTGTTGGCGTCCACAGGGCTTTGGCTACATCAGGCATCAGCACTAACCTAATGAAGCCGTTACTGGTATTGAGAATTAGCGGTTTTGCAGACCGAGATCGAAGGGGAAACATGAACTGGGGAGCATTTATTACGTGCGCTGTCACGGGCTCGGGGGAAACCGCGCATAAGAGCGACAAGGTCCCGGTCACTCCAGAACAGATTGCAAACTCATGCATTGAAGCCGCAAAAGCTGGCGCTGCAGTGGTGCACATTCACGTTCGCGACCCACGCACTGGCCTCGGCTCGCGCGACACCGAACTCTACGCAGAAGTAGTCGATCGTGTTCGTTCGTCCGACACCGACGTAGTCATCAACCTCACCGCAGGCATGGGTGGCGACTTGGTTCTTGGTGGCGATGAAGACGTGTTGCCGCTTGCAGCTGGCACTGACATGGTGGGTTCAACCGAACGTCTAGACCACGTCACTCGCTTGCGCCCAGAAATTTGCACACTCGACTGTGGCACTATGAACTTTTCAAGCGGTGGCGATTACATCATGACGAACACACCAAGCGTGTTGCGCAAAATGGCGAAAATTGTGCAAGACCTTGGTGTTCGGCCAGAACTCGAAGTGTTTGACACCGGCCACTTGGTCATGGTGAAAGATTTGCTGAAGGAAGGTTTGCTCGATGACCCGGTGATGATCCAGCTGTGCATGGGCATTGCCTACGGCGCACCAGATGACCCGAACACCTTCATGGCGATGGTGAATCAGATTCCGCAAGGCGCGGTGTTTTCGGCGTTCTCTATTGGTCGTATGCAAATTCCATTCGTTGCCCAATCAGTACTTGCCGGTGGAAACGTGCGCGTTGGACTTGAGGACAACCTGTACTTGAACCGCGGTGAACTTGCCACCAACGGCAAGCTCGTTGAGCGCGCCGTCAACATTCTTGAAAACATGAACGTGTCCATCATGGGACCGCAGGAAGTTCGCGAAAAACTCAAACTCACCAAGCACGCGTAAGGACTCGACATGAGCAATATCCCAGGTCTAAAAACCGTTGGCCTGCTCGGAGGCGGAGTTATCGGTGGCGCATGGGCAGCGCGCTTTGCGCTAAATGGTGTTGATGTGAAGTTGTACGACATCGACCCACAGGCAACTCGCAAAATGAACGAGATCATGGCTAATGCACGTCGTGCATATTCGAAATTAACACTTGCTCCCCTTCCCAAAGAAGGAACCATCACCTTTGTGAACACGCCTGAAGAAGCTGTCACAAATGTTGACTATGTGCAGGAAAGTGCTCCAGAACGCCTTGAGTTGAAACAGGAATTGCTTGCTCGAGCCAGCAAAGCCGCTTCGCCGACCACAGTGTTTGGTTCATCTACGTCTGGACTTCTGCCAACGCAGATCCAAAAAGACATGGTGAACCCAGAGCGTTTTGTGGTGGTGCACCCCTTCAACCCCGTGTATCTCATGCCGCTCGCCGAAATTTGCGGAGGAGATCTCACGAGCGAAGCAACCAAGTTGCGCGCAAAGGAAGTGGTCACCGCAGTTGGTATGAAGCCACTCATGCTGAGCAAGGAAATCGACGGTTTCATTGCTGACCGCTTGATGGAAGCGCTATGGCGCGAAGCATTGTGGTTGGTCAATGACGGTATTGCTACCGCAGAAGAAATCGACGATGCCATGCGCTTTGGACCTGGTCTGCGCTGGTCATTCATGGGAACGTTCTTGGTCTATCGCATTGCCGGTGGTGAAGCAGGAATGCGTCACTTCATGGCACAGTTTGGTCCATCGCTGAAATGGCCATGGACCAAGTTGATGGATGTTCCAGAACTAGATGACGTGCTGTTGGAAAAAATTGTTTCGCAAAGCGACGATCAGGCCGGCACCGCAAGCATTCGCGAACTTGAAGCTCTTCGTGATGACTGTTTGGTTTCGGTTTTTCAAGCATTGCGTAGCAATAACTACGGTGCAGGAAAAGTTCTCGCCGAATATGAACGCGAACTCTTCGGGCGCGGACCAGTACCTGTGCTTGACCCGCTTGCTCCTTCTGTCTCACACGAGATGATCATTCCTGCAGACTGGACTGATTACAACGGTCACACAAACGACTCGCGATACTCGCAACTCGTGAGTGAAGCAAGCGACACCTTCTTTCGCGCAATTGGATTCACACCCGAGTACTTGGCGACCGGTCGAACGTTCTACACCGTTGAGGGTCACACGCGTTATCTTGACCAAACTCATTCAGGCGACAAGATCAAGGTGCTTACACACGTCGCGTCGTACGACGAAAAGCGCATTCATTTGTGGTCTGAAGTGGTTCGCGAAGATGGCGTTGTTGCATTTACTGCGGAGCACATTTTCTTGCATGTGGATACCAACACCGGCAAGTCGTCGCCAATGGGTAGCGAGATGATGACAAAGATCAAGCCAATTGGCGACGCACATGCAAAGCTTCCACAACCCGTTGGCATTGGCCGACGCGTTGGCGAAAAGCCCGCGAAGTA
>BJFW01000018.1:0-1423 GCA_014190095.1 Actinomycetes bacterium | reverse complement strand
GGAATCTATGCATGCAACATGCCAGCCGAATACGGCGGCGGCGGACTTGACTCATTTGATTCGACTCTCGTGGATCGTGAGTTTGGCGCAACGTCATATGCATTGCATTACATCGTTGCTCGCCCATCAAACATCTTGCGTGCATGCAAAGACGAACAAATTCAGGAGTACCTCATTCCCACCATTACTGGCGAACGAGTTGACTGCTTGGCCATGAGTGAGCCAGATGCTGGGTCTGACGTTCGCGGCATGAAGTGCACCGCAGTCAAAGATGGCAAAGACTGGGTGATCAACGGGACGAAACACTTCATTTCGCACGCCGACCTTGCCGACTACACCATTTTGTTTGCGGCGACCGCGGAGGAACAAACTTCAAAGGGGCCAAAGAAGAAGATCACCGGCTTCTTGGTGGACTTTGACACCCCAGGTTGCGAGAAAGTAGCTGGCTACAACAGTGTTTCCAACTCTGGCTACCACAACATGATCATCAACTTTGATAATTGCCGAGTTCCAGAAAGCAAAATTCTTGGCGAGTTGCATGGCGGGTTCGATGTTGCCAACGAATGGCTTGGCTCCACTCGCCTGCAGGTTGCAGCGGTTTGCGTTGGTCGTGCTCGTCGTGCCTTGCAGATGAGCATTGAATGGGCAGCCACTCGCGAACAATTTGGTCAGCAAATTGGCAAGTTCCAAGGTGTGTCGTTCAAGTTGGCTGACATGCAGACGCAACTTGATGCCGCAGAGTTGTTGACATTGCGCGCTGCGTGGAACGATGCTCACGGCAAATTTGACGATGCAGAGATGGCAATGGCCAAGGTATTTGCAAGCGAAATGTGTCAATTTGTTACTGACGAAGCCATTCAGATTTTTGGCGGCATGGGCTTGATGGACGAATTGCCACTTGAGCGCATGTGGCGCGACACACGCGTTGATCGCATTTGGGACGGCACAAGCGAGATTCAGCGCCACATCATTTCGCGTCAGCTCCTTCGCAAGTACGGCGGCTGATCTCAACCATGCCCGATCTCTCGCGATTGCTCAACCCACGCAGTATTGCTGTTATTGGCGGTGCACCGGCTGCACGTGTTGTTGAGCAATGCCAGAAGTTGGGCTACACAGGAAAAATTTGGCCGGTGCACCCAACCAAGCAGGAGATGCATGGAGTTCCATGCTTTCCTTCACTTGCTGACTTACCTGGTGTTCCAGACGCTGCATTCGTTGCGGTCAATCGCCATCTCACGCTTGACGCGATTTCGCAACTGAGCGCAATGGGAGCCGGCGGTGCAGTGTGTTATGCCTCGGGTTTCGCAGAATCTGGCGATGTTGAATTGCAAAACGAACTTGTGCGCCGTGCTGGCGAGCTGCCCATCCTCGGGCCGAACTGTTACGGATTCATCAATGCTTTAGACGGCATTGCACTGTGGCC
>BJFW01000017.1 GCA_014190095.1 Actinomycetes bacterium | reverse complement strand
CATTGGAATCACGCCACGTTGACCACAACGATGCAACTGCAAAATGAGATTCGTGGTCATATCCAGAATCTTTTCCGGGAAAGAATGCAAATGGTTGCTTCACTGCCTTGCCCGATTTCGTCATCGGTTTCCATTCGTAATATGCGTTCATCGGCATCACACAGCGATGACGACTGATGAGACTACGAAACGAAGGTTTCTCGGCAACTGATTCTGATCTGGCGTTGATCAAACTCGCAGCTCGTGACACATCTTTTGCCCATACTGGAACCAGACCCCACGACATCACATCAAGTCGCAATTGCCCATCGACACTTCGCAGAACGTACACATCACTTGTGGGAGAAATATTGAAGTTCAGAGAAAGTTCTGCGCTACTTGCAACCGCAGAGAAAGCTTGCGCAATTTCCTGCGCACCAGTTTTGCGCACATACCTTCCACACATGCTTGGCTATCTCAGCAGACCCGTATTGTCTGCGAAGAGCTGAACCAACATCGGAGTCACAATCAAGCCTGGAAGCAGCGAACCCAAGCGAATCTTTTTGATATCCAGCAGATTCAAACCGATAGCCATCACCGCTAGGCCACCTGTCGCAAATAATTCAATTCGCATTCGATCATTGAGTAACGAATCGAGTTGTGTGCCAAATAATGTCAAGGTCCCTTGCACCACGAAAACGCTCACAGCGCTGAAGAGCACACCAACGCCATGGATCGCTCCAAAAATAACGCTCATGAAACCGTCAAGTGTTCCTTTGATTATGTACAGCTGTGGCGTTACACCTGATGCGTCTTGTATCGCGCCAAGAATGGTGAGTGGTCCAATGCAAAACAACAGCGTTGCTGTAACAAAACCCGAAATGAATGGACCTGGGTCTTGTTTTTTTGCAAAACGCGTTCGAATCAATTCGCCAATGCCAACGAGTCGATCTTCAATGCGCAGCACTTCTCCAATAACTACGCCAAAGACCATCCCAAGAAGCGGGAACACCATGTTGTGTGTTTTCAACAAATCGCTCAGACCAAGACCTATGGTGACCATGCCAATCACTTGCACGACGATCGTTCGAACTCGGTCTGGGATCTTGTCTCCCATTGCAATTCCAACGGTGCCGCCAATCAGCACTGTGGCAGTATTGATCAATGTTCCGAGGCCAACCACACGACCACGCTATATGACAGTTATCTTGGCGCTCTGCGCCGCAGCGTTTTATGGTGTGGCTGATTACTCAGGAAGTCGCGGAGCCCGTCTTGCCAACGCTGCTTCAATCACGTTCCTTGGTCAAGCGGTTGCTTTTGTGTTCATCGGCTGCTTTCTGCTGATTGCTCAAACGCCCGTTATGCCGGCCGAAAGTTGGATGTGGACCACCGGTGGTGGTTTTGGCGGTGCCATTGCCTTGGTCGCGTTCTATCAAGCCATGTCGAAAGGCTCAATGACAGTAATCGCGCCGATTACTGCAGTTATTGGATTATCGGTTCCCGTACTCGCTGGCGTGTTGCAGGGCGAACGCCCATCACCACTTGCCTGGCTTGGCATAGCAATTGCAGTCGTTGCCGTTGCACTCGTTGGCGATGTACTTGATCGCCACGACCTACCAACTTCAATGAGCGCCATATGGATGGCTGTTGCAGCAGGTTTTGGATTTGGCATGATTTTTGTGTGCATGGGCAATGCAAGTAATGAACATGGTCTGTGGCCATTGTTTGGTCAACGGTTGGTCAGCGTGCCAACTGTTGCACTCATCGCACTTCTCCAAACTAAACGCATCCATGTACCCAAAAAAGCAATTGGCTTTGCCATCCTTGCCGGTGTACTCGACACCTCGGCCAATGGTTTATACCTTGCTGCGACCAGCATGGGATTGATGTCGCTTGTCTCCGTGATCGTTGCTCTCTATCCGGTTTCGACGGTGGCACTTGCTATGAAGTTTGATCATGAACGTCTCCATCGTTCACAAGCCGTGGGAATTGTGATGGCTGCCACGGCTTTGGTATTCGTCAGTATCTAATCAATCAGCACGAGTGTGCAGAGTCGGGCTGGCGGGATTTGAACCCACGACCTCTTGTCCCCCAGACAAGCGCGCTAACCAAGCTGCGCTACAGCCCGTATCTTGCCGAGCCTAACGGAACAGTTCGATAACGCGCCACGACAAATACAGCACAAGACCGCCTACCAACAGCTTGAAGTGCCACGGAAGAGGGACATCTTCTTCGCCATCTACACCTGCGAGCTTTTTCAGATCAAGGTTCTTGGCAGTGATTGTGCCATGTGCATTAGCAATTTCAATTTCGGTTGCACAGTTCGGGCAACGACCATCCTGCGAGACCGCACTAGGAGCAAAATACTTTGAACATGGTTCACACCACGGCATGATGCTGTACTTCAGTCCGATCGCTTGCGAACACGCAACTTGATAGGTGTTGAACCGAATTCAAACTTCTCGCGGATACACCGTTCGAGATAACGCAAATAATGCTGTGGCAATTCCCTGTTCACAAACAACGTGAACGTTGGAGGATCATTTGCACCTTGCAGGGCATACAACACGCGAGCACCAGCACCCGCTGGCTGCTTTTGTTGTGCTTCTGCAATGACGCGGTTCACGTCTTTTGTCGGAACGCGCTTGTGATAGTCCACAATGCACTCTTGTAAAATTGGAAGTAGACGGTGAACGCCTTTGCCAGTGAGAGCTGAAAGTTTGAGCACTGGGGCATCGCCAATGAAATACAACTTCCGTGTCATCTCAGTGTCAATGTGCTCGCGTCCATCCGCATCAAGAGTCTCCCACTTGTTCAACACGACGATGACCGGACATCCTGCCGCATCAATACGTTCCGCCAGACGCTGATCTTGGTTGGTAATTCCCTCTTGTGCGTCAATTACGAGCAATGCAACGTCTGATTCATCTACTGCGCGCAAGGCACGAACAAATGAGTAATACTCGGCAGACTCGTCTACCTGGCTCTTACGGCGCATACCAGCCGTGTCAACGAAAACTATGGGACCATCAGGAGTGTCTACCTGTGTGTCAATTGCGTCGCGGGTAGTCCCCGCCATGTCGTGGGTGATGGAGCGATCTTCGCCAACCAACCGGTTGAACAACGTGCTCTTACCGACGTTGGGACGACCGACAATTGACACGCGTGGAATGCCAGAAACTCCGCGTGGAAGCACTACTTCTTCTTCTGCATCTGGGGCTTCGACAATTTCCAAAATCATGTCAAGCAAGTCGCCTGATTTACGTCCATGCAATGCAGACACTGGCACTGGGTCGCCGAAACCAAGTTTGAGGAAGTCCCAACGATCGGCTTCACGTTTATCCGAATCAATTTTGTTACTCACCACAATGACTGGGCATTTCAGGCGGCGCAACCACAAACCAATTTGTTCGTCATCGTCAGTGACACCGATAGCGGTATCTACAACAAACAGCACCAGATTCGCGGTTTTTGCGGCTTCCTCTACTTGACGACTTACTTTGGCGTCTAGTTCAGTTCCGCCAGGCATCCACCCGCCGGTATCAACAAGGTTGAACTTCTTGCCCGTCCACTCGACTTCACGCTCAAAGCGATCGCGAGTGATTCCTGGCTGATCTTCGACTATTGCAACCTGCGAACCCATGAAACGGTTGAATAGTGTGCTCTTGCCAACATTAGGCCGACCAACTATGACTACCGTTGGAAGAGCCGAAGGTGTTTCGTTTTCCAATTCAGTCGTCACTCGTTCATTGTACTCTCGTCATTGAAACAATGGTCTGAACTCCAAAGCCTGAAATCCTCTGCAGTAATGTGTTTCTAGATGCAAATTGTGCCTGAATCTGTACACAGCGTTGATCGCGTCCTGCTCGCTGCCCCACGCGGCTTTTGTGCAGGTGTAGAAATGGCAATCAAAGCACTTGCTTGGATGGTACGCACATTCCCTGCCCCCGTCTACTGCTATCACGAGATCGTGCACAATCGAGCTGTTGTCGATCGCTTCCTGAAGTTGGGAGTCATTTTCGTCGATGATGTTTCCGAAGTTCCTATTGGAATGCCCATCATGCTTTCGGCTCATGGTTCGGCTCCTCAGGTAGTTGAACTGGCTCGACAACGTGGGAGTTACGTTGTCGACTCGGTGTGCCCATTGGTGACAAAAGTGCACCATGAAGTCAGAGTGCGCGCAGGCAAAGGATTCCGAATCGTTTATGTAGGTCATGAAGGCCACGAGGAAGCGGTTGGAACAATGGCCGTTGCCCCAAATTCCATTTCCCGAGTTGAGTCCATGGAAGAAGTTGAAGCATTGCCAGCTTTTTCTGAGCCAGTTGCATTGCTTGCACAAACAACACTTTCACATCGCGATTGGGCAGGCATCGCAGATGCAGTCAGAGTGAAGTACCCATCGGTATGGTCCCCTGGCAAAAGTGATTTATGTTTTGCAACCACCAACCGTCAAAGCGCACTTCTACAGATTGCATCCCAATGTGACTCGGTAATTGTTATTGGGTCGGCAAATTCTTCAAATACGCGTGCGCTCGAAAAGCTTGCACGCGATGAAGGTTGCGCCAATGTCTATCGCATTAATCGTGTGGACGAATTACCACGACACCTGCATGGTGTAGTTGGTGTAACCGCTGGTGCTTCGGCACCGGAAGATCTCGTTAACGAAGTTCTCGCATTCCTCAATCCAACTCACGGTGTAGAGGAAATTCGAATTACGCGCGAAGAGGAGTACTTCCCACCGCCGCGCAACATTCGTCAGCTGCAAGCCGGCATTGAAACAGCAGCGTTAACCATGATTGGCGCTCCAGTTTCTGCAGCGACCAGAGTTGACGATCGTTTAGTAAGTGCTAGTGATGTTCTCTCTTCACTTGACTAATTAGTTTCTCGGAACTTTACTCCACGGCATCTCTCGGTCTACTCGCACATCACCCGGAAGTCCCAACACGCGCTCTCCCAGAATGTTGCGCATAACCTCTGATGTTCCACCTTCGATGCTGTTCGCACGTGCTCGCAAAAATGCTTTTGGAATGGAATCAAAAGTCATCGCCGAATCTGGACGAACCATTTCGTAACTTCCGTACAGCATGCCTTCAGCACCGAGAAGTTCGATGCAGAACTCATACGTTTCTTTGTTTAGATCTGCACTCGCCATCTTCCCAATTGATCCTTCAGGCCCTGGAACTCCAACTTTGCGGTTTTGACCTGCGCGAATGTTGGTAAGACGAGCGACTTCGGAACGGATCCACAACTTCATGAGTTTTTCTTTAGTCGCGGCATCTTTGCGCTCGGCTGGCAACTTTTCCCACAGCTTGACCGCTTCGCGAATTGGCCCCGAACCCTTCTGCGGAATTGCACCGCCGATGGCAACACGCTCATTCATCAACGTTGTCAAACTCACGCGCCAACCATCACCCACGTTGCCCAACGTTTCCGAAACGGGAATTCGCGTGTCAGTGAAATACACCTCATTAAATTCTGCTTCGCCAGTCATTTGGCGCAACGGACGAACTTCAACTCCAGGGCCATGCATGTCCACGACAACTGCGGTGAGTCCGGCATGCTTTACGGCCTCGGCATCAGTGCGAACTACCAAGAGACCCCACTTGGAAAGATGCGCGAGGGTCGTCCACACTTTCTGACCGTTCACGATCCACTCATCACCGTCTTTCACACCTTTTGCGGAGAGACCTGCGAAATCTGATCCCGAACCGGGTTCAGAGAACAACTGACACCAAATTTCTTCGCCCGTGAATAGAGGTCGTAGGTAACGACGCTTCTGCTCATCAGAGCCCCACTCAACAACTGTCGGGCCGCACATGCCATACCCGATCGGATTTCGAGCGTATGAATTTGGTCCACCAGCCCGAGCAATTTTTTCATTCACAATCTTTTGGAATTTCGGCGAAAGATCAAGGCCACCGTGACCGACTGGGAAATGCACCCATGCCAAACCCAAATCGAACTGTGCGCCAAGAAATGCAATTGCGGAGGTTTTCGCAGGTGGATTCTGGGCAATCAATTGGTCAGTTAACTGAGCAACGCGAGTTTCTTCTGCACTCAATACATCAGTGGCCATAATTAGCAACTCCCCTTGTACGAACTACTCAAACGCTAATTCAATTTAAGCCCGACTAGTCAATTGGAGCGACGCATAAGCTGTGCAAATTCTACAGACTCAGCCGCTGCGACCTCTGGAATAACCGAGCGAAGACGCATCACCCAGCGCAAATTGGCGACATCCGAACGCCTTCGATAGATGGACTTTAAATTGCTTAGTACCCGGATGACCATCAATCGCGAACTTGATGGCTCCAGGAATTCTGCACTCCAATTGTCAATCTGCGTGAGACTTGTGTACAACAATTTGCACTGTTCGGCCGACAACGGTCGGGGTGAGTGAAATGGATCAAAGAACTTAAGGTCTGAATGCGATGCGGTACGACACAAAAAATGGCCAGGCATGCCGATTCCAACAAGGTCAATATCAAGTCTCCTGCCAACTTCTATTGCCAGGGCGCACAGTGTGATCGGTATTCCTAGACGCCTGGAAATCACCTGGTGTATGAACGAGTTGTTTGGATCGTCGTACTCGAAGGAGTTCCCTGTAAAACCAGATGGACCGAACAGCTCCTCCATCAATTCAACCGCGCTGGTTGCGCTCATTGTTGATGCCAATTGATCCAGTTCGGCTACAACTGCATGCGGCTCCACATCCTCATCGGCAAAATGGCAAATCAAGGCTAGGGCCTCATCAAGTGGTACTAACGCTCCACGGATACTGAAAAGTTCAGTGAAACGCTCAAAATGCACGGCTGAACTGTATACCTGAACGCCTACCCCTACGTCATGGGCTCGGATCACGGACTACCGTTACCACCATGTTTCCTGGACATTATGCAGCGCTCATCCCCAACAAACCTGCGGTCATCGATGCAGCAACCGGGTCAGTATTGACCTACAAGCAACTCGATGACTCCGCCAACAAGATCAGTAATCTGCTCCGCAGCCACGGCTTGCAAGTTGGGGACCACATTGCAATTTGCATCGAAAATCACCCCCGATACTTCGAAATCATTTGGGGCTGTCATTACGCGGGACTGATTTATACCGCATGTTCAAGCAGACTCACTTCAGATGAACTGTCGTACATCATCAACGACTGTGGTGCGAAGGCTTACATCACGTCAAAGTACAAAGCGGATCAGGCAACAGAAATTCTCAGTACTACTCCACACGTTGATCTACGGTTGATGGTTGACGGAACTGTTTCGGGATACGACAGTTTTGAAGATGCTTTGGCGCAGTGTTCAGTCACTCCGCTTGATGAGCGCATTGACGGAACCGACATGCTGTATTCAAGCGGTACGACTGGGCGCCCAAAAGGTGTTCGACTGGAGTTTGCTCGAAGCCCACTCGGCACACCAAACGCTCTTACCGGACTTGCTCAATTCCTCTTCTCATTCAACGAGGATGTGGTCTACCTCTCACCTGCTCCGCTGTACCACGCTGCCCCGCTTCGTTGGAACATGTCAGTTCATCGCACAGGAGGCACATCAGTGGTGATGGACCACTTTGATGCCGAGGAGTTCCTGCACTGCATCGAGCGTTACAAGGTGACTCACACACAAACTGTTCCGACCATGTTCGTGCGAATGCTCAAACTCGCACCAGAAATTCGAAATAAATACGACGTATCAACATTGACGTGTGTGTTCCATGCCGCTGCACCATGCCCGGTAGAAGTAAAACGTCAAATGATCAATTGGTTTGGACCTGTCATCCATGAGTACTACGCAGGCAGCGAAGGCAACGGCTTTGTGTATTGCAATACCGAACAGTGGCTCGCACACCCCGGAACGGTTGGTGTTGCGCTGAACGCAACGATCCACATCTTGGATGACGAAGGAACCGTGCTTCCGGTTGGTGAAACAGGAACGGTGTACTTCGAGAGCAATGCCAATTTTGAATATCACAATGATCCCGAAAAGACGAAAGCATCGCGTGACCCTCTGGGGCGTGGATGGTCAACTCTTGGCGACATCGGATATCTCGATAACGACAAGTTTTTATATCTCACCGATCGCAAGGCCTACATGATTATTTCAGGTGGAGTGAACATTTACCCACAAGAGGCAGAAAACGTATTGGTCAACCACCCAGAAGTAGTCGACGTTGCAGTCTTTGGGGTGCCAAACGACGAATTTGGCGAAGAAGTAAAGGCAGTTGTGCAACCAGTCGCCATGCCTACCAGCGATGCCGAGCGAAGCGAACTGAGCAAGCGACTGATCGCATTCTGCAAAGAGTCACTCGCCGATTTCAAGTGCCCTCGCACGATCGATTTTCGCGAAGAGCTTCCACGTCACCCAACGGGAAAGTTGTACAAACGTCTATTGAAAGATGAATACTGGGCGAAGTCTGGACGAAACATTTAGCTTTTCTTCATGACACATCCATTTGTTCAGTCCACGAAGCCCATCGCTTTCGCCCATCGCGGCGGGGCGAGCGACGCTCCTGAAAACACTATGCCTGCCTTTCAACGGGCAATGGACTTGGGCTATCGCTACATCGAAACCGATGTGCATGCCACCAAAGATGACGTGCTGCTCGCATTCCATGACGACGACTTGCTTCGCACATGTGGTCAACCGGGTTTGATCAGCGAGATGACATACGACGAAGTGAAACACTTTCGCATCAATGGTCTTGAGCCAATACCACTGATGCAAGAAATCTTTGCTGCATGGCCAGATGCAATGGTCAATATCGACTGCAAAGCCGACACTGCCCTGCTTCCACTAACCGCTGCTCTTCGTGGGCCTGGCATCCTTAATCGAGTCTGCGTTGGGTCGTTTAGCGATAAACGACTTGCAACGCTCCGTGAAACTTTTGGTCCTTCTTTGTGCACATCTCTCGGACCACGAGAAGTTGCAAAGTTGCGTGTCCGCAGTTGGGTTGGGCCAGCCCGCAGTTTTCCTGGCGCATATGCAGCCCAAGTGCCGCACAAACAAGGTCCGCTCACGATCACCGATCGAAAGTTTGTGGACGAAGCTCATGATTCAGATCTCAAGGTTCATGTGTGGACCATTGACGACCCGGCCGAGATGCATCAATTGTTTGACCTTGGTGTCGATGGCATCATGACCGACCGACCCCAGGTGCTTAAAGATGTGATGATTGAACGCGGTATTTGGTGAGCCCAGTCTTTGAATCTGAAGCAGTAGGTCTGACATACCCAGACGGAACCGAAGCACTCCGCAACACCAACGTGAGTGTTGCATCTGGTGAATTTGTCTCAATCGTTGGGCCGAGTGGTTGTGGAAAATCCACGCTTCTCCGTATAGCCAGCGGACTCATTGCTCCAACTTGTGGCAGCACCAATCGCACTGGAACCGTGCAGTTTGTCTTCCAAGATTCGACGCTATTGCCGTGGAGATCGGTGCGTAGAAACGTTTCGCTCAACCTTGAATTGCAAAAGGCTGGGAAATCAGAAACTGAGAAGCGCACCAACAGCGCGCTCGAATTGGTTGGCCTTCTCGATAGCGCAGAAAAACTTCCGCGACAACTGTCGGGTGGTATGAAAATGCGAACGTCGCTTGCTAGATCACTGGTGTGCGAACCCGATTTATATCTTTTTGATGAGCCGTTTGCGGCGCTCGATGAGTTTTCGCGCGAGCGTTTGAACGTTGAACTCCTAGCCATGCTGAGCACGAGGAACGCAGCATCGCTATTCGTGACGCACTCCATCGCGGAAGCAGTGTTCTTGTCTCATCGAGTGCTGGTGATGTCTCCTCGACCAGGGACCATTGTGCAGGAGTTTGTCATTCCCTTTGGCCCAGACCGTCAGCAAGACCTGCGCTACTCACCCGAGTTTGCACGGCTATCAGGTGAAATTGCTCAATCACTGCGTGAGTTGATTGCATTATGAAATCCAAACTCATCAATGCAGCCGGACCAGTTGCAGTTTTTCTTGTGTTCATTGCACTGTGGTACGTGGTGGCCTATTCACTGCACAACAATTTTTCTCCTGCGTCGGGAAAGCCGATGATCATCCCCCCACCTCATCGATTGTTTGAAGACTTTCACGGAACTGTGCGCGATCGAATTTTTACTGCGCTGCTCATCAGCACCCGAACAGCATTCACGGGGCTCGCATTGTCTGCATTCCTTGGCATCATCATTGGCATTGCCATGTCACAGGCCAAGTGGATTGAACGATCTCTCTGGCCTCATCTCATCGCACTCCAGGTGACACCGATCATTGCCATCGTTCCGCTCATGATTCGACTAATTGGAGCAAATTTCACTGCCCGCGTCACCGTCACCGTCATCATTTCGATCTTTCCAATCGTGTCGAACACGTTGTTCGGCATTCAGTCAGTGCACCCGTCTTTGCACGACCTTTTTCGACTTCAAAACAGCTCCCGTTGGGTCGTCTTGCGCAAATTGCAGTTGCCAGCAGCATCGCCAGCAATCTTCACTGGGCTGCGAGTTGCCGCCGGTTTAGCAGTAATTGGAGCAATTGTTGGGGACTTCTTCTTTACCAAAGGCGACCCTGGCCTAGGGCAATTAATCACGTTTTTCTTCTTAAATAATTTGTCTGGACCAATGTTCATCACAGCATTGTTCGCCACCGGTTTAGGTCTTATGCTCTTTATCTGCTTCGGCGTGTTGAATCGGATGATCATCGGAAGATGGCACGAATCAACAACTCGTTAAGCAATCACAAACTACAAACTGGAGACCCTATGAAATTGTCATCCGTCCTTCGCTCTGCGTGCGCACTTACCGCAGTAGCCCTCATTCCCGCCTCATGTGGAAGTTCTGGAGAAAGCGACTCTGCTCCAGCAACTCCGCAGACGGGAGCACTTGCCGGCATTTGCCCAGACAAAGTTGTTATTCAAACCGACTGGTTCCCTGAAGCCGAACATGGCGGCGTGTATGAATTGCTTGGCGCGGATGCTGTCTCTTCGAAAGACACAGGGGCAACTTCTGGAACGCTCACCTTCAAAGGCGTTAATCAGGGCGTGCAACTCGAAATTCGCGCGGGTGGACCCTTCCTTCAAACTCCAGTAGTAACCGCGATGTATTCAGACGATGCCATCACACTCGGCTACGTCGGCACGGATGTTGCCATCACTCGCTTCGTAGATGCACCAACGATTGCTGTGTTCAACGCGCTGAACATCAACCCTCAAGTTGTGTTGTGGGATGGTGCAAAACACCCCACTGCTTTGACACTTGCTGACGCAGCAAAAGAAGTGGAGTCGGTTTACGTATATGGCGATCCAGCATGGGCGCGCTATTTCGTTGCGCAGGGAATCTTGTCTAAGGATCAAATTGACAGCAACTACAAGGGCAACTTGCTCCTCGCAACTGAAGATGCAGCGCATCAAGGCTTTGCAACTTCCGAGCCCTACAAGTACGCAAACTTGGAAACCGGTGCTGTCAACGTTGCGTACACGCTGATTCACGATTTGGGTTGGAACTCATACGCTCAAAACTTGGCACTGCGAGCTGACAAGTTAGAAGAGCTGCGTCCATGCCTTGAGTTGCTTGTGCCGATGTTGCAGCAAGCCCAATTGGACTACCTCGCTTCGCCAGATCGCACGAACGCGATCATCAAGGCTGCTGTTGTTGCTTATGACAGCTGGTGGACACAGTCCGATGGCGACTTGGCAAACGGCGTCGAACAGATGCGTAATCTCAAAATCATTGGCAACGGCGACACGCCGACGTTTGGTGATCTTGAGGAAGCACGTGTTAACGACTTCATTGGGAAAGCAACACCGGTCTTGCGCGAACAGGGCTTGGAAATTGCCGATATTTCTGCAAGCGACATCGTGAACAACGAGTTCCTCAACCCTGACATCACCTTCGCAGGCTGATTTCAGGCGTCCTTGACGCTCCATTTGCGCTTGGCGACCGGATCTTTATCGCTCCATGGGAAATTGATCCATTCGTCGGTGTACTTCCACACGTAATCGCACTTCACGATTGATTGCGACTTTTCATACAGCACCGCCAAGCGTGTGTCTGCGAGTTGGCCTTTGCAGAACTCCAGCACATGCTTGAGCGTGTGCCCAGTATCAGCAACGTCATCGACGATAAGAACTTTTGAATCCTTCAGGTCAACCAAACTTGGCACCGGAGGAAGAATCATGGGAACTGCCAAGCGCTCGTTGACACCGGTGTAGAACTCAACGTTCATGGTGTAGGTGTTCTTCACCGACAACGCATACCCGAGTGCGCCAGCTGAGAGCAATCCACCACGTGCAATTGCCAAAATGATGTCTGGCTCATATCCGCTTTCGGCGACTTGAACTGCAAGTTCACGACTTGCTACTCCGAACATTTCCCAAGTCATGATTTCACGGATCTCGCTCAAAATTGCTCCCTCACTACAGGCGATTACTTGCCGCCAATCTAGTTCATTGGACCTGTTCGAATGGGCAGTGACGACACCCGCTCAAACAGCAATATCCCCGATCGGCCAAAAATTTTGAGGTCATGACGGTGAGACCAGATGCTGGATCGCGATAACTGGGATTGCCTTCGGCGATAGCTGCTTGATGACGTGATTGAATTTCTGTAAAGCGCGGGTGTTTCGGACTCAGTCGTATGACAAGTGCTACATCGATTCCGTCTGGACGAAGCACACTCATTGCAGGCCTTCCAGCATGCTCCAATACTCTGGCCAACTCTTCGTCACCACCATTGGATCGTTGATAACTACGCCTGGTGTCACTAACCCGATTAAGGCAAGTGACATGGCGAGGCGATGATCGTGATGGGTGTTCACCATGCCGCCACGAGGCTTCGATGGGTGCACCGTCAGCCCATCAGCGAGTTCATCTACCTGCACGCCGAGTCCTCGAAGTTCGTGTGCAAGATCGCCGATTCGATCACTTTCCTTGTTGCGAATGAACCCGACCCCGTTGATGGTGGTTGCTGACTGAGCAAACGCCGCGACAACGGCAAGCGTTGGCACTAAGTCGGACATATCGCGCATATCGATCGTCACGCCCTGTAGTGGTTGGTCTAGCGGTCGCGTCAGAACCACGTCATCACCAGCGACCTCAACAAAACAGCCCATGCGAACCAGCACATCAACAAATTGGGCATCTCCCTGCAACGAAGAACATCCGAGTCCCGACACAGCAACCCGCCCACCAGCAATTGCTACAGCGGCAAGCGGATAGGAAGCCGAAGATGCATCGGGTTCTACTTCGTATTGGGCTCCAACATAATCACCAGCGGCATACCGAAACACGTTCTCGCCCCGCTCGACTGGCGTCACTCCGAAACCGTTCTGGACACCAACTGTCATTTCTAGATATGACTGAGACACCACTTCACCCTCGGTGACAATCGACAGCCCGCGAGAAAGTTTTGGAGCAATAAGCATAAGCGCCGTGGTGAACTGACTTGATGTTGTTGCAGCAATGTGAACTTGGTCGCTTTTCTGCTCTCCGCGTTTCACTGCAACCGGAAGAACGCCCGCTCCGTTGAGTGGTGAAACATCAAACCCTATATCACTCAGTGCTTGGTGCAATTCGGACATTGGTCGTTTACGCAGCGCATCTTCACCCGTAATAACCACTTCTCCAGCACGCAGAGCACTCACTGCGGTGAGAAATCGAGCAGTGGTTCCAGCCAAACGAGCGTCAATGACAATTGGCGACTCCTGATTGACATCGATACCCGATTTAAATACTGCTGTATTGCCATGCATATCAATCTGTGCCCCAAGCAATGACAGCCCTGCGAGCATGGAGAGTGTGTCGTCTCCCGTTGGCAAGTTGCCAACTGAACTCTTACCCGAAGCCAGCGCCGCGCATACAAGTGCTCGGGCCGCAACACTTTTTGATCCAGGAACGCGAACTGTTGTATTGAGTTGTGCCCGCAGCGGCGCTACCGGATGAGGTCGACTTCCGCTCATGTCAATTGCTGAATCGATGGTCGAAACCCTCGCGCAATCAGACCACCCTTGAACACATCTTGGCTTGCCCGATCAATGACCAGAACCAAAATTCCTCGATCGCCTTCCACCGAGTGCGCAACTTCGAAGTTCGCGGTGTTCACGCCCAACTCAGCAGCCAACGAAAAGATCTCTGCGGCAGCACCAGCACGGTCAGGTATTGGAACACGAACCTCAACTACATCGAGCAAGCTACTCACTCGTCCTGGCAGATTTGCGCGTGCTACACGAGCAGTTTGCAAACGCTGCTTTAGTTCATCGGTCCTTCCTTCATCCACGATCGATCGCATTGCCTGCAGACCACTAATCATTCCGTCGAGCGCTCCAACGATTGCGTCGCGATTCTCCCTGCATACATCGAGCCAAATTGCTGGGTGGCCCGATGCCACACGAGTCATGTCGCGGAACCCACCTGCAGCCAAACGCAATACCGCTACGTGTTCTTCAGCGTGGTCATTAGCCAGCGACATCAACGTTGCTGCAGTGAGATGGGGTAAATGGCTGACAATGGCAACCAGTTGGTCGTGCCGCTCCGCACTGAGCACAACGAATTCCGCTCCGAGTTCTTTCACGACTTGAGCAACATGTGCAAAGTTGGCGTCAGGAGTGTTTGCAGTCGGTGTCAATACCCACACTGCGCCTTCAAACAATGATGCATCTGCGCCAGCAAGACCGACAAGCTCGCTTCCAGCCATTGGGTGACCGGCAACGAAACGCGGGTCGGTGATCTCGTGAACGATGTGTGTCTTTACACCGCCGACATCGGTGACAAGCCCTTGCGTTGTCTCGAGAGCACGCCTGACTTGATCAGCAACCGAAGAAACCGGAGTGGCAACGAATGACAACTCCGCATCGGCGTCTATGCCTCTTGCTGCGATCAGTCCCAAGCGGAGAGCTTCCGCTTCCGTATCTGGATGCAAGTCGTTTCCCGTGACATGCCAACCTCGCGCCGTAAGCGCTGCGGCAAGTGATCCTCCAATCAGCCCAAGCCCAAAAATGTTTGCTCGACGCTGTTTCACAGAGAAATATCGTAACCGAGCACTACTCGGTGACCGCCTCTATTAAGAGTTTGACTTCAGCCTGTGTGAGGTTGCGCCATTGGCCTGGAGCAAGTTTTTTGTCCATGATCGGGCCGATGCGCGTACGAACCAGTCGAATCACCGGATATCCAACGGCGTCGCACATTCGTCGAATCTGGCGATTCTTGCCTTCATGAATCACCATCTTTAGGACACCCTCTTGCAACCTGCTCACCTCTGCTGGCGCAGTTAATCCATCTTCCAGTTCAATTCCACTTCGTAAACGATGTATGGCCGCATCACTGACATCTGCCGAAGTGACATCAACTTGAACCAAATACTCCTTTTCAAGTCCGTATTTCGGGTGCGTGATGCGGTTCGTCAGTTCTCCGTCGTTGGTGATGAGTAGCAATCCCTCTGAGTCACCGTCTAAACGCCCAACTGGATACACGCGTGGTTCGGCCGGAACGAGGTCAACAACGGTTTCTCTGTCGTGGGTATCAATTGCCGTACTGATGACATCAACTGGCTTGTTGAGCAAGTAGTACACCAAGTCCGGTCGGACGCCGACCGGTGCTCCATCAATTTCGACACTGTCAACATCAACATTGACACGACGACCGAGGACAGCAACTTCACCGTTGACCGTTACACGGCCTTCGGCGATGATCTCTTCGCATGCCCTTCGACTTCCCCACCCGCGCTGAGCGAGAACTTTCTGTAAACGCTCGCCTTCGTCGATCATTGAGCAGGTGGCGCGATTCGCAAACCTTGCTCGAGTGCTTCAACAACGGCAGCATCAGGAACAAAATCTGCAATTGGTGGTAGCGCCGACAACGACTCAATGCCTAGACGCTCAAGAAATAGCGGAGTGGTACCGAATAAGACTGCTTGACCTGGGCCATCATCGCGCGATGTCTCCGTGATGTATCCACGAGCCTGCAGTGTTCGCATTACTGCATCTGGATCTACACCACGAATTGCTGCAACTTGTCCACGCGAAATTGGTTGCTTGTAAGCAATGATCGCAAGCGTCTCGAGCGCAGCAGATGAAATGCGTGCCTGCTGGCTGTCCAACACAAAACGTTCTACGTACGAAGCCACATCGTGATGCGACTGGAATCGATAGCCACCAGCAACCTTGACTAATTGGAAACCGTGACCTGCTTCTTCATACGCTGCGGCAAGACGCTCGCATAACCCATCAACAGAAGCGACTGAAATTTCAAGTAGTTGAGACAGCAGAGTTGGGTCAACTGGCTCCATAGCAACGAGCAGGATTGCTTCCAATGCACGAACTGATTCTGCTGAAATATTTTCTTCACTCATGAAATCCTCTTCATCATCCTTCGTAATCATCAATTTGCAGAACTGCTTCAAAACCCGTGTCATCGCCTGCAGTCCATTGCACTTCAATGTCTCCGAAACGATCTGATTGCGCAAGCGTCACTCGACCTTGTTTGTACAACTCGAGAACTGCGAGGAAGCGCACCACAACTTCGATGCGATCATGAATTGCCTCGGTGATCTGCCGAAACGTCACCTTGCCCAACTTTGGAAGGGTCTCCAGCAATTCCATCAGTGCGTCTGCAACGCTCGCACGAATAGGTGCAACATGGAATAGATCAATTGATGTCGGTGGTTTCGGCTGGGTTACGCGCAGATAGGCGCGTTGTAAGCGCGCTGGGGTGACACCTTCAAGAATGTCAGGAAGCAAATCTGCGAAGCGCTCATCAGGTCCTGAACGACGCGGAAAACTCAAACGCGCTCGATCGGTCAATTGACTAAACACCGCAGCCACATCCT
Source organism: Actinomycetes bacterium (assembly GCA_014190095.1). Taxonomy (GTDB): domain Bacteria; phylum Actinomycetota; class Acidimicrobiia; order Acidimicrobiales; family Ilumatobacteraceae; genus UBA3006. The sequence goes on along the minus strand of BJFW01000017.1, from coordinate 11,980 downwards.
TGAATGTCTTGCAATCAAGCAGGCGTGCCAACAGTAGGTCGCGTTCTGACCACAGGGCCAGCTCTTCATCCAAATCCATGTCTTCGCGACCCGGGAGCAAACGACGAGTTTTCAGTTCAACCAGTGTTGATGCGATAAGCAAAAATTCCGTCGCAACATCCAGATCAAGCAATTGCATGCGCTGAATCTCTTCGAGATATGCCTCGACAATGCGGGTCAGCGACACCTCATGGATATCTACTTCTTCTTTCAAAATGAGGTGCAATAAAAGGTCAAATGGACCGTCGTAAACCGGGGTCACCACCTCATAAGCCATGGCTAGAGATTAGTTCACAGAGCCGAAATGTACTGAGCCCGTTGTCTAGCTTGCACTAGCGTTGCATTGTGGCTCGCGTACTTTCTTGCATTCAACCGACTGGCGATGTTCACCTGGGCAACTATTTAGGCGCTCTTCGCAACTGGGTCTCAGGGCAACACCACAACGACGTATTCCATGGCATCGTCGACCTGCATGCTCTCACCATCAGCGATAAGCCCGGTGTGCTTGGTACGAACACCGTGGAACTTGCCGCGATGCTTTTCGCAGTCGGGCTTGACCCAGAAGTTGCAACAGTTTTTGTCCAATCACATGTCCCTGAGCATTCGCAGTTGGGATGGATCATGGAATGCACGGTGAGTTTTGGCGAGTTGAGCAGAATGACTCAGTTCAAAGACAAATCGGCCAAACGCGAAGCCGACTTTGTCTCTGCCGGGCTCTTCACCTATCCAGCACTACAAGCCGCCGACATTCTGCTGTACAACGCAGATGAAGTGCCCGTAGGTGACGATCAGCGTCAGCACATTGAAATCACCAGAGATATCGCAGTGCGATTCAATCATCGCTTTGGAAACACCTTTGTATTACCAAAGGCAGTTACGCCTCCTGCAGGGGCGCGCGTCATGGACTTGCTTGACCCGACATCGAAGATGTCCAAATCGTCTGAGACCGATGCAGGATGTGTCTACTTGCTCGATACACCTGCAGCGATTGAAAAGAAATTCAAGCGAGCAGTGACCGACTCTGAAAATGAAGTTCGCTATGACCGTGAAGCAAAACCCGGAGTTGCCAATCTGCTCGACATCTTGAGTGCAGTAACGGGAAAGTCGCCACTGCAACTTGCCGAGCAGTACACGCAATATGGTGCGCTCAAGAGTGACTGCGGTGCCGCAGTTGCTGCAATGCTCACACCGATTCAAGCGCGATACACAGAACTGATGAACGACAAGGCTGAACTTGGTCGCCTGTTGCGATTAGGTGCTGAAAAAGCTGGCGCTGTTGCTCAAGCAACACTCGCCCGAGCCCATAATGCAATCGGGTTTTACCCGCGCTAAATATTGTCGGCAGAGCGAAACGCTGCGGCTACTTCTGCGCTACACGTCTGATTCAGCACTGCAATCACATCGCTGTGTGATCCTGCGTGTCGAAGCATGGTGATACCAATTTCTTCGTGTTGGTGATACTGCGTAAATCGCTTCGTTCGCGGCCCGACCACGGTGGCACACACACGCATCAACGTTGACAAATTGCTCTGAATTTTGCCAATATCATGCAACAGCACACCCGCTCTATGTTCGCGGCAGGCTCCCGGCAGCAGCAAAGCGAATCTTTGCGCAACTTCAACGCTGTGGCGCCGGTCGGCAATGCTGAATTGATTCCACAAATTGAACTCACTTGCCGTGAGCACTGACCGCACCATGTTGAGTTCGTCTTCGGTGACATCTTTGCGTGACCACGATGACACAAATCGTTTCACAAGGTGTGCCAAGTGCCTCATGCAGTAGATCCCGAAAAGCCAATGCGCGCCCGTGGATGAGACTCCTTGTACATATCAAACAGCACTTCATTGTCAACTCGCGTATACACCTGAGTGGTGCTTACCGATGCGTGACCGAGTAACTCCTGCACAATGCGTAAATCGGCACCGTGAATCAACATATGTGTAGCGCACGAATGGCGTAGAACGTGAGGCGAAACTTCATCACCCACTTCAGCAATCTGGGCATACTTGCGTACGATCCCCCACGCAGCCTGACGACTGAGACGTGTGCCGCGAGCACCAAGAAACACCGCGTCTGAATGATCACGCTTCGCCCATTGATCTGGTACCAACATCGTCCGTCCGCCAGATCCAAGCCAATCTTCTAAAGCCGCCTTTGCATGGCTTCCAAATGGCACGATTCGCTCTTTCGAACCTTTACCGAACAGCCGCACCAACTGAGACTCCATATCCAAATCCGAAAGCGACAGTCCGCAAGCTTCTGAGATTCGCGCTCCGGTTGCATACAGAAACTCAAGTAACGCTCGATCACGCAAGGCAAATGAATCCACACCAGTTGCTGCAGCCAATATTCGCGCAACCTCGTCTTCGCTAAGCGCTTTAGGAATACCGCTTGGCACTTTCACACCATCAACTCCAGAGGTTGGATTATCTGGCCGTAAACGCTCTTCAACAAGATAACGGTGCATCATTCGCACTGCTGCATACATTCGGGCAACGGACTTAGCAGCTTTACCCTCCGCACGAAGCGAGGCTATGAACTGCTCGATGACTGACGACTGTGCAGAAATCACATCACAACTCTTCGCTACAAGAAAGGCCTCATAACTTGCAAGGTCGCGTCGATACGCCTCAATCGTGCGCGGCGACCTTCCCTGCTCAATAGTCATCCAAGTGAGAAAACGCTCGCTGTATGTCAGCGACGACATTGACAACCCGCTATGCGCTGATTGATGGAGTTGCAGTTGGCTCTGCGACTACTGCTGGATTTTGCAATCTCACCACTCGATGCTTGAGTGATGCTCCGATCAATTCTCGGAACAATGGGTGAGGCCGATCGGGGCGACTCTTGAATTCGGGATGCGCCTGCGTACCTACCCAGAAAGGGTGATCGGAAAGTTCAATAAACTCTACGAGTCTGCGGTCAGGCGATGATCCGCTGCACACAAAGCCAGACTCTTCAAATCGGGCACGATACGTGGAGTTGAATTCGTAGCGATGACGATGACGTTCGCTCACTACCGATTCACCATATGCGTCTGCAACTTTGGTTCCTGGCTCAAGTTGTGCATAATAAGCGCCGAGGCGCATGGTTCCGCCCATGTCGGTTACATCTCGCTGATCAATCATCAGATCGATGACTGGGTTCTGCGTAGTTGGATCGAATTCCGTCGAGTGTGCATCGGTAAGTCCAAGTACATGACGCGCAAACTCAATGGTCATAACTTGCATGCCCAAGCACAATCCGAGGCACGGAACGCCATGTTCGCGAGCGTATTCGGCGGCGCGAATCTTGCCCTCAATCCCACGGGCGCCAAAACCTCCAGGGATGACAATGCCATCGAGGGTTGCCAATTGCTCTTCAGCAAGAAGGCCTTCTACATTTTCTGCCTGTATCCACACGATCTCAACATTTGCAGCGTGATGGAAACCGGCGTGCTTCAAACTTTCTACAACAGAAAGATATGCATCGTGAAGTTCAACATATTTTCCTATAAGACCGATGCGAACTGGCGCTATTGATGCTTCTACACGGGCCACCACCTCGCGCCAAGGTGTGAGATCAAGTGGCGCGTCAATACGCAACACATCACATATCTGAGTGTCAAGACCTTCGTCATGCAGGATGAGTGGCAACTCGTAAATGTTGCGCGCGTCTGCCGCATTGATGACATTCTTTTGATCCACGTCACATTGGTTTGAAATCTTCCGCTTCAATTGATCACTGATCGGCTCATCGCTACGACACACGATGATGTCTGGTTGAATACCGCGCGAGCGAAGTTCGGTGACACTGTGCTGGGTTGGCTTTGTCTTTTGCTCGCCACTTGGACCGATAAACGGAACCAAGGTGACATGCACGTAACACACATTGTCGCGACCAACTTCATTACGGAACTGACGTACAGCTTCAAGGAAAGGCAAAATTTCAATGTCGCCAACAGTTCCGCCAATTTCGGTAATCACCACATCGATGTCGTCAGTTGCAAGCCGCTTGATTCGACGGCGAATCTCGTCGGTCACATGAGGAATGACCTGAACGGTACGTCCGAGGTAGTCCCCTCTGCGTTCAGCCGCAAGAACGGCCTGATAAATACTGCCCGTTGTTGCATTAGACGAACGCGACAGATTTTCATCGATAAATCGTTCGTAGTGACCAAGATCTAAGTCTGTTTCTCCACCGTCATCGGTGACGAACACTTCGCCGTGTTCAAACGGATTCATTGTTCCCGGGTCGACGTTGATGTACGGATCAAGTTTTTGCATCGTTACGCGCAATCCGCGCATCTTCAACAATCTTCCAAGTGAAGAAGCGGTCAAACCTTTGCCGAGAGAGCTAGCAACGCCACCTGTCACGAACACGTGCTTTGGCATTTTTGCTCTCCGTCCGCTCTCTGGGTTCTGTCGAAGAACCGTTTACCTCACGACGGGAGTTAAGCATATCCTGCCGAGGCCTACCGCCGGGCACGTTTAGGGGATGCTTGGTTGGTGGTGTTGGATTTATGGCTATCTCGTAATAATTCACGAGCATGTTCGAGTGCCGTTGCCTCGGCAACTCCACCTGAAAGCATTCTGGCGATTTCTGCGATGCGCTCATCCTCACTCAACGTTGCAGCCTGCGCAAACGTCTTACCATTTCGCACCGACTTGGAAACTTGAATATGTGTATGGCCCGCTGCAGCGACTTGAGGCAAATGCGTTACGACCAGAACTTGATGGCGCACACCAAGTGCCGCAAGAGCTTGAGCAACCGCTACAGCGGCTTCTCCTCCAATTCCAGCATCAACTTCGTCGAATACCAGCGTGTTTGGTCCCGATGACAACACCAAACGCAGGGCCAACATGGTGCGAGCAAGTTCGCCACCTGACGCAACCTTTGTCAATGGCATAACCGGAGAACCTGGGTTTGCGGCCAACAGGAAAACCACATCATCGCCCGGGTCCTGCCCGACCGAAACATCAATTACTGCATGCGCCATGGCCAACGTGCGGAGGTTTTTCTGAACTTGTTGAGCCAAAGGCGCAGCACCATCTCGTCGGGCTTTGCCAACTACAGCCTGGGCAGCTTCCAGTTTGCGCACCGCAACTGCTCGCTCCTGATCAAGGGTTGCGGCGCGCGCTTCAAAGGACTCCAACTCTGCAAGTCGCGCTGCGCTTTCCTCTCCAAAGGCAATGACTTCCTCAAGCGAATCACCATATTTGCGCCTCAGGTCAACAAGCAATTGGCGACGGCTACGAACTTCATCAAGTCGTGATGGATTCTCTTCGATTGAATCTGCTTCATCTCGAATGTCTGCTGAAAGGTCTTCTAGTTCACTTTGCAGCGCCTTCAACCGAGACACGAAACCAGCGAATGGCTCTTTGTTGCTGAGCGCTGAGACCGCATTACCCAGGTTGTCGGTTGCTCCAGACTCTTCCGATAACGATGCAACTGCCTTCCACAGCGCCTCGCGGTAGTTCACGGCGTCTGCGAGCACATCTTCCTCACGCGACAGCTGCTCGTCTTCATCAGCACCTTGTAGGGCTGATTCGATGATTTCGTTTACTTGAAATCGCAAAAGGTCGATCTCGCGAGCCCGCATTCGGTCGTCGCCGCCCAAAGTAGCAAGCACCGCATCAATCTCGGTCACCACTGCTCGCGCATTACGTAAAGGTTCAAGATCAACCTTGGCGTAAGCATCCAGAGCATCGCGCTGTGCCTTTGCTCCAAGCAAGCTCTGATGGGCGTGTTGACCATGCATGTCAACCAAGTCGAGTCCGTGTTCTGCCAATTGACTAACAGTTGCCAAACGCCCGTTCACATATGCGCGCGATCGTCCGTCAAGTGGAATAGTCCGACACAAAATAACTTCTTCGTCACCCAGCACGAATCGACCTTCAACGCGCGCTTCAGTTGCCCCCGGTCGCACCATTCCGGCATCGGCTCGACCGCCCACCAACAAATTGATTGCTTCAACAATCATGGTTTTTCCAGCGCCGGTTTCGCCAGTAAGCGCTACCAGGCCATCCGACAATTGCAGGTCGAGTGTGTCGATTACACCCAAATTTTCAATGTGTAGCTCGGTGAGCACTAGTCGTCTCCCAGACCAAACTTCGCTCGCACGATTTGGTGAAACTTTGGTTCTTTGAACAACCGAATAAAAATCGCCTGACACGTATCTGGCGCGTACACCACCAAATCGTCTTGCGTAAGGCTTGCTACCCCGCGACCATCAATTGCTAAATCAACCGGACGAGTTCCCACGACTTTGATGTGTACGGACTCATGTGGGTCAAGGACGAGCGAACGATCAAACAACATGTGAGGAGAAACAGGAGTGATGAGTAACGCACGATGGCGCGGTGACACCACGGGGCCGCGCGCGCTCATGGAATATGCGGTGCTTCCCGTTGGAGTAGACACGATGAGCCCATCTGCCGAGTAGCGCGCGAAGTCTTGACCGTTAATCACCAAGTCCAACCAAATGGTGTGACCCGATTGATGCTTTTCCAGAACAGCCTCATTCAATGCGCGATAGGTAATTGATGCAGAACGATCTGATTTATGCAACGTGACATTCAACATCATGCGTGCGTCAATCACATAGTCCGCACCGGATACGCCGGATTCCCACTTGTTCAATGCATCGATCAATTCTTCAGGATCAATTTCCGTGAGGTATCCAAGTGTTCCTACATTTACGCCAAGAATTGGCACCGGAGCACCGTCAAGCATGTGCACTGCACGGAGCACCGTCCCATCGCCGCCAAGGCTGACAACAAGATCGGCATCCATTGCATGCCGTGGATTCGCGAGTTCTGGACTGTTTAGCGCTTGCGCATCAAAGTCACTCATCCACAATTCATGGCCGCGATGTGTCGACCACTGTCGAAGATCAGCCAGCAATCCAGGTATCTCGGTACGTGAATGATGCGCAACAACAAAAATGTTCGCCATTACTTACCCGATTCCATCATGATCACGCCTCAAACCTATACCAGACCAAATATTCAACATTGCCCTCAGCACCGTGAATCGGAGATTCGATACACCCGTGCACCGCCCACCCTTGCTCCGCAAAGGACTGATTTACTTCCCCGACAACTCGGTCACGGATTGCTTGGTCGGCGATTACACCTTGGCTTCTATCCACCTCAAGCTTGGTGGCCTCAAATTGGGGCTTCACCAACACCACCAGATTTCCCGACCGCGACAGACGTGCCGTGAGCGCCCGACTAACGGACTTCAAGGAGATGAAAGATAAGTCGGCAACCACCAGATCAAACTCGTTGTGCAATGCAATCGGTAAATCCTGCATGTCATCAGTAAGTTGACGCACATTAAATGCATCGATGACGATGACACGACTATTTGTTGCAACACGCTCGTGCATCTGCGACTTACCCACATCAATGGCAACCACTTCACTTGCCCCGCGTTGCAGGAGACAGTCAGTAAAACCTCCCGTAGAAGCTCCAGCATCAAGCGCACGTTGATTGCTGACATCAATGTTGAAAGCAATGAGAGCAGCATCCAATTTGATACCGCCACGCGACACGAATTGATCAACCGGCTTCACCAAAAGCTCATCAGACGGCGCCACCTGTCGACTGTGCGTCATTACCACCGAACCATTAGCAAGCACCACACCTTGGTCAATCAGTGCGCGCGCTACATCGGCGCTTACAGCAAGTCCGCGTTGCACGAGCGCAGCATCGACACGAACTCTGCGAGTACTCATGCTCTAGCGATACTTCTCGATAATGAAGTCGGCAAAAGCAGCTAGGTCATTGCCCTCAAAATCAACGTTCTGCAATTCATCTTGAGTATGTGCCACTCCACTTTGAACGTGCGCGAAACGGCAACCGAGGGTCTGAGCAAATGCTCCATCTGTCGACACTCGATCTCCCACCATCCACGCGTCAGACAAATCGCTCACGCCGAGTACTTTGCGCACGAGATGGGCCATTGGTGCATAGGGCTTTCCAGCAACAACTGGTTGCACACCACTGGCAGTTGCGACTGCAGCAACAATTGCACCGCCACCTGGGATAACTCCACTTGGTGTCGGATACGTGGCGTCATCATTAGTAGCGATGAATCGTGCACCGTTTCGAATTGATGCCGACAAACGCGTCAATCCCGCAAAGTCAAAAGTCCGATGAAAGGCGACGACAACGGTGTCGACTTCAACATCTATCGGTAACTCAGGATCATCAGACCTGCCAACGAGAATGGCACCAGCATCGAAAATGGCCTCCGTTACTCCCGGACCGCCACACGTCAGCACGCGCTCTCCAGACTTCAACAGTGCGCCTGCAGATTGCGATGCTGTAACCACTTGACCTATGGCAGGAATTCCGATGCTCTCTAGAACCGTTGCCTGTTCGGTTGCGGATGCGTGCGAATTATTGGTCACAAACAAAACTCGATGACCAGAATCCCTCATTCTGCGAATTGCATCGACTGAACCTGAAATCGGTTTGTGCATAAGCCATACAACTCCATCCAGATCGCACAAAATTGCTGGCTTCAATGGCACACTGTAATTGTGCCTCGTTTTGAACCATTTCAGGCGCTCCGTTATCGGAGCAATATCGAGTTAAATGACGTCTGCGCACCGCCATATGACGTACTTTCAGACGCAGACCGCATGGCGTTAGCAAATAGGCATGAGAACAACATTGTTCACGTCGATATGCCATTGGCGCAATCTGGAAACGCTTACGAACATGCTGCGGCGATATTGACTCAGTGGATTGTCAACGGCGTGATAGTGCGCGACGACACTCCTACGTTCACTTTGTATCGCATGCAATTCACCGACTCCACGGGCAAACCACGCAACGTTGTTGGAGTTATCGGTGCCCTGGAAGTAGTTGATGAGGGCACCGGTGGCGTGCTCCCGCACGAACGCACCACCCCGAAGGCCAAAACTGATCGCCTTGAACTGACACGAGCAACTGACGCCAACTTGTCACCCGTGTGGGGACTTTCACTTGCAAGTGGTCTGTCAAAGTTGCTTTCCGAACCTGGTGAAGTTGTCGGCAGTGTTACCGACGAACTTGGGGTCATTCATAGTGCTGAGCGTGTTGTGGACAGCACCCGCATTGCGGCAATATCTTCTGCAATCTCGTCCGACCCAGTTGTGATTGCAGACGGGCATCACCGCTACGCCATCAGCCGAACGTACCGCGATGAAACGCGCGAACGTTTACGCAGCAAGTCATCCGATGCCGAACTCACCATGACATACGTGAATGAACTCATTGACGAGCAACTCAGCGTTGCTGCCATTCATCGCTTGTACGAAGGCATCTCCTATACAGAATTGGCTGCCGCACTTTCACCATTTTTTACAATCACCGATGCAGGCCCAGTTGGCCCTGCAACGTTGTCGCAGATGAACGAACGCAGTTCACTGTGCCTAGTTTCGAAAAGTGGACGCACACACTGGCTGACACCGATTGCCGAAAAGTTCGCTGGCGTCCGAAACCTTGATAGCGCTTATCTTGAACATGCACTGTCCAAAGTGCAACACGAGGTTCGCTATCAGCATGGAGTCACAGAGGTTCAACACGAGTTGCAAACAAGCGACGCAACTGCCGCAATCCTCATTCGTCCAGTCAGTGTTGCCGAAATTCAGCGCACAGCAAACGAAGGTCTGCTCATGCCACCAAAATCAACATTCTTTACGCCAAAGCTACGAACAGGGTTCGTACTGCGGGAGATGAAAACGCGTTAGTGCGAACCGATTGCGGAAAGGCGATCGCGGATATCCGAGAAGTCTGGATCGTTATGCGCAATCTTCTTGAACCACTCGCGTGCATTGATTACATCGCCTGATCGGTCATACAAGTCTGCAAGTACGTACCACTCACGTAAGTGATGTTCACGGACCTTCGCTGGATCCTTTTTGGTCTGCTGCATGATGCGAACGGCATTTTGAATGTCGCCCTTATCGGCTTGTGCGCTAGCCGCAACAATGCGACCTTCAGCAACAATTGCAGGGTCCGGAGAGGCATCCTTCAACTCTTTCCACAATTCATCAACTTTTTCGTAACGCATCAGCGCGCGATAACAGTCGGCAAGAACCGGGTGGTTCAGCGTTGAAGCAGGCATCGCAGCGCGTGCCTTCTCCAGGTGATCGGCGGCATCGCGCCACTGGCCCAAGCGGTATAACGACAAACCGGCAATCTCGTGAATGAGATGCACTCCCTCACACTCTCGTGTGATCGGAATGATGATGCGCTTCGCGTCTTGGTAACGACCCTTTTCAAATGCATCAAGTGCAAGAGCAAGCTTGCCGATCAGACGTTTTGCAGCTTGATCGCCAACGATGCCAGCGATCTTCTTGCCAACTGTCGCTTCTACGTGCGCAAGTGCTGGAGCTGATGCACGCTTTTCATCACGCTCCAAACTGATTGGTGCATCGAAATCACGTTTTCCCGATCCACGACGTGGTGCACGAGTTGAACCTTCATCCTTCCAACGCTCTTGCTGATGATCGTTACGCGGTGCTGCATCGCGATCGTTGCGACGACCACCAGTGCGAGAACGAACCTGATCTGCACGACGCTGCGCATCTGTTTGTGGACGCGCTGGACGATCATCGAAGCTACGCGGACGATCATCATCACGGCGAGGACGACTTGGGCGCGAATCTCGATCACCAAAGCGACCACCTGTTGACGGACGAGCCGATGACGGGCGACCACGACCGGCGGGACGATCGTCATCGCGGCGTGGACGTGCCGGACGATCTGGTCGATCACCAAAACGACCACGTGTTGGTGGACGATCATCATCACGGCGTGGACGTGCCGGACGATCTGGTCGATCACCAAAGCGACCACGTGTTGGTGGACGATCAGAATCAAAACTGCGTGCGCGACTCGGACGGTCGTCGTTGCCACGTGGACGACTTGGACGCGAATCGTGATCAGCAAACCTGCCGCCAGACGAAGGACGGCCTGAACTTGGGCGACCAGACGATGGACGGCCGCGACCGACTGGACGATCATCATCACGACGAGGACGACTTGGACGGTCATCATCACGGCGAGGACGTGGCGGACGGTCGGAGTCAAAACTGCGTGGACGACTTGGACGACTTGGACGATCGTCGTCGCGGCGTGGACGGGAAGATCGTGAATCGTCACGACGAGGGCCTCTGGCTCCAGCGCCACTTGGGCGAGCTGGACGGGCTGAATCACTATCTCGTCTTGGGCGACGCGGACCGCTTCTGTCTGGTGTAGGCACCCATCAATACTACCGTCACACTGTTGTTATTCAGTTTGAGTCCACTTGAGTTAACTTGAGTCAATAAACGACAAAAGCCCCACGCTTTCGCGTGAGGCTTTTGTTCAAATTAAATCTGGCGGCGTCCTACTCTCCCAGGGGGTCTACCCCCAAGTACCATCGGCGCTGACGGGCTTAACTGCCGTGTTCGGAATGGGAACGGGTGTGTCCCCGTCGCTAAGGCCACCAGAAATCTTTTGTCAGTTGAGACGTACACGATAAATCATCGCGTTCGAGTCTCAAGGACTCCAGAGCAAGCACGAGCATAAATCCAAGCCCTCGGCCGATTAGTACCGGTCAGCTGAAGATGTTGCCATCTGTACACTTCCGGCCTATCAACGTGGTGATCTCGCCACGGGCCTTACTGCATTGACTGCATGAGTGATCTCATCTTGGAACGGGCTTCCCGCTTAGATGCTTTCAGCGGTTATCCCTTCCGGAGGTGGCTAATCAGCCGTGCCCTTGGCAGGACAACTGACACACCAGAGCTCCGTCCGTCCCGGTCCTCTCGTACTAGGGACAGCCTTCCTCAAATCACTTTCGGCTGCGGAGGATAGGGACCGAACTGTCTCACGACGTTCTGAACCCAGCTCGCGTACCGCTTTAATGGGCGAACAGCCCAACCCTTGGGACCTGCTTCAGCCCCAGGATGCGATGAGCC
>BJFW01000016.1:21643-31104 GCA_014190095.1 Actinomycetes bacterium | reverse complement strand
CCGATGACGAAATCGGGCAAGGCAGTGAAGCAACCATTTGCATTCTTTCCCGGAAAAGATTCTGGATATGACCACGAATCTCATTTTGCAGTTGCATCGTTGTGGTCAACGTGGCGTGATTCCAATGGGCGAGAGCTCAACACCTGTGTTGCATTAACAACTGAGGCCAATGAGCGGGTGTCGCAGGTTCACAACAGAATGCCCGTGTTGCTTACTCAGGACGGCATTACGCAGTGGCTTTCAGAAGATGTGGTCGCACCGCTGCATCTTGCGCAAGGCATTCCCGATGAAGCGGTTTCGTATTACCCAGTATCAACCGAAGTGAATAATGCACGAAACCATGGCTCGCAATTACTTGAAGAAATCACGATTGACGCCGAGCCAGAGGCTGACGAAAGGCCCGAAACGCTGTTTTAGGAGAGCGCTGCTGAAATGGTTGCAGCAACTGCAGCAAGGTCATCAAAGTCAACACTTGTCGCAGCATTGTCGAAAGAAACGTCAGCGATCGATGTGGCGGGAATCACATGAAGATGGCAGTGAGGTACCTCAAAGCCAGCAATGATGAGTGCGACTCGCTCGCATTTGAGAGCCTGTTTCTGTGCGCTTGCAATTCGCTTAGCTACTGCAAAACAATGTTGAGAAATTCCATCGGGTAGGTCGGTCCATTGATCAACTTCAACGCGCGGAACCACTAGAAGGTGACCACGAGCAATCGGGTTAATAGTCATGAATGCGACGCACACCTCGTCGGTGTACACAAATGTTCCCGGTAATTCGCCTGCAATGATTCGCGTAAATACTGAAGCCATCGCGTCAACAGTACAGCGAATGGCTGTATTGTCGCTTTGTGAACGACAATCAGGCAAGCATGTGGTCGGGAATGCTGAGTATTCCCAATTTCATCACCTTGGCTCGTCTGTGTGTCCTTCCGCTTTTCCTGTATTTGCTGTTTGCTAAAGACGAGCGTGCGGGCGCCGCACTCTTGCTTGGCGTGCTTGGAATGACCGATTGGGTGGATGGCTGGTTTGCACGAAAGTTCAATCAGGTTTCTGCCTTTGGATCAGTCTTTGACCCGACTGTTGACCGCGTGTTATTCGTGGTCAGCGCAATCAGTGTTTTGATCGATGGCGCGGTACCGATGTGGTTGTGCATCGCCATTTTGGTGCGTGAGGTACTTGTCGGGGCGATGATGGTAGTAGCGACGATGATGGGTATGGAGCGCTTTCCGGTCAGCAATAACGGCAAGTGGTACACATTTTTGCTCATGATGGCAGTCCCGTTTCTGCTCTTAGCCGGAAGCACGCATGTCACGGCCGATCTTGCGTTCGTGGTGGGTTGGTTGTGCGCCATCCCCGGTTTAGCGTTGTCGTATTACACGGCTGTGACCTACGTGCCAATTGTGCGATCGAATCTTCAGAAGGGGAGAGCCGCCAAAGGGCTACGGTAGGGGTATGTCGTACGTGTTTTGCAACAGTTGCGGTCATCGCAACCCGCCTCAATCGGGATTCTGTTCAGCCTGCGGTTCAGTTCTCGATCAACCGGAAGAACGGACGATTGTTCTGGCAAAAGTTGATCAGCTGCAGGATGCGCCAGGCGATGCAGACAATGTCTCACTGTCTAGTGCAGAGTTGCATTCGGGTAAGGGCCTGCTTGTTATTCGTTCTGGAGCGCAAAGTGGTAATCGGTATGTAATCGACGGTTTGACAACAATTGGGCGTCATCCAGAAAGTGCGATTTGTCTCGATGACGTGACTGTTTCTCGTCGACACGCACAAGTTGTGCTCGATAATGGTCGATACGTCGTTCGAGATCTCGGGTCGCTCAACGGCACATATGTCAATCAGATGCGAATTGATGAACTGGCACTTGAGCAAGGTGACGAATTGCAGATTGGTAAGTACCGCATGGTGTTCTTCAATGGATGAGAAGAACTACAAATCGATTGGCGAAGTTCTTGGACTATTGCTTGATGAGTTTCCTGACGTCACGATTTCTAAGATTCGATTTCTTGAGAGTCAAGGTTTGATTGAACCCGAGAGAACCCCTTCGGGCTATCGCAAATTCAGCGATTCAGAAATTGAGCGACTTCGATTCATATTGCGTGAACAAAGAGAAAACTATCTGCCACTGAAAGTTATTCGCACGCGACTCGACAATGACACCAGTGATGGAATGATTCGTCCGTATGACGACACTGACCCAACTGGAGTGCGTGGCGTCGTTCATCAAGGATCACACCCTGCTGCAGCGAAGAAATTATCAACCGCGCCACTTGCGCCTCATAAGGCTCGTGCCATGCGCGACGACACTTTGTCAATTGATCGTGGTGAACTCTTGCTGGCCATCGACATGGACGAAAAGTTGCTGAGAGAAATCATCGCAGCGGGAATCGTGACACCGCGCAAAGTTGGTGACATGGAAATGTTCTCGCCGCTTGATAGGGAGGTTCTGGAAATTGTTCGAAAATTTACAGAAATTGGGATTGACGTCCGCAACTTAAAGACTCTTAAGCGACAAGCCGATGCAGAAGTGTCAATGTATGAAGTGAAGATTCAACCCATTTTTATGCGCAAGAATCCAACGGCGAAGGCTCAGGCTGAAGAGATGCTCGATCAACTGATCGAACTGGGTGAACAATTGCGATCAACGCTCGTAGAAGTTGCCGCTCGGTCGTTCCGTGGCAATCGTCAGCCGTAGGCAATAGGGTGATTGCGTCATGACGAAAAGACTTGCCGCCGAACTGGAAGGCATCCGTGTTGAAGTTCCTTCCAACATACCTGTGATGTTGATTCGCGAAATTGATGAAGCTCGACGTGTAATTCCCATTTACATAGGTGAGGCAGAAGCGTCGTCCATTTCAGTAGCTCTGAGCGGCGTAGTGCCAGATCGCCCGTTAACGCACGACCTCATGCTCAATACCATCGCCGAGTTGGGTGGGGAAGTGGTGATGGTGGTGGTTACCGACGTGAGGGAACATACCTATTTCGCCAATATTCACATAGCGGTTGACGGTGCAGAGAGAATCATCTCCGCGCGTCCGTCGGATGCGATCGCATTGGCTGTCCGCGCCGAGGTTCCCGTATTTGTTGAGTCAGATCTGATGGACAAAGTTGGAAAGTCTGCGGTGACCTCTGAGGAATCTGATGAAGAAGAGATTCTCGACGACTTCCGCGAGTTCATCAACTCCATCAATCCTGAGGATTTCCAGGGTTAGTCAAACCCAAAAAGCCCCCGTAGCCTGACCTAATGCATCAGGGATTTAGTGGCACCCAAGCGGCTGAAGTCGTCGGAATCTCATACCGCCAACTGGACTACTGGGCACGAACTAATTTGGTGCGACCATCTAGTTGTGACGCATCCGGAAGCGGTTCGCGTCGTGTTTACACCTATCGCGACCTACTCGAACTGCGAGTGATTAAGAGTTTGCTCGATGCTGGTATCAAGCTTGAGTCAGTGCGCGAAGTGTTCAACTATTTGCGTAGCCACGTTGACACCGAGATTGCAGCAGCCCACATTGTGATTAGCGGTCAGTCGGTCGTGTTGTGTCAAGGAGACCAACTCGTTGACGTGATGCGCAACGGTCAGGGCGTGCTGAATGTGCTGCCGTTATCTGGAGTAAAAGATCAAGTTGATTCTCAGATTGTGCGAATGAAAAAAGCAAACACACCTGCTTCACGCATCGCCACACCACTCAACATTGCGCTCTAAGCGCAGTCGCTAACTCGCGTCAGGAGTTGTTGGGGCGGTCGGTTCTTTTGGTTTAGATGCCTGTGGCATAAATGCCATCAGAGGTCCAAGACGTTTGCTGAGTTCGTTCAATGCGCCAGAAACTTCTGCAAGTTTGTTCACTGCTCCTAATGCGCCATTCACGTGCGGCATCACTTGGCGCATTGGACCTTCAATGTCATCAAGCAGTCGGTTGACGCGCGATGCAACTTGATTCATGTTGTCCATGGATTGAACGAATAGTTCCATTGCAGAGATGAGTGATTCGACTGTTCGCTTCGCTTGATCAACAGCCTTAGCTCCAGAAGTAACAGGATTGAATTCAGAGAGCAACGCAAAGAGGTCTTGTACTTGTTGCTGACCAAATGCTCCGGTGCTTTGGTTATTTGGCTTGTTGCTGCTCATGACATCACTCTAGGTTGCCGTAAGCGCCCACATCGCCTGACAGGCGAGTGCTTAACACTGTGCTGATGCTGCGATCAAGATCAACCATGAAATCATCAATGGTGTTGTGATGAACTGCGCTAACGGTGCAGTGAAGCGAATCGGGAGGAGTTTGCCGATCGACATACCAACCTTGTGCTCGCAGCTCGTCTGCAACAGCGAATACGTTGAGCGCTGACGGATCAGCAGCACCGAAACTGATCAGCGTGGAATCTGGATATCCGCGAAGAACTAGATGTTCGTGACCTGTGATGTGGTCCGCGAGTTTCTCTGTTGCTTGGCGTGCATGTTCGGTCAACTTTGTGTATCCATCATCTCCGAGATGGCACAGCACCGCCCAAGCGCTCGCAATTGCACCTCCTGATTTGGTGCCTAACACACCAGAGGATCCATACATTCCGCCAAGCCAGTTGTCGGTAAAGAATCCTTGATGCGAGCGCAACTGCTTGTTTCGGTACATCACAATGGATGCGCCTTTTGAGGTGTAGCCATACTTATGCAGGTCCACAGAAATGGATGTCACGCCAGGAACCCGCAAATTCCAGGGTCGAATTGCATGCCCAAGTTTTTCAAGGTAGGCGAGCGTCACGCCTCCCATGCAGGCGTCAACATGACAGTTGAGTCCATTCTGTGAGGCGAGTGCAGCAATGCTGGTGACGTCATCAATAACACCTTGTGGGTACTGCGGGGCAGAGGCGACGAGCAAAATGGTGTTGTTATCGATTAACCGCTCCATAGCTTCAATATCGGCGCGCCAATCTGGTCCAACGGCAGACCGTCGGGATTCAACCCCGAAATAGTGGCAAGCCTTTTCAAAAGCAGCGTGTGCCGATGTGGGTAGAACGATGTTTGGGTTGGTCACACCTTTAGTGGCCACGAACTGATCACGGGCGGCTTTAACAACCATCAGGATGCTTTCAGTGCCTCCTGAGGTCATAAATCCGGCGGATTCCGAGTCGGAACCCAGCCATGGACCAACCATCGATAACACGTCCGACTGCATGATTCGCAGACTTGGAAATGCGTCTGTACTTAACGCGTTCTCACCACTGAATCGACGGTAAGCATCTTCGGCTACAGCAATGGCTTCTGCGCCTGCGTAGTAGGCCAAACTAAACACGCGTCCATTGCGCCAGTCAACATCGTTTTTGCGCAACGTCTCGAGGTCCTCAAAAACCTGCGGGGCAGGGATTCCCTTTATTGGCAGAGTTTTCATGACCGATCCTAACTTTACATAACTATGATTATGGGCTAAACCCGACATTCAACCAGACTGGGAAACCCCAGTTATCGAGTCTGTCACAAGGGGTTTTGCAGCATCTAATAGCCACGTCAATGCAGCCTTGAAATCACGTGTTGTCGGATCAATTGATGGATCCAGATCTTGTTCCACGTCGTCAATTGCACATTTCAAGATGAAGATCTGGTCGCGTAACGCATCGAGTTCGCTGCGTGTCACCACCAACTCATCTTCGCTGAGAGCCAGCTCAGAGGCTCGCTGACGGGCCACCCAGTCCCATTGCTTGCAGGCTTGAGTGCAGAACCTGCGTGGACGTCCAGAGCCTATTTGGACCGGTAACGGAGTTCTGCACCAGACGCATTTGGCCACATCGGCGACTGGGCGTTCGGTGCGAGTACTCCCTAGTTCGCCTGGCCGACTAACCCCTGGAGTCTGTGATTTAGTCATGACGAAAAGATAAGTCAAGACTGAATTCAATGTGTGGATGGCACCCCATACTGGATCTGTGACAAAACTGCCTACGCCACCGAAGTCATCGTTTGCCAGTGACAACGTTGCTGGCGCTCACCCACTAGTACTTGAGGCAATAACGAAGGCGAATGCGGGTCACTTCCCTGCTTACGGTGCAGATCCAATCACGGTGCGCACTGAACAGGCATTCAAAGAGTTATTTGATCACGATGTGGTGACCCAGTTTGCGTATGGCGGTACCGGTGCCAATGTGTTTGCACTCGCCAGCATGTTGCGTCCCGCCGATGCAATTGTGTGCGCTGCCCAATCGCACATCAACGTCGACGAGACTGGTGCGCCTGAACGCGCGTTGGGAACCAAGCTCATCACCGTGCCAACTATTGACGCCAAACTTCGTCCACAAGATTTGGAATCGGCAAAATCAATGTTTGGCAATCAACATGCTCCCCAACCTGGAATTGTTGCGATCACGCAAGTGACAGAACTCGGCGCACTGTATTCGGTGGATGAGATTCGCTCGTTAAGTGAAGCTGCTCACAGCATGGGCATGTTTATGTATCTCGACGGTGCGCGAATCGCGAACGCAACCGCTGCCCTTGGTGGCACGCGTCAGACACTGCGTTCGTTCACTCGTGATGCTGGCATTGACGCAATGACGTTTGGTTGCACAAAAGCAGGCGGAATATTTGGCGAAGCCGTGGTGTTTTTCAATCCAGAATTTGCGAAGCGTTCTTTGTATGTTCGCAAGCAAGTTACACAGTTGCACTCCAAAATGAGATTCATCTCTGCGCAATACGAAGCGATGTTGCAAGACGATCTGTTCATCACCTTGGGCGGTCAAGCAAACAAGTCAGCTCGTATGTTGTTTGAAAAAACCAAAGACATCGCATCGCTGCAACTCACGTCTGCTCCTGCCGCGAACAGCATGTTCCCCATCATCGCTAAAGCACCGCGCGCGCAGCTTCAGGAATGGGCACATTTCTATGACTGGGATACTGCGATTGACCAGGTTCGATGGATGACGGCATGGGATGTAACCGAGCCAGAAATTGATGCCTTTGTAGCCGGGGTGCGCACTCTCCTGGCCTAGAGGCCTCCAATTGGGTCTAATTGACTGATTGGTTAGTTATCCCCTAGAGTCAACGAAGAGTTGGGCAACGTTGCGGGGGCATCATGGCATCACTTGAGTTCACATCAAAGCGCGTACAAACCGATGATGAGTGGATGGACGTTGCTGAATGTCGCGGACTCACCGAAGTGTTCTTCCCTCCCATCGCCGAGCGTCCCCAAGCTCGAGAACGTCGTGAAGCAATGGCGCGAACGGTGTGCACGCAATGCTCAGTGCTCGATACATGTCGAACCTATGCACGTGAAAATCATGAGTATGGTTTTTGGGGTGGAGAGTCTGAAGAAGAACGGCATGCCGCCGGATATCGGCTCATCGCACCAATTGGCGTTCGCGCAGTTTCTCAGCGCTAGCTCGTTTCCCCTCAGTTGCAACGTTGCGGGAGATGTGTGACGGCCTTTCCTTCGCGCGAACTTGCCGAGCATCTGGTGGCTACTGCGTGGTCGGAGTATGACGCGTCGCGAACAATTGACCATTTAGTTGAGGTCAGTGCTCACGTTTCAACTAATCGAGTATTCCGCGTGGTGTTCAATGACTCGTCTCACATCGTGGCAAAAATTTCTTCTTATGGCTCATATTTTCTCTTTGCGGAAGATCATGATCGACTGTTTACCAGTGCGCAACTATTGCGAGGAACGCGATGGGAAGGTTTTCTTGCCGAAGTGTTACCACGCGATGGTCATGCCTACACGTGGTATGACGGAACGTACTGGGTTGCCTTCTACACCGACGTGGAACGGGCGATGCAGCTGCCACCGATACTGAGTGACGATCAAATCGAAAACTTGGCACGAGAAATTGCAGCGTTTCATCGTGAGTGTTCCCATATCGCTGGCAGTCTGCCCCCAACCTCGAATTCTGTAAAAGGTGATGCAATCCACTTACTGGATCAGCTCTCTCAGGAATTTGCCTCTGAACGCTTTGGATTACGTCATGACGATATTGAAATCGCCAAACGATCAACGCATCAGTTTCTCCTGCATTTGGAACACATCCGATTTGATGAATGGGACAAAATACCAGTGCTTGTTGACTGGAACCTCGGTAATTTCTCCGTCAAACATCAGTCGTCTGAGTTTCAGCTATTCAGCCGCTGGGATTATGACTGGTTTCGTATCGATACACGAATGTTGGATTTCTATTTCTTTTCTCGAGTGTCATCTGAAACTGGTGACCGAACATCGTTTACCTACTCTCCGCACACGTTGCTGGAACCGCGCTTCTTGAAGTTTCTGCGTCAGTACCACGAAGTATTTCCACTCTCCAAGCGAGAGTTGTTATTCCTTCCATGGGCGTACCGATTCTTCATCCTCAATTACGTCATTCGCGAGGGCGCAAAGTTCTTCCGAGAAGACATCAGCGTGAAGTTCCGCAAGGATGCAACGCGCATCTATTTACCGATGCTCAACGACTTTGACGCTTCTCCACTGCTTGCCGTGTTGGATTAGCAGCTAATCGGAGATTTTGCGCATTGAATTCTTGAACCATTTGCCTTTTTCGACATACACCTTCGCGCCAAATTCAATTTCTGACGAGCGCGCACGACCTTCTTTGATGATGGCAGGGGCTCCAACAGCAAGAGCTCCAGGCGGCACGATTTGATCGTTCAGCACGACTGCGTTCGCAGCAACGATTGCCCCCGTGCCAACTCGTACGCGATGCAAAACGACCGCACCCGAGGAAACTTGTGCGCCGTTTTCAATAATGCAGCATTCAAGGTGCACGATGTGCCCGATTACGCAATCATCACCGACAATGGTCGGGTCTTGTGGCGTGGTGTGGATGACGGTGTTGTCCTGAATGCTGGTTCGTGCACCGATCTTGATGTAGCCGTCGTCGCCACGGAGTACTGCGCCCGGCCAAATCGTTGATTCGGCTCCAATTTCAACCGATCCGATAATTACCGCATCGGGATGAACAAACGCAGTTTCGTGAATATTTGGTATTTGGTCTCCAAGTGCATAAATCGCCATTCGCCTACCGTAGTGCGCACGAATATGGTGTGCGTATTGGGGAAACTCACTTTTCGCAGGTACCGTAGAGCCCCATGTCTAAGCGCATTGATATTGAATTGACCAGTAACCGTGGTGATGGAACGTGGACGTGGCGCGCGGCTGGGGCAAAGACACCTAAGGGAACACTCAATGGTGCAATTCTTGAAGCTGACGCGAAGGCTGGCGACACGCTAAAGGTTGAAGCCGAATTCGATCTTGATGGCGTAGAAATTCTTTCGTTGGTGAAAACAAAAGAAAAAGCAGTTCGTGGAAACCTGTTGCAGATTATTGGTTCTGAAAAGGAGTTTCAGCCAGTAACGCAAAAACTTGCAACCAAGAGCAAAGACCGAAAACCAAAGCGTGACGGAGACCGTAAGCCACGTCGTGATGGTGATAAACGACCACCGCGCGAAGTTGGCGAAGGCGAGAAGTCTGGCGATCGTCGTCCGCGTCGTCCGTC
>BJFW01000016.1:0-20999 GCA_014190095.1 Actinomycetes bacterium | reverse complement strand
TACGTGGTCAGGTAAAACTTGCAGCTGCTCCACCAACTACGAACGAGGCAATGTTGTCTACGGTGAAGCGTGTTGCTCCACTCGTTCCGCAGATTGCTTCGGTGTTCGGAATCACCGTTACACCGGGTGCAAATAGCCCTCGCCCACTGCGCCCAACACGCCCAGTGCGTCCAAAAGGCAAGCCTGCTCCTGCAAAGCGTCCACAGGTAACGACTGCCTCAACAACACCAGAAGCGCCTGCAGCACCAGAAGCGCCTTCAACTTCCGAATAACACACTTGCCGACATAGTCTTGACCTATGTCCGAAGTCGTAACTTTTGAAAAGCAAGGTCAAATCGGTTTCATCACACTGAACCGTCCCGAAGCCCGTAATGCAGTAAATGGGGCTGTTGCGCAGGCGTTTGAAACAGCACTCGATCAATTAGAAAATGATCCCGAAGTCTGGGTGGGAATCCTTCGCGCAAATACCGAAGGTCAAGAACGTCCTGTGTTTTGTGCAGGGGCAGACCTGAAGGCACTGAATTCTGGAGAGAATAATTTATTCACCGAACGCGGTGGCTTTGCCGGATTTGTATACCGCGACCGCAAGAAGCCAATCATCGTCGCGGTTGATGGTCTAGCAACTGCTGGTGGATGCGAAATCGTGCTTGCTGCAGACATGGTGATTGCTACGACTCGATCAGCATTTGGTCTCGCAGAAGTCAAGCGCAATCTCATTGCAGGTGCAGGTGGACTGTTCCGTCTTCCTCGCGCCATTGGTCAGAACGTCGCAATGGAGGTGATCCTCACTGGGGATCCACTCTCGGCACAGCGCGCGTACGAGTTGGGTCTGGTAAATAGATTGGTGGAGCCGGGGAAAGCAGTTGAGGCCGCAATAGAACTTGCCAACAAGATTGCATTGTCTGCTCCGCTTGCCGTGTGGGCTTCACGCAAGATCGTTCTTGCGTCTGCTTATGAGTCAGACGCAAAACTCATTGAGATGACAAATGCCGAGTTTGGCGCAGTGTTGAAGTCTGAAGACACTAAGGAAGGCCTCACAGCCTTTATCGAAAAACGACCACCTCAGTGGAAGGGTCGTTAGAGCTCACTTGAAGCAATAAGTAGTCGGGCCTTCATTCCCGCGCGCTCAAACAAGTTCTTTGTTAGTCGATCCCCTGGCAATGCGTATGCGTCGATACGAGTGCAACCAAGAGTTCTAGCTTGAACTCGCAGTTCGCTAATGAGCGTTGCACCAGCGCCTAATTCTCGAGCACCTTCGCTGATATAGACCCGTCGGACCATGGCAACCGATTCGCAAATCTCCATGTCGGCGAAACCACAAATTTCACCAGAAGATTCAATAACCAGAACCAAATGGCCTGCATTGCTCAATACCTTGTCAAGATCGTTCCCAATGAATGGGGCTTCTACCAATAGTTGAGCACTCCCGCGAAAACCCTTCGCCTCTCGCACACACTGCTGCTCTAGTGCCGACACAGCAGATGAGTCTTGCGCATGTGCCTTGCGAACGGTAAAAAGATTGGTATCCACTAAACAGTGATTCTTGATTGCGCTGCAGCAATGATCACTGCACGATTGCGATGAGTGCATTCATATTCAAGGATGCCTCTCGCCGTAGCATCACTGACCGATTGGAGAAGATCAAGAATCTGTGTTCCCGTGAGTAAGTCGTAACCATCACAAGGTTCCGTCGTGCGGGTTAGAGGTGCAACAGCAACGGTAGGCGTAACCAGCACGGTTTCATCCTCTCCCGGCCGAACTCGTGGAGCAGAAACTGGATACGCCGAACTACGCATCCTTGATACAACGCTCCAAATGATTCCAGGTAGCTTCTGGGCACCGATCTTCACCGTGAACTCGCCAATAGCACGTGCGTTACGCACGTCTTGTTTGATGCGATCAGTTATTTGAAAAGAGGGCATGCATCGTCCTCTACGGGACAACCAGGAGCGCTGTTGCGGACCAACAGGAAACACTGAGTGCACTGAGTTTCGTCTGGGCGACGTGGCTGCAACCTCTCCATTCCATCAGTTTTGTCATCAACAACAACATCTTCTTCATCCTCTTCAGGTGGAGAATCATCTGCGGCAGTGAGTTTTTCGCGAAGAATGGCATCGAGGTCGGCTTCAACATCGTCTTCTGTGCGCAAGTCGTCATCATCATCATCGTCATCCACGGTCTTCTTTGACACGGACTCAACGGGGATCTCGTCTGGGTCATCAACAATGTCAACACTTTCATCGACGACAAACCCATCATCTTCAAGAACGTCGATTTCTAACGCGTCAACATCAAGTTCGTCACCGTCTAACTCGGGGGCAGAAAGAATCTCACTATCTAGATCATCTGGACCGATGACATCGTCGTCTGACATTAATTATCCTTTCAACTGCGAACGGCGAGAGAGTACTCCATAAAGGGGCCGAGTATGCGAATTTCGGTGAATTACCCCAAATCACGAATTACGGCGATTCTCGGCCTTTCGCTCTGAGTCAAGACGTTCAAGCGCTGGTGCCTCAAAGGTCATATGGGTCATGGCGTCGGCCACGGCTCTATGGCCTGCCTTTTCAGCAATCAGTCGGTGCATCTCAATGACAACACGTCGATATGCGGGGTGCCCCTGTGGCGCAGACCGTAATTCAAGCAAGTGGATCGCCTCTCGGGCATTGAATTGCATGCAGTAGCGCAGTCGGTAAGCCATCGAGATGGCGTATGCGGCTTGTTCAGGGTAATCAGGTCGAAGCGCTTCATACAGCGTCGCCGAGCGGGTCATTGAATCCTCGAACTCATCGGCAACACCGGCTTCAGCCACTAGCTCAGGCATGACATAACCATGGTCTGGGGACAAGCGTTGCCACTCAATGGTGAGTAGTCGATGTCGCTGTAGGTCTCTGAATGCTCCGTAATCACCAAGTACATCAAAGCGGTAGTCGATTCTTTCAAATGCACGTCCGGGCTTATGTCGACGGTTGTCTCTGGTTCCCACGTAAGCGGCGATCAGGCGAACCTTTTCATCATGACTCAATTGAGTAACCCGATTAAGTAGTTGTGATTCAGGCAGATGCGAATGTGCATAACAAATCGCAGCAAGTAATTTGTTCTCTCCATCTGGATCGAAATCAGTTAGTTCTACTTCGCTTACCGAATCAGGTTCGAGTGCACCAAACATATCGTCAACAAGGAAGGCAGTTTGATCGGAGTTGGTAGCAAGGTAGCTACTCCACTTCCCTCCACGTTCTGGTAGATCAACACGACGCAAGAAGCTTGGGATAACTTTACGCAACTCCGTAAGCATCATGTCTGCATATTGACGCGACTCCGGCAACGCATGCGCGCGCATTCGTAACAGCATCGATTCATAAGCTTGCCCCGTGCCAAAGATACCAACGTTTGACAGAGCACTAGCCGGAAGGATTCCGCGGACAGCATCGAGTCCTTTGGCACGTGTTGCCTGACGATAGACGAAATCTGAATCGTTAATTCCCCGAGGGATTGATTTGCGTACATGTTCAGTCACGGACTGAACCAGCGAACTATAGCTATCAAACATTCGATCCATATCGCCGACATATCGAGTTCCATACGGACCACTCAAAATTTCTGGATCTCGGTAATATCGATACCTTCCACCCAAGCGAGCGTCGTAGTTGATGTACCTCGTGCTTTGCTCGAGATAACTCATCAACCTTCCCCACTCAAGGATCTTCGTCAAAATATTGGATGCCTGCTCGCATGCCAGGTGCACACCACCAAGCTGAGCTACTGAGTCGTCGCCATACTCGACAAAGACTTTTTCGTACAGAGCCTCTGCTTTGTCGATGCCAATCGTGGCGTCAACGCCAATGTCGCCTGTTAGGTCGAGGTCGTTAACAAACTCGTCAAGAAACAACCGTCGCAGGCTCTTTGGGCTGCGGCTGTAACGGGCGAACAAAGCACCTTTGACCACCTCTGGCAGGTTGACAAGCGCAAACACCGGGAGGTCTAGGTTGGTGAAATACCTCTTGAGTATTTCCGTCTCATCATCTTGGAAAACCTCAGGAATGTAGACCGTCACGAGGGGCAATCTTAGAAGTCCCGCTCGGTGCAATCGGGTATGCCTGTTAGGCGTATACCTGAACGCAATCGCTTTGCACCCTGCAGTAAACATTGGTCACCATGCCCACATATTGGCCGTCGATGACGAGACGTCGCAGGCTCCCCTGCCAATGGAAAAAGTCCCCTTGACTGTATGACAAGAGCGGATGTGGGAGATGCAAACCCACTTGGGCCTTTTTCCACATCATCCTTCGCTGACTCCAACGCATAGCTCCTGACACCTCAAAAATGTCTAGTTTTCCATCATTGAGATGCGCGCGAGGTGCAACTTCGTGCTTCCGCCAAAATCCACTATTTGTGACAACAGAGATTGCTCCTCGGAAGAATCTTCGCGCGATACTCATTGATGCCATGCACACGTCGGTGTGTTCATCGCCCGCAGCGTCGGTGTAAGAAACAACAATTGCGTCGATAACGACACGAAGGCATTCTGTATCGCGTGGTCGATCGAGAACACCAAGCACTCGGGGAATATCACCAGACTTCATAAATATAGATTGCTCGTGAATCTGCTTCGCAGAATGATCACGCAAAAAGATGCCAAGTTCTCGATCTGACGTCATGTTCAAAGGACGTTCGGGTAACGGCGCAGTAAAGCCCCATGGTGATCCAGGGGAAATTGGCATCGTTACATCCTCCCTATCTGACTTGAAGCGGCGATCACACCCGTAAACAGTGACTTGGCTGCTTCGGCGCTGGTGGAAGCCGAAACCGATTGATCGTCAAGAGTGGTGAACTGCCGAAGGATATCGATGAGTTGCTTTACGGTTCGAACAAAATCGCCAGCAGTCACATCGTCTTCGTCCAAAATGTCGAACAGAGATGAGCCGTGAGACCAGTCAAATGCTGTGGCCATGAATCCTGGGTCTGGAGCCCGATGAGGCAATAACCCGGCTCGTATCTCGCTTGATGTAATTCGCTTGCTGATGCTTTCAATGTCAGCCCATCTTCTCTTCAATTCAACATTCGGAAAATGTGGCTTTGCACCTTCATCGCGCCGACGATCTTCATAAACAAAGACAGATGCGAGGCTTGCGAGCTCATGTGAAGTCAACCCAGAAAAAACACCAGACGAGAGGCATTCTGCAATCAACAAGTCTGATTCATGGAAAATCCGTCCAAGCATCACACCTTTTGATGTGAGCGACCAATTATCTACATATCCCCACTCTTCCAGTAACGAAGTGAGATCATCAAACTTCTTACTCACCGACTGCGCAGAATTTGATACCCGTTTCTGTAGCTGATTGAGTTCCCTAGAAATTCTGTCCGCAGACTCTGCTGCATTTAACTTGAACTTCGCATCTGGGTCTCGCAGGAATGGATGATCAGGATTCCTTCGCGCATCCCGTTTGCCGCTCCGCGACAGCACACGATCATTGACCTTAAATTTTGCAAGTTTCTGTGAAGTCTCTTTGAGGAAACGGGAATTTGTTGGCTGAAATGGCATTGGTAATTCAATACGGCCAATGGTGTAGATGATGTCCGTGACATCCCGTGATGAGACCGTGCGAACCCCTCTGTTAATTGACAGTAAGGAAAGTTTGCCACCTGTGCCGCGACTGGCAGTGGAGATCACGACGAGTCTGTCGCTCCCCTTTGCATCTCCAATGAGGACCACATCCCCTGGACGTAACCGAGC
Organism: Actinomycetes bacterium; assembly: GCA_014190095.1. Classification (GTDB taxonomy): domain Bacteria; phylum Actinomycetota; class Acidimicrobiia; order Acidimicrobiales; family Ilumatobacteraceae; genus UBA3006. The sequence goes on along the minus strand of BJFW01000016.1, from coordinate 15,262 downwards.
AAACTGGGCCTCAACATCGGGTGCAATCTTGTTTGCTTGGTTTGCGTTGCGATAACTCTCAATGTCGCCATATTCGCTGATCGATTGCTCGCGTAAACGCTGTTCCTCTTTACCGCGACGTGCGATGCGTGCCTGAATCTCTACGATTTCGCGACCCGATTGAAACTGCGCAAAGGACAGGTTCAGCAAGTGTCTTGCCTGAACTCGACTTGTTGTGCGAATCAGGTTCGCAGCCATGTTGTAGGTGGGACGAAAGGCTGAGTTGAGAACAAAAGATCGACTTGAGACTAGAGCGGCAACTTGTTCAAAGGTGACGAACGGATTCCACAAAGTGAGGGCATGTCCAACCGTGTCGAGTCCTCGCCTACCTGCTCTACCTGTGAGCTGCGAGAAGTCGGATGGTTTAAGGATCTGGTGCGTTTCGCCGTTGTACTTAGTGATCTTGTCGAGCACCACAGCTCGTGCTGGCATGTTGATTCCAACAGCGAGCGTCTCTGTAGCGAACACCACCTTCACCAAACCTTGTACAAAACACTCCTCTACAGCCTCTTTGAAACTTGGTACCAGACCGGCATGGTGTACCCCGATTCCAGCTTCCAACTGACGCAGGAACCGGCTGTAATTCAGTGCTGCTAAGTCTTCATCGGTGAAAGCCTCAACGTGGCTCTCCAAAATGCTCGAAATAATCTCTCTTTCCTGTTTATTAGTAAAGGAAATTCCTAGTTTCAAACATGAATGGGCAGCCTCATCGCATTGATTTCTGCTGAAGATGAAATATATCGCTGGAAGCAGATCGTCTTCTTGCAGTTGCATCAAAACATCTGATCTGTTAGGAGTGAAGAATCGACTTTGGGGTCCAGACTGTCTATTTCGAGCACCGTATGGATGTTGCTTCTTCGAGCGCGGTGCAGACATCGCCTCAATTTTGGATACTTGTTCGTTGGGCTTCCCACCGACAATAGTGTCAAAGACACGCAACTGATTCGTCGTCTTGTCCCCAACTACGTAATGGTTAATGAGTTCAACAGGTCGCTTGCTTTCAACAATCGGTCTAGTTGGTCCGCGCACGGTGGTTAACCATTCGCATAATTCATCAGCATTACTCACTGTTGCTGAAAGGCAAACCAATTGCACCGTAGGGTCTAGATGGATGATTACTTCCTCCCAAACTGGTCCCCGATAAGCATCCTGAAGGAAGTGAACCTCATCCAAAACAACCACACCCAGATTGTCAACACTTGACGAACGTGCATAGATCATGTTGCGGAGGACCTCTGTAGTCATCACGACGATGGGGGCTTGGGCATTTAGGCTGTTGTCCCCTGTGAGCAACCCAACTTCGTTGGATCCATATAGCTTTACCAATTCATGAAACTTCTGGTTTGATAGAGCTTTGATCGGCGCGGTATAAAAGGCCCTCTTGCCATCTTTTCTTGCCAGGCCAATCGCATATTCAGCAACAACCGTCTTGCCAGAACCAGTTGGTGCTGCCACAAGCACGCTTTGGCCGGCGTCTATGCAATCGAATGCTTGAGTTTGAAAAGAGTCAAGTTCGAATGTGTATGCACTCGTAAGCGATTTGCGATGAGGAGATGTCACAGCGAACTATTCGCCATCGGGTGAACGCTTCTTCTTTCGCCTTTGCGCTATGAAACCAATGAGTACGGCCAGAAGAAACAGCAGGGTCATGGGGACAGCAAGAGCCATCATTGAAATGGGGTCACCACTAGGCGTAACAACTGCTGCAATCAAAAATGTTCCCATAAATGAATAGCGCCATTGCTTGATCAATGTTTGTGGGGTAACTACACCTACCAACTGCAAAAAAACCACAAGCACTGGTACAAGGAAACCCGCACCGAAAGCGAGCACCATCATTGCAACCAGACTTATGTACTTTGAAATTTGATAGGTCTGTTCAACGCCTGCGCCTGACCAGGCGATGAGAAACTCCAGGGCCTTATCAAGCGTCCAATACGCAAGCCAAGCGCCCGTTAAAAAGAGAATTACTGAAGAGACGATAAAGGGTATGGAGTATTTCTTTTCCTGTTTATTTAGTGCGGGAACAATGAACTTCCACAATTGCCACATAATGACGGGAAGAGCGATGATTAAGCCGCCATAACCTGCAATGCGCATGCGTGCGGACAAGCCTTCGATTGGACCCAAAGTAAATAACGTTCCGTCGCAATTAAAATCAGGACGCGTTGAACATATGTTGCGATAGGGCTGGGTAAGAAAGCGAAGGAACTGATCGTAAAAAACGAGAATCACAATCGATCCAGTGGCGACGGCGAGCATCATCCGCACGAGCCTCATACGAAGTTCGGCTAAATGGCCAAAAATGGTCATGCCGCCCGCAGGGTTCGATGCTTGATCTTTACGCAGGTTCACCATTACTTGTCTGACTCCACATTGGTGTCAGGCAGACCGATATCAAAAGGAATGAACTTAGGTTCGACATCAACTTCTGGTTTTTGAGTCGGCAGGTTTGGCGCATTGTGGTCGAACTTGGTGGCGTCACGGAGAGTGCTATTGACCTGTTGACTTGCCGAGTCGAACATCGTCTTATATCCCTGTGCGGTTTCTTTAAGGTCACCGATGGTGTCGCCGAAAGCACCCTTGAACTCTGATTGCGCATCATTGGTGATCCGCTTGAACTCGCCGTAGAGCTTCCCGGCTTTCCGAACGACACCTGGAAGTTTTTCAGGTCCCAAAATGACAAGACCCAAGATCAACAGGAAGAAGATCTCACTTCCAGAGAAATTAAACACCTCATCAGTCTAAACCTTGATCCTTCTGCAGTGCGTAGCATGGCGATGTGCAAGAGCGCATTTCTCCCCTGATTGATAGGCAAATCACCTTCGCCCACCGTGGGGCAAGGGCCCATCTTCCTGAAAACACCATCAATGCTTTTGAACTTGCAATTCGGTTAGGCGCGACTGGTCTTGAATCTGACACGTGGATCAGTCGTGATGGAATTGCCGTGCTCGATCACGACGGTGTGGTGAAAGGAAAGATTCGCAACAAACCAATACGTTCATTCAACCGCAATGAACTACCTGATTGGATACCATCGTTAGCCGATTTGTACCAATCCTGTGGTTCAGAGATGCACCTCAGTTTGGACATCAAAGACATCAATAGCATGAGCGCAGTTGTACGCACCATGACTGAATTTGGGAGTCCTGAGAAGACTTGGTTATGTCATCCCGACTTATCCTTCTTGGAGCAATGGGTTGGTCGTGTTGCTGGTGCGAATCTGGTTCATTCAACGCGACTGAACTCGATGCTGAAGGGTCCAGAGCGACATGCCGCAACTCTTCGTGACCTCGGAATTTCGACTGTCAACATGCCCTTCACCGATTGGAATGGAGGGCTTGTAGCCCTATTTCATCGCTTTAGCATTTTGTGTTTTGGATGGAACCTGCAATATCCCGAAGTGCTCACAACTGGATTGCGCATGGGCTTAGACGGAGTTTTCAGTGATTGGCCGGACAGAGCATCTGATGCAATGAGCAAGCTCAACAATTGAAGTTACAACCAGTCAAATGAACCCAGCGGCCAAATGATTACGAATGCTCGCCCGACAACAAGGTCCTCTTCGATAGTCCCAAACATCCTGCTATCAAATGACTGCGGGCGGTTATCGCCCATAACAAAAAGATGACCCGGTTCGACAATGGTTGAAACCATCTCAGGAACGCGACAACGATCTTCAAGGTTTGTCTGAGCGAGGTCATAATCATTGAGATAGGGCTCATCAACCTCGCTGCCATTGACCGAAACTACGCAATTGGAAATAGAAACAGTGTCGCCTGCTACACCGATGACACGCTTAATGAGGTCGTCATGCTGAACCTCAACTCCATCGGTCGTCACTCGATCAAAAACGACAACATCTCCGCGATGAATATCGTGCAAGCGATACGAAAGTTTATTTACGAGTACTCGATTGTTTTGGAACATCGTAGATTCCATACTCGGCCCACTGATATAGAACTGTTGCAACACAAAGCCACGGACTACAAATGCAATAAGTAATGCAACGCCAATGACAGTGATCCACTCCCGGATAGCACCCATTCCTGTTTTTGCGGTGGGCTCAACTGCGCTTGACATGGAATATCAACCTAGCAAGTGAGATCGAAGTTACAGTGCGTCAATAAGCCGTTGCACCCTGTCATCTACATATTGAAATGGATCCTTACAGACCACTGTTTTAGGGACCTCATCGTTCAGCTTTAAGTGCACCCAGTCAACCGTAAAGTCCCGCTTATTCAGTTTTGCCTGACGAATGAAATCTCCACGTAATCTCGCGCGAGTCGTTTGAGGTGGATGGTTTTTGGCAATATCAACATCACTCTGCGAGCAAATTCCATCAACTAATCCCTGCCGCGCGATGTTATAAAAGATGCCTCTATCCCGCTTGATGTCATGATATTGAATATCAACCATTTGAGCTTTGGAATCATCCAATGGAATTTGGTGGCGAGACCTAAAACCCTCGATGAGGTGGTACTTAATCACCCAATCGACTTCTCGATGAAGTTTCAACGGATCATCGGCAATGGTGGTTATACAGTGTCTCCACATTTCTAGTGCGCGCTGTTCTTCATTGTTGAACCCACGAGTTTCAGAAAATAAAATTGCCTTCTGTAATAGCTCTTGCTGAATTTCAAGAGCAGACCACTCTTTTCCATTTGCTAACTTAACCTTTTTTCGACACGTGATGTCATGGCTGATGTCTCTAATTGCGCGGGCAGGATTGTCAAGAGTCAGATCTCTGAGGTGAAAATCGGTATCTTCCAGCATTCTCAAGACGCACATTGCTGATCCGATCTTCACAAACGTGGTGTACTCGCTCATGTTCGAATCGCCGACAATTACATGTAATCGACGGTAGAGATCTGAATCGGCATGTGGTTCATCTCGAGTGTTGATGATTGGTCTGCTCCGTGTTGTGGCCGAACTCACACCGTCCCAAATGTGTTCTGCGCGCTGCGCAATAGAGAAGATGGGCCCACGTGCGGTCTGCAGAATATGACCAGCACCGCAAAATATCTGCCTCGAAATGAGAAATGGAATGAATTGAGCGTTGTAATCCACAAGGTCGCTGCTTCGAAGCGTGAGGTAATTTTCGTGACAACCGTAACTATTTCCAGCGAAGTCAAGATTATTCTTAAATAGATACACCGTGCCCCGGATTCCTTCTTCACGAAGGCGATCCTCTGCCCCGAACTGTAGATCCTGCATGATTAGTTCGCCCGCTTTGTCTTGGGCTACTAGTTCGTAAATTGAATCGCATTCTGCGGTTGCATACTCCGGGTGGCTGCCAACATCGAGATACAGCCGCGAACCATTTTCCATGAAGACATTCGAACTACGCCCCCATGCCACAACATTGCGGAACAAATAGCGAGATATCTCATCTGGACTTAAGCGCCGTTGACCACGCAATGTGCACGTTGCGCCATACTCGGTTTCAATCCCGAATATGCGCCGATCCATGAAAGTCAGTTAAGCAGCGCTGCGAGTGCGTCTTCAGTAATTCGCTTGAAGCAACGTCGACTCCCATTGCGCTGTAGCAGAGTTACTTCAAGGTCGCTTGCCTGCAACGTTCGCTCATCAGATGAAAGAGCCGTTCGAGCGAGATTGCACGACTCTTTCAGCGTCAAATCGGTTTTGAAGGCTGCTGCAATTTTGCTTTTGATCGTGTCGGTATCTCCACCAATGACAATAAAAGGTTTTTCATCGATGACAGTTCCGTCGTACATGATGTGAAACAGTTGGTCTTCGGCGGAGGTGATACCTAATTCAGCAACGAGTATCTCTACCTCAAGTGGCTTCACTTCATGAGTGAATGTTTGCCCGATGATTTGCGCGTATTGATTGGCAAGGCTTCGAGCATCAACATCTTCGCGCGAAAACTGGTATCCCTTCAGATCCGCTGAACGTACTCCGAGGACACGTAGGGAATCAAATTCGTTGTACTTGCCAACACCTGCGAAAGCAATGCGATCATAAATTTCGCTTGATTTGCGAAGCGTATTTGATGGGTTTTCCGCAATGATTGCGATTCCTTCGTTGTACTGCAAAGCAACAAGCGACTTTCCTCTGGCGATTCCTTTTCGTGCAAAGTCAGCACGATCCTTCATCATCTGCTCTGGCGCTACGTAGTACGGCATGCTCATCGTTGTTGAACTCCCGTAGTAATTGCAGAGTAGATAGAGGCCAAATCAGAATCAGGCACTCGATTAAAGCCGTCCTTGGTGATGGAAGCAACAACCGGATAGATGCCTCTTAACACATCAGGTCCACCCGTGGCCGAATCGGCATCGGATGCTTCCCAGAGTGCTCGCGACACCAATTCAATTGCTTCATCAACGCTGATGTCGCGACGCCATGACACTCGCAACACAGTTGATGCATGCAACTGTCCTGAACCGGTCGCAACGAAATCCGATTCTTCGTATCGGCCACCAGTCGCGTCATAGTCCCATAGACGACCTTGACCAATGTGAACGTCGAAACCAGCAAAAATTGGAACGACCATGAGCCCCTGCATTGCTGCAGGTAAATTGTTGCGAACAAACATGGACAGCTGGTTTGCTTTGCCTTCGAGAGAAAGCGGTTGGCCTTCAACCTTTTCATAGTGTTCAATCTGCAACTGGAAAAGTTTGACCATTTCCATTGCGGGTCCCGCCGCCCCAGCTATAGCGACACCACTAAAATCATCTGCCTGAACCACCTTTTCCATGGCTCGATGACTGATGAGATTTCCAGAAGTAGCTCTTCGATCCCCTGCCATGACCACCCCACCTGCACAACGCACGGCAACACAGGTGGTTGCATGGGGAATATCAAGTTGGGAAACATTCGCGTAATCAGTAAACGGTGAAAGTCCTACTCGTTTCAATAACTCTCCAAAATTAGAGCCAGGGTCTTGATCAATCGGAAAAACTGGAAACTTCATGGTGATGTCAGGCTAAGCCTATTGTCCACCTTTCTGAACGTAACTCTTTACAAACTCTTCGGCGTTTTCTTCTAAGACCTCATCTATTTGATCCAGAATTGAATCAAGATCAGTTTTAATCGGGTTGTGTTCTTTAGGTTGCAGCTCGGCTTCAAGGTCGGTCGCACCTTGACGACCCTGTTCGTGCTGCTTGAATACGCGTTCGCCCATGACTACAGAGTACTACTCGGCAAATCTTGTTGACCAAGCAGGGCAAGTAATTCCTCGACGGAGGTACTTGAGTTGATGATTGATTCGGTGAGTTTGCGAGTGCCCTTCAGTGGTTCGTTCATGTACACCTTTTGCAGTGGACGGTTCGCCACATCGAACACAATGCTGTCCCAGTTGGCATTAACAATGTGGTCAAACCATTTATCGACTACTCGACCTCGAAAGAATGCCCTTGTCGTGTCGGGAGGCTGATGTGCAGATTCAGCGATGGTCGTGTCATCGAACATCTGCAACAAATTCAGTTTCGATGACAGGCAAACCTTTGGGTCAAGCGAGTGATACATCAAATCAATGGCCTTTAAGCGTGAGTCAGAGTCAGACAAGGAATGTCGCTTCTTGATCCCGTCGACCAGTTGTAATTTTGCAATCCAATCGATCTTCTTTGCAAGCGCATGTGGTTGAGTGGCCAGATCTTGCAAGGTCTGTTCCCAGTTGAGTAGCACATCAAATGCTTCATCATGGGATAAGCCACAGAACGAACTCGCCTCAACGTACCTTCTCACAGCCGCACACAGTTCACTCTGGATTGCTAGTGCTGTCATGCGCGAGCCATCTGCCATTAACACTTTTTCGCTCATGGACACGTCACGGCTGATTTGCTTGATTGCGTGAACGGGATGTGCAGTGAGCAGGTGCTGAGGAAACATGCCATCCTCAATCATCGAAAGCACTAGTGCGGTGGACCCGAGTTTGAGATATGTGGCGAATTGGCTCATATTCGCATCACCAACGATCACGTGCAACCTTCGATACTTATGCGGATCGCAATGTGGTTCGTCTCGTGTGTTGACAATTGGCCGCTTCATGGTGGTTTCCAGACCAACTAATTCTTCAAAAAAATCTGCGCGCTGACTGATCTGGAAGCCAGATTGATCGACAACTCCCGTGGGAGCTTCGTGTCCAACCTTTCCGGAGCCACAAAAGATCTGGCGAGTGACGAAATGCGTAGTGATGAACGCTGCAAGCTTCGCAAAAGGAATTTGGCGATCGATCAAGTAGTTCTCGTGGCAGCCGTAGCTATTGCCCTTGCCATCGGAGTTGTTCTTGTACAGGTCAATACGCACACCTTGTGGAAGTCTTTCGTTTGCCTTGTTCATACTTTTACGAAGAATGAATTCACCAGCAGCATCAAAGAGCACGCCATCGCGAATCGTCGCGCACTCCGGGCTGGAGTATTCAGGGTGAGCGTGATCAACGTAGTAACGAGCTCCGTTTGACAGCACGGTGTTGATCATCTTCGAATCGATAACTGGATCGAGATAATCATCGAGATTCACACCCCGTACATCCCGAGTTGGGCTTTCGTGGCTTGCATCAAATGTTGCAAATGCCCATGAAGAGTCCTTGTACGCGCTCACGATGAGCGAGGAGGCGGTAATTGGGTCAACCTCTGCGCCGCTGAGCAAGATTCCATACTCAGTTTCAATTCCGCAAACCTTCGGAGTTGCCACTTATAGGTACTGCCCTGTCGCGGCGCGTTCAATTTCCTTACCGCCGACTAACTCTTCTCCACTGTCTCCATGTGTCGTGATTGTTCGGATGTACACGATGCGTTCACCTTTGCGACCCGAAATTTTCGCCCAATCGTCGGGATTGGTGGTATTCGGCAAGTCTTCATGCTCCAGGAACTCGTCGCCGATTGAACTAATCAGATCAGCTGTGATGATGCCGCCATCGCCACCTTCAATGCGACGTTTGATTGCCTTCTTCTTCGTTCTCCGAACGATGTTCTCCAGCATTGCACCTGAAAGAAAATCCTTATAAAAGAGCTCCTCTTTCCCACCATTTTGATACGTGATCTCAAGAAAGCGATTCTCGGCTGATTCAGCGAAAATTCGGTCTATAGCAAGATCAACAATGTCGTGAATTTGAGATCCTTCCCCGTAGGGAAGATCATCGGAGAGATAGCGCAGAAGAATCTGTTGAGCCGCGTCTCGATTTGGGCGATCGACTCTGATCTTCACATCCAATCGACCCGGACGGAGGATGGCTGGGTCGATCAAATCCTCGCGATTCGTCGCGCCGATGATGATGACATTTTGTAGTTTGTCAGCGCCATCAATTTCTGCAAGCAACTGTGGAACGATAGTTGACTCCATGTCCGAAGAAACACCAGTTCCACGCGTACGAAACATTGAATCCATTTCGTCGAAGAAGATGATGACCGGCCAACCTTCTTCACTTTTCTCGCGCGCCCTCTGAAACACCAATCGAATTTGACGTTCTGTCTCGCCTACGTACTTATTCAGGAGTTCGGGCCCTTTGATATTGATGAAATACGAACGCCCTTTATCGTCTCCAGTTTTAGCCGCGACTCGTTGAGCAAGACTGTTCGCCACAGCCTTGGCAATAAGAGTCTTTCCGCAACCAGGCGGGCCATACAACAGGATTCCTTTTGGTGCTGGAAGTTGATACTCCGCGAAGAGATCAGCATGGAGAAACGGAAGTTCTACTGCATCGCGAATCTTTTCAATCTGATTGTCTAGACCACCGATGTCTGCAAAGGTGACATTGGGAACATGTTCAAGCAAGAGATGTTCGACTTCGGGTTGCAGCAATCTTTCAAGAAGCAGATTTGATCGCGAATCAAGTCGCAACAAGTCACCAGAACGTAATTTGGCTCCACGCAACGTGTCTGATAGTTCGCACACGCGTTCATCGTCTCCACGGAAGGACACGATGGCTCGAATTCCATCTTCAAGAACCTTGGTCAGTGTGACAACATCACCGGCGTGTTCTGGATGACGGGCCTCAACGATGCTCATCGAATCGTTGAGTAACACTTCTGATCCAAGCTCGATGGTGTCACAGTCAATATCGCCCCCCACTGAGACACGAAGCTTCCGACCGTTCACCAACACATCAAAGAAGTCATCAGGATTCCGACCGACCACGATCCCATACGGACTTGGTGGACGTGTGAGCTTCTCAACTCGCTCCCCGAGCTGCACCACCTCTTCACGAAGTTCACGGAGGGCATATTCCAGACGGTGGTTCTTTTCCATCTCGGCGCTGAGTTTTTGGGCAAGCGCTTCCCCGCCGAGTGCGGACTCGTTTGGTTGGTTATCTGCCACGATTTACCCCATTCCGATCAATGCACTTGTAAACCTAGCCATTAAGCCTCTCAGAACTCTTAGGGATGTTCAAATTCACAAGGCAAAAGTACGCGTGCAAGGATCGGGAGAATGTAGTCTGAGATCTGCATTAGTCATCAAAAAGTTGCTGAAGGAGTACATAACATGAAGGTCTGGATTGATCAAGATCTCTGCACCGGAGACGGACTGTGCGAGGAAATTGCACCAGATGTGTTCACGTTGCTTGATGATGGTCTCGCTTATGTTCGTGAAAAGGACAAGATCTTCGCAACTGCCAAGGGCAACGCTCAAGGCGCAGAAGGCATGGCAAACTTTGCTGACAATTTGATGGATGCTGTTATTGAATCCGCCGAGGAATGCCCCGGCGAATGCATCTTCATCGAGCCTTAATCGCTCGCTTCCTCCATTGATACGGCGTTATCGCCGATATAGCGAGCAACAGTAAGAAACGCAGTATGGGCAACCATTCTGTGGTCTGGTCTGACTGCCATGCCCTCAATGTGCCAAGTCCGGTGCAGTACCTCCATGGTGCGCGCTTCAATCCAATAGTTGCCAAAACACTGCCTCACTTGAACTGCCTGGGTGATGCTTGGCGTGTAAGCAACGAGCAGTCCGCCTTTTCGTAGAACCTTCTCGGCATGTGGAACTACGTTCCAGGGTTCTGGCAGGTCAAGCACCACTCGATCAAAATCCTGGCCATCAATGCCCTCGTACGCGTCTCGAATCTGAACCTCGTAACGATCAAGGGCTTCTTCGCCTAAGAACGACCGAACATTTGATTGCGCACGATTGGCGAAATCCTCTCTCAATTCGTAACCAGTGATATGTGCTCCGTATCGCAACATGGTCATGGATAGTGCACCACTACCTACACCTGTTTCGAAAACACGCATTCCGGGTCCAATGTCGGCAATCATGCAAATTGGTGCAAGATCCTTAGGATAAATCACCTGCGCTCCACGCGGCATTTCAAGAACGAAGTCTTCCAAAGTTGGTCGCAGGATCGAATAGCTAGAACCCTTTGAATTGGCGATCAGTGCACCTTCCTCGAGACCAACAATCTGAGCGTGAGTAATGACGCCAGAATGACTATGGAACTCCCCTTTTTCGGAGAGAGTTGCGAGGTACCGACGCTTCTTACTGTCGATTATCAGAACTCGCTCGCCAAACTGAAAAGTGCGAAAACTCATAGCGGCGGTTCTTTCTTCCGGATGATGACTTCCTCATCCTTGCGTAGGCGAACGATTGTGACGTGTTGTTTGCGATTGTGTTTGCGTAACCACTTCAATGCACGCCACAGAACCGGAATCCACCACAACGATTCTCTGCCCGAGGTTGACTTCGGTTGAGCGACTTGGTTCTTACCGTCGGATTTCAAGAACACTGCGACGCTTTCTACCACTTCTCCGCCCAAATGCGTAAGCAAGTATGACAACTACCCCACCAGCGATTGCCGCGTATGTAGCAATGGAGGTCTTATTGCGCTCAGTGGTGCCTTGGATATCGTCTTGAAGAGCCTTGAATTTTTGTTCAAGATCATTACGGGTGATCTTCGGTTGCGGTTGCGACATAATTAGTGCTCACCACGATTGAGGAATGGTTTACGAATTCGGGTCTGCGAAAAAACGATAAGCACAAGTGCCAAACCAAGGACTATGAAGTATGGAATCCAACTGAATGCAGTCGATCCATCAAACACTGTTGACTGGAGTAGACGGAGCACTCCGATCAGCGTGAACAGAAGTCCGAGAAGCATGGAAATACCTCCGACCGCACCCCACGCCAACCAGCGTCCAGTGCCACGAAGCTCGCCAACAGTCTCCTGTTTCGCATACGCGCGAACAAGTTCAACCAACTCAGCTAGTGACGAACCAGACGTGAACGAAAGCACTCATTCATTCAACCAGCACGAGGGCTATTTCGGTGCTAGTTCGCTCGCAGAAGGGCTTCCAGAAAACCCGCCAAGAGCATCGGAAAGGGCGTTCCAAATTGGTCTATACGTGGTTTGATTTGAGGCATTTGCACCATTGATGATGAGCGAGAAAGATGATGCTTGATCGGCCGAATATGGCACGAAACCGGACAGCGATTTTGCACCAGTCAAGGTTCCCGTCTTGCCGCGAAGCTTTCCCGCACCGAGTGAGTCTCCGAGCACATCGCGGAGAGTTCCCGTCTGTCCAGCGATTGCCAGACCAAGTCCGGCAGGACCAAACCCTCCGTCCTTAGCAAGCAGTGCGCTCAGTGTGCTGCACGTAAGTCGATTGCCACGATCAAGACCTGATCCATCCACAAACGTCAGTGCATCTAATGGAATACCCCACTCCACCAACTTTGCTTTCATCACTTCCAAACCTGCTTGGCGAGAACCCACGCCAGTAGTTGCAAAGCCAAGTTCCTTCACCAACAACTCTGCTGTGTTGTTGTCACTGTTGGTCAGCATCTCAGCAACAATGTCAGACAGCGGCAACGAATCAATCTTGGCGATCACGGAAAGATCCTGGGGCGCTGATCCAACTTTTGGAGTTCCCGTTACAGAAATTCCATTGTTCTGCAACAAATTTGTTGTCACTGTAGGTCAGCATATCAGCAACAATGTCAGACAGCGGCAACGAATCAAGCTTGGCGATCACGGAAAGATCCTGGGGCGCTGATCCAACTTTTGGAGTTCCCGTAACAGAAATTCCATTGTTCTTCAACAAATCGGTAAATTCGGTTACAGCTCCGAGAGCTGGATTGTCGGGTTTGATCGGATTTCCCGTGATCACCCCATCGTTAATCATGAGTGCACCAAGCGGCCCGACTTCGGTGGATTTAATTCCAAGACCCAAAGAAGGAGAAAATCGCTCTGTGTCATAACGCGATTCGTCTCCAACAACAGAACCTTTAATTTGGGTGATGCCCTGCGAACGAAGCACGTCAAGGAGATTTTCAAAGCGAGTGAAATTGAATGTCGGGTAAGGCTCGGTGGCTGGATAGTTTCCAGTGACTAGCAGTGGATCTCCACCACCAATCAAATATGCGTCGCCTTCAACAGCATCTCCATTGACTTTGCCAACCAATGAGGTGCTAAAAACGAATTCGGGAGAAAGCACATCGAGAGCAACCATTGCTACAACAAGTTTCATATTGCTTGCGGGAAGGAGAGGCATATCGGCGTTAATGCTGACGATGCGCTTGCCCTCGATGTCAACAATGAGACATGAATCATTTGGCAATCTTTTTCCCAATGCAAACAATTGGGAACGCAACGATCTGAATCGAACATCTTGAGAAAGTGTTTGCGGATTACGACGGGCGTTGATGATTGGTGCTGAAAGGGATTTCAATTCTTTGCTACTTGCGATTGGGGTCACTGACTGGGCAATGTCGTCAACTAGTTTCCAGGAGACACCAAGAGACCCTGCACCAACAAGGGTTACAGTTGCCAGTAGTGAACTAACAACACGAGCCGAACCAACTTTTACTTTCTTACGTGCACGTTGAATACTGTTCGAATCATCCGGCTGATTCATTGTGCGATACCTCGATACTTCGCGTATTCATAAAGATGAGCAAGGCTCGTTGCAGCACGAGCTCCAGTTGGATAGCAGTAAGCCCCTGATTCGCGCACAGCCGCTGGTCCCGCATTCTCTGGGTCGGCTACTGCGAGTTCGGTGGCAATGAGTATCGGTTTACCGTATTTACGAGAGACGTCGCGAGCGGTCATCGCATAACGCTCATCTTGTTTTTCGTGGTAAGAAACAATTCGCTCGAGCCCGTGATCTGGATAAAAACCGCCAGATCTCATCATCTTTGCTTGGTTGCTTTGAATACCAATTCCTAGGAAAATTATGGCGTCAATGGTGTTATGTCCAGCCACTATGTCCATGATCTCGGTCACCGTGTCGCGCGTTTCTCCGCCCGCACAATCGATCGGATTATTGCGACTCCATCGCGGTGGCAAGAGAGCAGAAAGTTTCGACATGAGGTCATCGGTTAAATCGACAAGGTCCAGAACACCGTCTCGTGCGATTGCATCAGCAGTTACCACTCCCCAACCTCCAACGGTTGTGAGAACAGCGACTCGCTTACCTCGAGGCAGAGGTTGTGTCGCAAAAGTTGCCGCAGTGTCGAATGCGTCTTCAACAGAGGAAACCTTGATCGCACCTGACGATCGTGTGGCTCCGAGAAATACTCTGTCGTTACTGGCCATAGCGCCGGTGTGGCTCTGAGCAGCTTTGGACCCTGCGGCCGTTGCTCCGCCTTTCAAGACCACAAGTGGTTTTATTGCAGTGATGTTCTTCATTGACCTCAATAGAGACTCACCATCGCCGACATTCTCGATATACGTAAGAACAACATTGGTTTCATCATCGTTAGCAAAAAAATCTAGGAAATCTTCAACTCTTATCTGCGTTGCATTGCCTGCAGAAATTGCGCGTGCGATTCCAACACCGGATTGGCGCGAATAATTGAGAAAGCTCGAGACGAAATTGCCACTTTGCGAAGCAACGGAAATACCTCCTCGAGGTGGGTACGGCGCCACGATTTGCAGACAAAGAGATGCAGGTGTACTGACAACGCCCTGACCATTAGGACCAGCAATGAGCATTCCGAGTGAATTCGCGAGCGAGAGAAGAGAAGCTTCTGCAACTTCGCCCATTTCCCCAGATTCGCGATACCCGGCACTGGCAATGAAGGCACTCGATATTCCCAATTGAGCACATTGTTTCAGTAGCTCTTCGTTTGAACTTGCCGGAGTGCAAAAGAACGCAAGATCAATTTCTCCGATGGGCAACTCTGACAGATCGGAAACCGTCTGAACTCCAAGAATAATCTCTTGCTGTAAATTCGTTGCATAGATGCCACCAGCAAACTGATTTGCTAAAGCATTGTGCAACGAAACGAACCCAAATTTTCCCGGATGGCTTGAAGCCCCGAT
>BJFW01000015.1:14371-31900 GCA_014190095.1 Actinomycetes bacterium | reverse complement strand
GGAATTACCACCACGCTCGATATGTACTACTTGCCAGAGGCAGCGCAAGAAGTTGCAGCCCGCAGTGGCGCGCGAATTTTCTCTGCTCCGAACTTGCTTGAATCAGAGGGCCCCGAACCGCTTCCATTTGATGAACGTATGGAATGGTCTGATGAGTGGCTTACCGCAGCACATGCTGCTGGAAACGACACATTGAATTGGCTTGCCCCACACAGCACCTATCTCCTTGGCGAGGACCACTTGTTGCGCATTGCAGCATTGGCTGAAAAGCACGGCGCTCATATTCATGTGCACGCATCAGAAACCGTCGGCGAAATGAAGTTGGTTGCCAATCGCCACAATGGACGTACTCCAATCCAAGTGCTTGCCGACACCGACTTGTTGACCGAAGCAGTGCTTGCACACGGCGTGCACCTCACCGACGAAGACATCGAATTAATCGCCGATCACCACGCATCGGTTACTCACTGCCCTGCCAGCAATCAAAAACTGGCTAGTGGCACGGCAAGAATTCTTGATCTGCACAAAGCTGGCGTCAATGTTGCGCTTGGCACCGATGGTCCGGCTTCAGGTAACGACTTGGACTTGTGGCTTGCCATGCGCCTCGCTGGTTACGCACAGAAAAACACCTCGCACGATCCAACTGTGTTACCAGCGCTTGACGTGCTGCGCATGGCAACGATCAATGGTGCAAAAGCCCTCCATGTCGACCACCTCATTGGTTCGCTCGAGGTTGGTAAGGCTGCCGACATCATCGTGCTTGATGTGGACTCGCCATCACTTACTCCTGTGTTTGACCCGCATGTGGCAATCGTTGCCGCTGCCGGTCGAGGCGATGTGTCTTCCGTTGTGGTCAATGGCCGAGTCGTCGTGCATGGAAAGCGCGCGCTCACAATTGATCACCCGCTTGCCGTGCAACGAGTGCGCGAACTGGGGAGCCAGGTCATGGCTGCAGTCGAAGAAGTGGAACTCAGCCGACGCAAGTAATGTGGCGCTATGGCCACTCCTGCAATTGATTGGGTAGCGCTCCGCAGTGCTGCCAACGAAGCCGCAACACATGCATATGTTCCGTATTCGAAGTTTCGCGTCGGTGCCGCAGCACTGGTCGATGATGGACGAATCATCTCTGGTTGCAACGTCGAAAATGCGTCATATGGCCTCACGCTGTGTGCTGAATGCGCCATGATCGGCCAACTACACATGGGAGGTGGCGGCAGACTCATCGCTGTTACTTGTGTAGGAAATGGAACACACGTGACACCATGTGGGCGTTGCCGACAGTTGCTGTGGGAGCACGGTGGTGCAGAACTGTTAGTGGAAGTCGAAGGCGTACCAACACCAATGACCGTGCTGTTACCTGCAGCATTTCCGGAACACTCCAATTTTGAAAACCCGGCTGGAGAATAACTCGACATGACTCCAGTTCTTACCGATGCTCAACTTGCACAGTTTCATAACGATGGATTTGTTGTGCTGCCAAAGTTTGCAAGCGAAGAAGCCTGCTTGGCCTTGCGCGAACGAGCCATGCAGCTTGCCAAGGAGCACGTCCCTTCTCCAGAACAAGCAACGATTTTTACTGCAGACTCAACTGCTAAACATGCAGCTGATCAATACTTTCTCACTAGCGGCGACAAAATTCGCTGCTTCTTTGAAAAAGATGCATTTGATGAACAAGGAAAACTGCGTGCCGAAGCACATTTGTGTTTAAACAAACTCGGCCACGCAATGCACGACCTCGACCCGCAGTTCAGCAAGTTCAGTCACAACGAAAAACTTGCAGCATTGGCCAATCAAATTGGAATGCAAGATCCAAAGTTGTTGCAAAGCATGTATATCTTCAAACAGCCACGCATTGGCGGCGAAGTGAACTGCCACACCGATCACACCTTTTTGTGGACTGAACCGCAATCAGTTGTCGGTTTTTGGTTTGCTATCGACGATGCCACTACCGAAAACGGTTGCATGTGGGCACTTCCTGGCGGACACAAGATTCCAGTGAAGTCACGATCGCGAGTAAACGCTGACCGCACTGCCAGTTATATGGAAGTGTTTGACGAAACCCCATATCCAACCGAAGGCCTCGTGCCTCTCGAGGCAGAGCGTGGAACTTTGGTGTTGTTGAACGGCACTCTTCCCCACTTAAGTGGACCAAACACCAGCGACAAACCTCGCCACGCGTACACCATTCACGCCATTGATAGTCATGCCAAGTACCCGGCAGACAACTGGCTACAACGCCCTAACCTAGTGATGGCCGGATTTAACGACTAGTTCGTTATTTAGCGAGTAGTTCGGCAATTTGTAGCGCGTTTAGTGCTGCACCTTTGCGCAAATTGTCACTTGAAACAAACAACACCAAGCCTTTATTGCCTTCAACCGATGCGTCCTGACGAATACGTCCCACATAACTTGGGTCTTGGCCTGCTGCAAGCAGCGGTGTTGGAATGTCTTCCACTACAACCCCAGGAGCCTTTGACAAAATCTCTGTCGCTTGCGCTGCCGTAATTGCACGTTCAAACTCCACATTGATGCTGAGCGAGTGACCAGTAAACACTGGTACTCGAACGCACGTGCCCGATACGCGCAAATTTGGAATGTGCAAAATCTTGCGACTTTCATTACGTAGCTTTTGCTCTTCATCGGTTTCAAGTGAACCATCATCTACGAGTGAGCCAGCAAATGGCAGCACGTTAAATGCAATGGTGCGTGCAAACTTCTGTGGTTCCGGAAATTTCACAGCATTGCCGTCATATGTCAATGTCTCTGCTGTCGCTGCAGATGCCTTTGCCTGCACATCAAGCTCGCTTACTCCAGACACTCCTCCGCCGCTCACTGCTTGGTATGTGCTCGCAACCATGCGTACAAGACCAGCTGCAGCGTGCAGAGGCTTCAGCACCGGCATTGCTGCCATCGTGGTGCAGTTTGGGTTTGCAATGATGCGCTTCTTTGCCAGTGTGACATCTTCTGGGTTTACTTCAGAAACGATGAGTGGAACTTCTGGGTTCATGCGCCATGCCGATGAATTATCGATAACCATCGCGCCTGCGTTTGCATACTTTTCGGCAAGTGCGCGCGAGGTAGTTGCGCCTGCAGAGAACAACACCACATCAAGACCATGGGGGTCTGCTTCTGCTGCATCCTCAACAACAATTTGCTGACCATTCCATTCAATGATCGAACCTGCAGAGCGGGCTGATGCAAAGAAACGAAGTGTGGTGACAGGGTATTTTCGCTCGGCAAGCAACTGTCGCATTACCGTTCCGACCATTCCTGTTGCGCCAACAATTCCTACATGCATGGCGATCAGACTAACGCAACCACATCTCCACTTGCTCTGTGGTTATGTTGCTGCCACAGAGAACTGAGGCGAGTTTTTTGCCACGCAATTCCTGGTGCTCAAGCACTGCCGCAATTCCAGCAATGCCTGCCGGCTCGGTAACGAGTCCTGCCTTGTCAAACACAATTTTCATTGCGCTTTTCAATGCTTCGTCAGTCACCAACAACACATCATCAACAATTCCCATCATGTCAATCACTGCTTCTGGCACTGGCGTGCGAACAGCAATTCCATCGGCAATGGTGTTGGCTGATTCGCGTTCCACAATTGACCCCGATTTGAACGAGGCATGCATCGCGTCGGCCGTGGTGCTGGACACCCCAATCACCTGCGTTTGCGGTGAAACGTGCTTGATCCAACGGGCCATTCCCGTGATTAACGCGCCATTTCCAAGGGGAATCAGAACTGCATCAAATGACCCGTTCTTCATCAGCTCAACTGCGATGGAGCCCGCACCTTCCGAAATGGCAATATCACGACCATCTTCAACAAAGTGCGCTCCGGTTTCTGCGCAAAATGCTTTGGCGTGCTCCTTTGCTGCATCAAAGTTGTCACCCATTTGCCGCACTTCAGCACCCATCGAGCGCATGCGTTCAATTTTGAGCTGGTTCGCATTAGTTGCGCTGTAGATAATGAGTGGTCGATTGTTACTACGGCACACATAGGCCATTGCTTGTCCGAAGTTGCCAGCAGTTGCGCAGACCAAGTTTTGATTTCGAAATACTTCTCGAGTTTCGCTCATGAAGAAATCTGCACCGCGACCCTTGAAGCTGCGAATTGGATTCAGGGTTTCTACCTTCAACACCATGTCAGCACCGAGAGATAGCGAAAGGGGCTCGCAGTTGTACTGCGGGGTTCCAGTGAATACTGGATTAATTACGCGTGCTGAACGTTCAATATTATTAATTGACAATCGATGAGTAGTCATGCTCATACCCCTTCAACAGTTGCAGTTAGCCACCAATGACTTTTATTCACGCGTTTCATTGGTTTCACCGTCACGTCTGGCGTTTTGACCGTACGCGCGGTTTTTGCGGAGTGATGTACGACAACGTTGGTGATTCGTTTCCCACTTGGTGAATTTGTAGCAAGATGCGCCAGTACTTGGTCAGGGTTTAAACGATTTGCTTGCCAACCCAGACGCGTTGACCAGCGCGTCACCGCAAGACGTTTTCCGACAACTGGAATTCTCCACAGTCCACGCATGGCAATACCCAGTGGCAAAAGACCAGCATCGGCACGCACCCAGGTGCGATAGTTCAGCAAAACGGTTCCACCTGTCCGTGCAACTCGCATAGCTTCTGAAGTCAGCGACAGTGCATCGCTTTTCTCACAATGCTGCAATGTAATGTACGAAAACACGATGTCCACGCAGCTATCGGGAAGTTGCAAGGTACTTCCATCTGCAACATGGGTTGTGCGTAGTTTGGCTACATCTCCATGCTTGCCTACAGTTTCATGGCAACGCTCAAGAAAGGCTGCATCAACGTCGGCGGCAATAACAGCAAAACACTGCTTGGTAAATGCTGCCGTCATTCGACCAATTCCGCTTCCAACTTCGAGCAGGGTTTTGTTTGTCAGAGTTTCGGGACTAAATCCAAACTGATGCATATACCAACGAACTTCTTTGTCTCCGGTACGCACGAATTCTGCAAGCGTTAAATCAGAGCCTGTTTCATTGTTAAATACCCATCCTGTTTGGCGCACTACCTCGTCGGCCGTAGCACCAGTTTCTGTTCGGTTTCCTGCACTTTTCCAGGGTGTGAACTGGGTACGCCACTTAGGTGAACTGTCGTGTGTCATTGCACCGACAAACTTAGTTGCTACTTGCGATCTGGAAGCGGAGCTGAATAGTCTTCGCCACTGTCAAGATCAAACGCTGTATGCAGTGCGCGCACTGCTTTTTCTAATTGAGAGCGTTCAACCACAACTGAAATGCGAATAGTGCTTGTTGAGATCATTTCAATGTTCACACTATTGTCGGCAAGTACTCGGAACATCTTGGCTGCAATTCCAGGACTGGACTTCATTCCTGCGCCAACAAGTGAAAGCTTGACAATGTTTTCGTCTTTGTTGATTCCTGTTGCACCAACTTCATCTCCAACTTTTTTCAGAATTGGTTCTGCAATCTTGATATCGCCAATCGGCAATGTAAACGAAATGTCGGTAGTGCCATCAATAGATGTGTTTTGCACAATCATGTCAACGTTCACGTTTGCTCCAGCAAGCGACTCAAACAACAGCGCAGATACACCTGGGCGGTCTGGCACACCGAGCAACGTCATCTTTGCTTCGCCCACATCGTGGACGACTCCGGAAATAATTGGCTCTTCCATCTTTCGCTTCCTCTCTTCGTCAATTCCACGTACCCACGTGCCTTCTTCCCAAGTAAAACTCGAGCGCACATGAATTGGCACGTTGTGATTTCGTGCGAACTCAACGGAGCGCAGTGCCAGCACTTTGCTTCCTGCGCCTGCCATTTCCAACATCTCGTCGAAACTCAGTTCTTTCAATTTTCTCGCTTGCGGAACCAAACGTGGATCGGCGCTAAACACACCAGTCACATCGGTGTAGATCTCACACGCATCTGCCTTCAATGCGGCAGCAAGTGCCACTGCTGTGGTGTCACTTCCACCACGACCAAGGGTGGTGATTTCACGGTCCGTGCTCACACCTTGAAATCCAGCAACAACAGCAACTTTTCCCGCAGCCAACGCTTCGCGTACGCGATCACCTTTGATTTCCAAAATCTTCGCCTTGGTGTGCGAGGTGTCAGTGATGATTCCCACCTGACTTCCCGTAAAACTCATTGCTTCGCACCCAACGTCGTGCAGTGCCATACATAACAGCGACATTGAAATTCGTTCGCCCGTGGTGAGCAGCATGTCCATTTCACGACCTTGTGGATTGCTCGATACTTGACGGGCAAGTTCCACCAAGTTGTCGGTTGCCTTGCCCATTGCGGACACCACAGCAACAATGTCTGTACCTTGTGCGCGCAAAGCAGCGATGTGCTTGGCCACATTTCGCATGCGGTCTGGGTCGGCCACCGAAGTGCCACCGTACTTTTGAACGATTAATCCCACAGGTTCTTTACGCTAGTTCGGTCGCGAGTAACCTTCATAAATCATGGGAACTGACAAGCGCAACCGCAAAAAGGAAAACCGCCGCCAAAAACTCGATGACATGGCAAAGCAACAGCAGCGTCAACGCACCCGCAAGCTCGCTACACGTGCCGCCATTTTCATTGCCGCCGTAGTCGGCATTGCCCTCATCATTTCTGTCTCAGGTGACTCAGATACATCCAGCACAAGCGACACCACCTTGGCCACCACTGCGCCAACTCAAGTTGAGGGTCGTGCAATCACCGGTGACACCCCGTGTCCTGCAACTGACGGCAGTGAATCCCGTGTATCAACGTTTGAGAAGGCACCGAGCAACTGCCTTGAAGCCGGAAAGACATACACCGCGGTAGTCACCACCAATAAGGGTGAATTCACCATTGAACTCGACCAGAACAAAGCACCACTAGCGACGAATAGTTTCATCACGCTTGCGCGATACAAGTATTTCGACAACACCCAATGCCATCGCGCAATTCCAGACTTCGTAGTGCAATGTGGTGACCCAACTGCAACGGGCAGTGGTGGACCTGGATACTCATTCGACGATGAATTGCCACAAGCAGGCGAATACAAACTTGGCTCTATCGCCATGGCTAACTCAGGCCCCAACACCAATGGCAGCCAATTTTTCATCATTACGGGCGACCAGGGAATTTCCTTGCCACCGAGTTACACCTTGTTTGGTCAGGTAACAAACGGACTTGATACCACAGTGCCTGCACTGAACGCTGCATCAAACCCAGACCCTGCAGCAAACGGAGTGCCAACTCTTGAACCTCTCACCATCGTGAGTGTGATCATTATCGAAAGCTAAAAAGTTTTATTTAGTTAGTTGGTAGTGGGCCATGCAAAACCACTGCTCCATGTGTTGACCATGTTCCGTCTTGATTGATCAACGCTGCACCGGTTGGAATTTCCGCAACAGATGTATTTGCCAGGCTCAACGTGCGCTGCAAACGTTCGTCTGGCCACTTTTCCGATTCAGTAATTGCGGCAATTCCTCGAACTAGACCAAGACCCAATGCAAAGGCACCACCGCGAGGATCGACCATGGGATCACACATTGCTGCTGCGCTACCTGCAGCAGCAACAACACATGGATGTGCTGCAAGTGCATCAAACACCACCGTATCTTTCAAGGTTGATCGCAGATGAATTGGCGAATCACCCACGACATACACCACTGCAGATTGGGTAATCATTGCTGCAAACGACTCTTCACGCGCATCTGCGCGGGAATACACAGCACACAATTTTGTCGTAATTCCTAAGCGCTTTGCCCAAGTAACACTGAGCTGAACCAAGTCATCGGGGTTTTCGAAAGCTTCGGCTGTTGGCAAAACGGCTACATGCCCAGGATGCGCGCGCAGAATCTGTGTATCAAGTTCATCGTTGGCAGTGAATGGTCCACCACCTTGCAACACCACTTGTTGAGTCATTGCTGCGAACTTACCACTGATGAATTGAGGTCATTGATCAAGCAACAGCGCAGAGAGCGACTCAATTTCACTTTCGCTTACACCGAGCGAACGAACATAGTTACTGACTGAACCATGAGCGGAAACTAGGTCATTCAAGATCACGCGCATTGCTTGTGGCTCTGCAGCCAAATACACCGGGTTGATGGTGGTCCAACGCTTGGCCATATCGGTATGGTGCTCTTTTGCCCACGCAACCGTACGTTCTATCGCGCGTTTTGTCAGTCCGTAATCAGCACAGATGTATTCGTCTGATACTCCAACAGTTGACAGGATCAACGCTGCAAGCACACCAGTGCGATCTTTTCCTGCTGCGCAGTGAAATACAGCAGGAACATTTTCTTGACTACTCAAAATTCGCAATGCAAGCGCAAATTTTTCAGAACCAACTTCTAATAAATCGCGGTATCCCCACACCAAGAACTCAACGGGATCATCAATCTGAGGCGTTTCCTTCGAATCAGACCATGTTGCATCCACGATGGACACGTGATGAAAGTCGACCTCAATGTCATCGAGTGGAAATATGCCCTGTTCGCGCTGTTCGCGCTTGGTTCGCAAGTCAATAACAGATTTCAATCCGAGCGACTCCACGATCTCAATATCCGAATCGGCCCGCAATCGATGCAGTCCATCTGCGCGAAAAAGTGTGCGCCACTTCGTGGTTGCCCCACTGGCGGTTGGGTAGCCGCCGAGGTCGCGGAAATTGTGTACCCGCTCCATCTGCACCAATCGGTCGGGGTGGTCGAGGGCGCGTGCAATTTGGTCAGAAATCATCGCCTTCAACCTACTGAGCCCCAGCAAACATCAGCGTTCAGGGCGGTTACCAGTTGGTAAACATCTACCAATAGTGAGTACGGTTTTCATCCATGACAACCAACAATGTTCAACTCGTCGGCGTTTGTGGATCTGGAATCATGGGGGCAGGACTTGCTGAAGTCGTTGCACGCGCTGGAATGGATGTCGTTGTTCGCTCGCGAACGCTTGATGGCGCGAAGTCAATGCTTTCTTCAATTGAAAAGAACCTCGACAAACAAGTTGCTAAAGACAAGATGACTGTAGATCAGCGAAATGAAGTGCTTTCGCACATTCGCATTACCGACTCGCTCAACGATCTTGCGTCGTGTGATCTTGTTATTGAATCGATTGTCGAGGATCTTGCTCCAAAACAAGCACTGTTCAAAGAACTCGATGCCGTCGTAAAGCCAGATGCGATTTTGGCAACTAACACCAGCACGCTTGCTGTTGTGAAAATGGCAGAGGTAACAAATCGTCCTGACAAGGTTTGTGGTATTCACTTCTTCAACCCTGCAGTGCTCATGCCACTCGTTGAAATAATTCGTCCGATCACTGCAAGCGATGAGACAATCGCTCGCGCAAACGCATTTGTGGCAGCTTGTAAAAAAGACCCAGTTCAAGTCCTTGATCGCGCAGGGTTCATTGTGAATGCACTGCTCTTCCCATACCTCAACAACGCAGTCAAAATGCTTGAGGCTGGAACCGCGAACATGGAAGATATCGATACAGCAATGAAGGGCGGCTGCAATTTCCCAATGGGTCCATTTGCCCTGCTCGACCTTGTCGGACTTGATACATCGGTATCCATCCTTGATGCGTTGTATGCAGAGTTCAAGGACGAAAACTTTGTTCCTGCAAAAACGCTTCGCACTTTGTTGGCTGAAGGAAAACTTGGCCGCAAGACAAAGCAAGGATTCTTCAGCTACTAATCCTCATGTGGAACGACACACCTCAAACTCTTGACGAGTGTCGTTGGAAGTTTCCGCCACCTAAGGAATGGCCAAAGAGCGACCTGGTTGGTCGCGGTGCAGACCTGCAGCCAGAAACTCTCATTCATGCGTACATGAATGGCGTATTTCCGATGTCTTCAGAACTCGCCCTCGGTGAGAACGATGTTGCCTGGTGGTCTCCGCTGTTACGCGGGGTTATTCCACTCAATGCACTGCGTGTCACGAGGTCAATGCGTCGTAGCCAGCGCAAATTTCACATCAAAGTTGATACGTGTTTTGAACGCGTGATGCGCGGTTGTGCTTCACCAGATCGACCTGGTGGCTGGATAAACGAGCAATTCATTACTGCATACGTTGAACTGCACAAACTTGGGTGGGCACACAGTGTTGAAGTGTTTGACGAAAATGAAGTTCTCGTTGGCGGTTTATACGGGGTGCGTGTTGGCCGACTCTTTGCCGGAGAATCCATGTTTCACCTTGTACGAGATGCGTCCAAAGTGGCACTGATGTACCTGATCGACATCATGAACCAAGACGGCATGACTCTGCTTGATGTGCAGTGGCTTACCCCACACCTTGAGTCTCTAGGAGCGGTGGAAATTCCTCGCTCTGAGTATCTCCATCGTCTTTCGATGGCCCTCAACCCGTAACCTTTATTTATGGCCAATCGCCGCGACGAACCTTGGTTGATGCGCACCTATTCGGGTCACTCCACTGCTGCAGCATCAAACGAGTTATACCGAATGAACCTGGCAAAGGGCCAGACGGGTTTGTCGATTGCGTTCGACCTCCCCACCCAAACGGGTTACGACCCCGACCACGTTTTGGCTCGAGGCGAAGTTGGCAAAGTTGGTGTGCCCGTTGCGCACCTAGGACACATGCGCACGCTGCTCAATGGAATTCCACCTGCAGACATGAACACGTCGATGACGATCAATGCGCCAGCCGCTTGGCTACTTGCCTTATATGTTGCAAACGCGCAAGAGCAAGGTGCGGTCACTTCGCAACTTCGCGGAACTACTCAAAATGACATCTTGAAGGAATACCTCTCACGAGGGACATTCATTTTCCCACCGGGTGCATCACGTCGAATCATCGTTGACATGATTGTGTGGTGTTCACAGAATGCGCCGAAATGGAACCCGATGAATGTGTGCTCGTACCACTTACAAGAAGTTGGTGCTACACCTGTTCAAGAAATTGCCTTTTCACTAGCAAACGCAATTGACATTCTTGATGCGGTTCGTGCAAGTGGACAAGTAAGCGACGAGCAGTTCCCACAAGTATTTGCTTCAATTTCATTCTTTGTCAATGCCGGCATCCGCTTTGTTGAAGAAGTGTGCAAGATGCGTGCGTTCACCGAACTGTGGGACCGCATTGGTGCCGAGCGATACGGGATATCCGACGAACGTGCTCGCCGTTTCCGCTATGGCGTACAAGTGAACTCACTTGGTCTCACCGAAGCGCAGCCAGAGAACAATATTCAGCGCATTGTGCTGGAAATGTTGGCGGTCACTCTTTCGAAGTCTGCACGTGCTCGAAGCGTGCAGTTGCCTGCGTGGAATGAAGCGCTTGGCCTTCCCCGCCCATGGGACCAACAGTGGTCGTTGCGCATGCAACAAGTGCTCGCGTTTGAAACCGACCTGCTCGAGTACGAAGACATATTTGATGGCTCACATGTCATTGAAGCACGCACCGCTGAACTGCGTGACGCAGCGTGGAAAGAAATGAATGAAATTGTCGACATGGGTGGTGCATTTGATGCAGTCGATTCGTTGAAGGGCCGCTTGGTGTCGTCAATGGCTGAGCGAACACGTCGCATTGAGACCGGCGAACAAACTGTTGTTGGAGTTAATCGATTTACCGAATCAACTGATTCACCACTTAGTGGTGCCGACAACATTTTGAAAGTTGATCACCGCGTAGAGCAGCAAATGATTGACGATGTCATTGCATGGCGCTCTGCTCGAGACCAAAAAGCTGTGGATGCAATGCTTGCTGCACTCCGCAACGCTGCCGAAACCGGCGCAAACATCATGGACGCGTCTATTGAGTTGGCAAAAGCAGGTGGAACCACGGGCGAATGGAGCGAAGTGCTCCGTCAAGTTTTTGGTGAATACCGCGCCCCTACTGGTGTAGGTGCCGCTGCTGGTCGACGCACGAGTGAACTCGCCGACGTAGCCGAATTCGTGCGCTCCATTCCGGGTGGACCACCGAAGTTCTTAGTTGCAAAACCTGGTCTCGATGGACATTCAAGTGGAGCAGAACAGATTGCAGTGGCTGCGCGTGATTCGGGAATGGAAGTGGTGTACTCAGGTATTCGCTTGACACCTGCTCAAATTGCGGCATCGGCTCGAGATGAAGACCCAGATGTAGTTGGGCTTTCCATCTTGTCAGGCTCACATTTGCAACTTGTTCCTGATGTCATTGCCGAGCTTGCTGCTGTTGGAGTTACTGCACCAGTCGTGCTTGGTGGAATCATTCCAGAATCTGATCGTGATGGTTTACTTGCAAATGGTGTAACGGCTATCTACACGCCAAAAGATTTTGATATTGCACGCATTATGCGCGACATTGCAGAAATTGCTGCGACATTTCGCAAGTCACAACAATAATTACGGCAACATTGTTGTCGAACCTGCAACAGCAACGAACCCTGTTGCAGGTGGCAACTTCAACACTTGGCCCGCATCAACCCGATCCGGGTCTGTAATGCCATTGATGTTCATCAGTTCAGCCATATTGAGGCCAAATCTTTCGGCAATTCCAAAGAGCGAATCTCCGGGCTCAACGGTGTACAACACTGGTTCTTGATACACGGTTGTTGTCGTTTGCGGAATAGTTGATTCGACCGTGGTTGCTACGGGAATCGAATCTCCACTGTCTTGGCGAGACAACATGACAGCAATGATGCCACTCACTACAGAAATAACGAGCAGAGACCATTGGAGTCTTCCTCGTAGATACATCATTGGTCATGTTAGGTCGCGCAACCTAACCTATGAGGCATGCGTGTTCTTGCAGCCGTCGATAAATTTCGAGGAACCGCAACTGCTGCACAAGTCGCTGCTTCCATTGGTCACGCTTGTTGGGAAAATGGTCATGAATGTATTGAGTTGCCAATTGCTGATGGCGGTGAGGGAACGCTTGAGGTTCTTGGTGGTCCAAACCGCACAAGCCGCGTCACAAACCCTCTTGGTCAGCCCGTAGATGCACAATGGCGCTTTGCTCGCGACCTTGCCGTAATTGAAATGGCGCGCGCTTCTGGCCTCAGTTTGGTTGGTGGGAAATTGAACAATGACGTCATCGCTGCATCAACCATCGGCACCGGCGAATTGATTGACACTGCATTGAATGACGGTGCCAAACGCATCATCGTGTGTGTGGGTGGCTCCGCAACAGTGGATGGAGGCCTCGGCGCAATTCGTGCCATTAAGTCGGCAGCTCGCTTGCGTGGCGTGGAGTTTCTTGTGGCCTGCGATGTACGGGCAAAGTTCACCGACGCAGCGAAGCTTTTTGGAGCGCAAAAAGGTGCCACGCCTGCACAAATTGAATTTCTCACCTCGCGACTACACGCCCTTGTACAAACGTACAAAGACGAATTCGGTGTTGACGTTTCAGAAATTGAAGGTGCAGGTGCTGCTGGTGGTCTTGCTGGTGGACTTGCAGCTCTCGGCGCAAAGCTTGTTCCAGGGTTTGACATCGTTGCTGACGAAGTAGGACTGCACGAACACATCAACAATTGCGATTTTGTGATTACGGGCGAAGGTTTCCTAGATGAAGAAAGCTTCAACGGCAAAGTTGTAGGTGGAGTTCAGCAACTTGCCATGAAGGCCAATAAATCAGTGGCCGTCATTTGTGGGGATGCACAACCAGAGCAACGATCCCGCATTGAAGCGATCAGTTTGGTGGACTCATTCGGCCAAGATGCAGCAATGAGTCAAACACTGACGTGTATTGAAAAGGCAGCAAGCGAATTACTCGCTAGACGCTAATCAGCCAGCGGGAAGCGGCTTACCTGCAAGGTCTGTTCCCAGAAAAATTAAGACGCTAGCTTCACCAATGTTTCCCGTTTCCGTTGGAATTGGAGTGGGCATTGGAGCAGTTGCTACACCACCGAGAGTTGCTGCAACGAGCGCTGCTGCACCTTCGCTACCAGGATTGAAAAACACAACCGTTGCTATTTGTTTTTGAGTTGCATCACTGGCGTTTATGGCTGGCTGAACAATAAACCCTCGGCCTTGGAGTTGAGTGGTGAGCTCTCCGGCACTACCAGAAACTTCCGAAGCATTGGCTATCTGCACCTTGAACCCTGTGAGTGGCAAGGTCGATTCAGTTACTGCTGGATCAACAACTGTTGTTTCAGTGACGATTGTTTCACTCATTGCTGGATCAACTGGAATATCCGAACTTGCTGAATTGCTTCCACCGATGTCTCGCAAAATGAGGAAGCCAAGCAATACGGCAACTGCTGCTACAACGATTGACATGGTTGAGTTGAGGCTGGATCCGTTGGAACTTGGTCCACGGCGGGGGCGACGTGCGTTTTGACTCATACATTTACCGTACCCGTCACAGGCACACCGATTGAGCCATGGTCAAACATTCAGAGCCGGGTGTGGGAATTGAACCCACGACCTACCGCTTACAAGGCGGTTGCTCTGCCCCTGAGCTAACCCGGCGTATTCATTGAGCGTCTCAATGATACGGGCGTTTGGCTATTTCGTTGTGCGCGCCCTTACAACTTCATATGTGGCTAATGCTGCCGCTGCCGACACATTTAGTGACGACAAGGCTCCCAGCATCGGAATACTGACCAAGAGATCACAGCGTTCGCGAACGAGACGCGACAAACCTGGACCTTCTGCCCCAAGTACCAAGCACACTGACTCAGTTGCAAGGGTTCCCATTTCAAAAATGTTCTTATCCGCAGAGTCGTGCAGACCGATAATCCATACTCCAGCGTCTTTAAGTTGTTTGAGAGCCGTCGGTAGTCCGCCGACAATACACATGGGAACGTACTCTGCTGCACCTGCTGCAGACTTTGCTGCTGTTGGAGTGATGTGCACTGCGCGATGTCGTGGAAGCACGACTGCATCAACACCTGCTCCGTCACACGAGCGCAAAATTGCGCCGAGGTTGCCTGGGTCGGTAACACCATCAATTGCAACAAAGAACGGTTTGCGTGATGGTGAGGCATTCTTCAAAATGTCACCAATTTCTACTTCAGGAATTCCCGCGGCAGTCGCAATGATCCCTTGCGGTGCTTCGCTTCGAGCTTCGCGCTCAATCTCTTTGCGGGGAACATAGCGAACTGGAACTCGCTGATCATTTGCCAACTCAATAATGTCGTCAATGATGTCGTTCTTATCAAGATCGTTTGAAATCAAGATTTCATAGGCTTTACGTTTACGTGCAATGAGCAGCTCACGAACTGCTTGACGGCCTTCAACTTGGGAGCCGCCAAGGCTGTGCTTGTCGGGGCGCGGAGCGCGTGGGCCATCGTGTTCACGTGCAGCGGGCTTGCCTCCACGGTGCTTCTTTGTTCCTCGTGGTGCCCCACGTGATGGTCCGCGACCACCTCCTGTGCTGCGTGGTTTCATGCCTGCGTCCCTTCAATAACTGCAACTGCCCAGCAGGCAATTCCCTCTTCTCGACCTAATGCTCCGAGCCCTTCAGCACGTCGACCTTTTACGGTGATCGTCGCGCCAGCAGCATCAGACAACAACTTCTGCATCGCTTCACGATGCGGGCCAATCTTTGGCTTCTCACACACAATGCTGCAATCGACATTGCCAATTTCATAGCCGGCGTCACGCACAATCTTGGCTACGTGAGCGAGCAACGTAAGCGAATTTACTCCGGCCCACTGCGGATCGGTATCAGGAAAATGCATCCCAATATCACCAAGTGATGCTGCACCAAGCAATGCGTCAGCAGCCGCATGTGCAATGACATCTGCATCACTATGGCCTGCGAGTGGTTTCTCATTTGGAAACTTCACTCCACCCAATACCAACACACGGTCGCTCGGGCCATCAACAAAACGATGAATGTCAAAACCTTGTCCCACGCGCGTACGTATTGCCATGATGTGCTCCTATGCCTCTGTGTGCGTCATTGCACGTGCCCACTCAAGATCTTCTGGCGCAGTGAGTTTGCGATTCATCGCCTCACCAGCAACAACGACGACTTGCTTACCCATCGCCTCTACCAGTGTCGCATCATCTGTGCCTTCAGGAGATGATGCGTGCGCCGTACGCAAGACCGATGCTCGAAAAGCCTGTGGTGTTTGTACCGCAACAAGTGAAGACCGATCAGGAGTCGCAACAACAATGTTTTGCGAATTCACTTGCTTAATGGTGTCCGTAACCGGCAAGGCAGGAATCGCTCCATCAGCACCAGCATGAACTTGCATGATGACTTCGCGATACAAGTGTGCACTCGCAAAAGGTCGAGCGGCATCGTGCACGCAGATGATGGTGGCTTCCTCAGGGACAGCAGCAAGTCCGCATCGCACGGATTCGCTTCGAGTCTCGCCACCCGTAACACCGCCCTCGCGTTCTGCATCGGCAGCCGGAAGAACGACCACTACTCCCGCGCTCGAACTGCCTGCAGTTTCTACGGACCAATCCAAGACCCGGCGATCGCCAAGCATGGAAAACTGTTTTTGACCACCAAACCGAGCACCAGAGCCCGCAGCAACCACAATTGTCCAAACAATTTCATTCGGTGCTGTTGTCACGTTCATTTAGGGTAGTACCGTCATAGTTCGCATGACACACGAAGAAATTCTTGCAAGTACCTCGTTTTTTGCAGACACCCCAACAAGTGCGCTTTCTCTGATTTGCGCTCAAGCAAAGATGCAAAACCTGCAGCGCGGCGATGTTTTGTTCAACGAAGGCGATGTCCCTGACGCATTGTTCGTTGTGCTGAGCGGACGCATTGCCATTGCGATTGGCAACAAACCACTCGACAGCCGCGAGAGCATGCTTGCGCTCATGGAGTCGGGAGACTTGTTTGGCGAACTGGGCATGCTCGACGAAGGACCTCGCAGCGCAATGGCACGCGCCATCGAACAAAGCTCCGTCTTGCGCATTCCGTATGCACCCGTGCGCGAACAAATGCAAGCAAACCCAACCATGTTGTGGGGGGTCATCAAATTGCTTGCCACTCGGCTGCGCACCATGGACGAGGTCCTCGCCGACAGTGTGTTCCTCGATGTCACCGGTCGAACAGCAAAGCGCCTACTTGAACTGTCAAGTGGAAATAATGAATTCGTCCTACCAGTTACGCAGGAAGAACTTGCTGGAATGGTGGGAGCCTCACGCGAACGTGTGAACAAAGCGATTGCAAGTTTCATTCGTCTTGGATGGTTGGAACAACACGATCGGCGTTACAAGATTTTGATGCGCGATCGAATGGAAATTCGCGCTAGCTAATTAATCTGCAAGCAGCCATTCATAGGTGCGAGCAAAAGCATCGGCGGCATCTTCAGCCCGATGTGCTGGACGAGTTACATCATGAGCAAAGCCGTGTGCTGCGTTTGGATATTCACACACCGTTACTCCACTTTCAAAGAGTTCCAATACTTGCTCAGGTGGCGTGTATGGGTCTTGCGCACCGATGATTGCTAGCACGCGTTCTGGATAACCGGCATACAGATATTCCATCGGGTCGCCTTGAGTTGCACTCTGCCATCCTTCAGGCACATGAATCATTCCGTAAAAAGATGAAATTTTTGCAAAGCGCTCACTTCGCGCTGCCTTAAAGCAGTACATGCCACCCATACAAAACCCGATGAGTCCAACACGATCTACCGAGAGTGCATCGGCGGCTTC
>BJFW01000015.1:8382-13761 GCA_014190095.1 Actinomycetes bacterium | reverse complement strand
GCCCACGATGAACTTGCTGCTCGCATCGTGTTGCAACGAATCCTTCCCCCACTCATTGCAATTGCTGGACGTCGAGGACACATTGTGAATGGCGGATTCAATGCAGCCTTCAATGAGATTCTTGGGCAGGCATGGATCTTGATCCGTCAATACCCCGTTGATCGCCGACCTGCAAAAATCGCTTCAAACTTGGTTCGTGATACCGAATACTTTGCATTCGTTCGTAATGCCCGTCTCAAACGTTTAGAGGTTGAGAGCTGGACCGACGATGCCGATGAAAAAATTGTCGCTGATGAAGATGACACCATTGAACCCAATATTGAACTTGCACAAATTATTCACGATGCTGTGAAACGCGGTATTCGCACCGCTCCTCTTCAGCTAATAATGCGCTTAAGCAGCGGTGAAACAGTAGAAGACATCGCAGCAGAAGCGGGCGTGTGCGTGCGCACGGTACGCACCTGGCGTCGCAAGGCAATTATCGAGTTGCGTGAACGAACGCAGTGTGCGGCGTAAGTTTTGCCGTCCGTAAGCGCAACGAATTGCTCACTACGAACACGCTAGAAAACGCCATAGCCAAACCTGCCCACATTGGGTTCATGTACCCGAGTGCAGCAAGTGGAATAGCAGCAGCGTTATAGATAAATGCCCAAAACACATTTGCACTAATCGTTCGCAGAGTTGCACGCGACAACAAAATGGCGTCTGCCACTAAGCGCAAGTCGCCACTAACAATGGTTAAATCGCTGGCGTTCATGGCAACATCAGTTCCAGTTCCCATGGCGATGCCAACATCGGACTGAGCTAGTGCAGCAGCATCATTTACGCCGTCGCCCACCATGGCAACTGCATACCCACGCTCTTGCAAGTCTGCAACGACTCGCACCTTCTCGGAAGGAAGTACCCCTGCAATCACGTGTTGTTCGTCGGTATCAATACCCACCTGCTCGGCGACGGCAACAGCAGTTGCCCGATTATCACCTGTAAGCAACACCGGTCTTAGGCCAAGCTTGCGTAAATCAGCAATTGCTTCGGCACTATGTTGCTTTGGCTGATCAGCAATAACGCACACGCCTTTTGCCGAACCGTCATAGGCAACGAGTACTGCAGTGTTACCAGAATTACGCGCGGCGTACAATGCGTCTTTCATATCTTTCGAAACAATAGTGAGCTGTTTTTCAAATAGAGGTTCACCACCAACCATCACACGCTTGCCGTCAACTACACCAATCGTTCCCATTCCCGCAATTGATTCAAAATGACCGACGCCTGCGAGCGCGCCTAATTCGGCACGGGCTGCATTGGCAATTGCTTTCGCTACTGGGTGTTCACTTGCATGCTCCAACGCACCTGCGTAGCCAAGCACTTCTGCACGCGTTACACCAGTTGCACACACCACATCAATCAATGTCATAACACCAGTTGTCACTGTTCCCGTTTTGTCAAACACAACGGTGTCGATACGACGCGTGCTCTGCAATACGTCTACGCCCTTAATCACTATTCCCATCTGCGCAGCGCGACCACTTCCCACCATCAATGCTGTTGGTGTTGCAAGACCAAGTGCGCATGGACACGCAATGATCAGTACGGCAACGGCTGCAGTAAATGAATCTGCAACGCGATTGGCATTGTCGCCAAACACATACCAGCCAATGAACGTCAGAACCGCGATAACAATCACAGTCGGCACGAATACGCTGCTTACCCGGTCGGCCAAACGTTGCACTGGTGCTTTGGTCGACTGCGCATCGCGCACAAGTTTGGTCATTTGGGCAAATGTTGAATCTGCACCTACTCGACGAGCTTTCACAATGATTCTGCCCGTCAAGTTGACTGTTGTTCCCGTTACTTTGCTGCCTTTTGCAACATCAACAGGAACACTTTCACCCGTAAGCATTGATGCATCAATTGTGGAGTCACCTTCTTGCACAACTCCATCTGCCGCAATGATTTCGCCGGGACGTACCACAATTAAATCACCCACCTGGATGAGAGCAGCCTCAATCACCACTTCTTCTCCATCGCGCAGAACCGTTGCATTGCGTGCGCCGAGGGCAAGAAGTGCGCGAAGAGCATCGCCTGCTCGTCTTTTTGCGCGAGCCTCGAAATATCGACCAGCCAACAAGAACACGGTCACCGAAACAGCAACTTCAAAATACACATGGGGAGATTCGGCCATGCCGACCATGCCAGACATGTTGTGACTATCTGTTGCGCCACCCCAAATCAGTGCCCACAGCGACCATCCAGTCGCAGCGACAACTCCGAGTGAGATCAACGTATCCATCGTGGTGTTTCGATGGCGCGCATTCATGAGCGCTGCACGATGGAATGGCCATGCACCCCACGTGACTACTGGTGTAGAAAGCGCCAATGCATACCACTGCCAGTTAGAGAACTGCAGCACCATAAACATGGACACCACTGCAACAGGAACAGCTAACACCAAAGACACAAGCAACCGAGTTTTCAACATCAATACACGTTCGCGAACTTCGGCGTCCAACATGTCGGGTGTGGTTTCGGCAAGCGTTCGTGCGCCATAGCCGAGTCCTTCGATGGTTGAAATAAAAGTTGCTGCATCAGCCGCAGTTGAATCAAATGCCACTCGTGCAGATTCAGTTGCAAAGTTCACTGTTGCTTCCACGCCGGGAAGAGCATTCAGTCCCTTTTCGATTGACATAGCACATGCATTGCATGACATGCCGGTGATCGAAAGATCCAGCTGATTGACTACTGACTCGTCTGTGCTCACTAACTACAGTCTCGCCTTTCATTCACCCAGATGTCAGTGACATCTGACGAATTCAGGAATTAGAGACGAAAGTCAGGGCCTTGGTCGCCGTAACCGTTGAACGTGTCAACGGAAGTCATGACCAGGCGGTGTGCGAGTGTGAAAACACCTGCTGCGATAAGGAGGGGGATGAACATGAATTCAGTATTCCACAATTATCGTGAACCGTGATACATAAGGCAGAAGTATCTCTAAATTAGATACTTGGTATCGCTGACGCCGAACAACCAATGGTGGGTCGCCAGGGGCTCGAACCCTGGACCTGCGGATTAAAAGTCCGTTGCTCTACCAACTGAGCTAGCGACCCGAAACTGCACTTCTTTCGCTCACGACAGGCTAGTTCCCCCGAGGCCAAATTCTTCAGTTGTTGGCAAATGATAAGAATCCATACGTGGTTTTCACACTGAGCAACGACAGTGCATCTGTCGTTGTGGACGTAACGCATGGTGGTCGACTCGCTTCGTTACGTATTAAGGATACGGAAGTTCTACTCACCGGTGGCCATGACGACACAACACTTTCCTGGGGTTGCTATCCGATGGTTCCTTACGCGGGCCGTGTCAGATCAGGTGTTGTGCGGTTCAACAATGTTGATCACCAACTGCCTCTCACCCATCCACCACACGCAGCACATGGAACAGTTTTTGCTCAATCGTGGACTGTAGCTAATTCAACTGAATCAACAATTGAACTCATCGCAAATTTGGGTTCACAGTGGCCATTTGGAGGTTCAGTTTCTCAACGCATTGAATTGCGAAATGACCATGTTCGCCTAGAACTGCGCGTTACTGCAGGAGATCAGGCAATGCCCGCACAAGTTGGGTGGCACCCATGGTTTTGCAAACCAAGCCATGCTTCTCTAATTTTTGAATCAATGCTGCAGCGCGATGAACACGGAATAGCCACTTCGCATTGCGTGCAAACAGATGCCATCAATGTTGATGACTGCTTTATCAATCCACTTGCACCACTTTCACTCACGGTCAACGGGGTCGACCTTGTTCTGTCCAGCGATTGTTCACATTGGGTGGTGTACGACATACCGACACACGCAACATGCATCGAGCCTCAATCGGGCGCTCCGAATGAGATCAATGATTCGCCCGTTATTCTCGCCCCTGGAGAGTCATTGGCGAGGTGGTTCACTATCGCATGGACTGGCAGACTTATTCATTAGTGGCAGCCAACGATCAACTTCTTCACTTGCACGACGAACGTCTCAGCGTTGTCATCGGCACGCGAGGCAACGTTCCCGCGATTGTGTACTGGGGAAACTTCCTTGGACAAAGCAGTCTTCAACAGAACCTGTTTACGCGAGCCGTTCTCGGCGGTGGCGTCGATCTTGATCCACCACTTGGAATCATTGCTCAGCACCACGATGGATGGCTCGGCAATCCCGGCGTTGAGGGATGCTTTCCAGATGGTTCAGGTTCATTTCCTCATTTCGTCATTTCATCAAGCTCCAATACAACCACCTCAGCCAATTTCACGCTTCGTGATGCTGACCTTGATCTTGACCTACAGATCAGCATTGACATTCATGCGAGTGGCGTTCTCACAATTACAGGCGCGCTTTCCAACCGTGGGTCATTGCCCTATC
This sequence comes from Actinomycetes bacterium, assembly GCA_014190095.1. Lineage (GTDB taxonomy): Bacteria > Actinomycetota > Acidimicrobiia > Acidimicrobiales > Ilumatobacteraceae > UBA3006. Next base: position 9,364 of record BJFW01000015.1, on the reverse strand, counting down.
TGTTGCATGGTCTGCGATTCGCTCTTCCCGTCCCACCACGCGCACAAGAAGTTCTCACCCTTGGAGGCCGCTGGGGAATGGAATTTGGTGAACAGCGCACTCCATGGGTGCAGTCAACCATGTCGGTTTCCAACAACAGAGGTCGTACCTCGCACGAAAAATGGCCAGTGGTTTTTGCCGGAACCACTCAATTTGGCGAACAACATGGTGAGGTCTGGGGATGTCATGTTGGATGGAGCGGAAACTTCGATATCACACTTGACGGCATTACTGAACACCACAAGCACATGCAGATTGGAGAAAAACTGACTGCGGGAGAACTTGTCATTCAACCGAACGAAACGTATTTAGCGCCAACTATCTACGCGGTGCACTCTGCGCACGGACTCAGCTCAGCTTCGCAGCGCTTTCATCAGTTTGTTCGATCACGGTCACGACATGAAAGCACATTTCGGCCAGTCACACTGAACACTTGGGAAGCGGTGTACTTCGACCACAACTTTGAAACGCTGACAAAACTTGCAGATGTAGCTGCACATGTAGGTGTCGAGCGTTTCGTGCTTGATGACGGCTGGTTTTCAGGAAGAAGAACCGATACTGCTGGTCTCGGGGACTGGACTGTTGACTCTGCCGTTTGGCCAAATGGACTCACTCCACTCATTAATCATGTGAAGTCGTTGGGAATGGAGTTTGGAATTTGGTGTGAACCCGAAATGGTTAACCCAGAAAGTGATTTGTATCGTCAGCATCCAGACTGGGTGCTTCATAGTGGGTCAAACAAACCAATCACAGGACGAAACCAGCTTGTCCTTGACATGTCACGAATTGACGTCCGTAATTATTTGTTCACTTGCATTTCACAGTTGCTTGATGCGCACGACATCTCCTATGTGAAATGGGATCACAATCGAGATCTCGTTGCCTCGCCAGCACATTCACAGACTCTTGGCACCTACGAATTGCTGGGTCGACTAAAGGAAAC
>BJFW01000015.1:0-7703 GCA_014190095.1 Actinomycetes bacterium | reverse complement strand
CATAAGGTGATGTAGTGAGCGATAACGACCGTCTTAATCCGCATTCTGGGGCGCGTGTTCACATCGTTGCTGCGCGCCAGCACCGCCCAAATTTGCCGTCTACAGAATGCCCATTTTGTGTTGGCGGTCTTGAGGCTGCAGAACCTTACGACGTGAAGTCATTTGTCAATCGATGGCCAGCATTAGAAACCGGCGTATGTGAAGTCGTGTTGTATTCATCTCAACACGACGCAACCTTTGCTTCGCTGGGGAGTAGTGGAATTCGAAAAGTTATTGATCTTTGGGCAGAGCGAACTACGCAACTGCAGCAACGGAGCGACATCGACTACGTACTGATTTTCGAAAATCGAGGAGCAGAGGTTGGAGCGACAATCAGTCACCCACATGGCCAGATCTATGCATTTGATCATGTCCCGCGCCGTCAGCACTCACTTCTACAATCACAGTGGCGGCCAGAATCCCAACCAGCAGATCGTTTAGTTATCAATGGCGATCATTTTGCTACTTATGCCCAGTACGCAGCCATACACCCGGTTTCATTAGTAGTTGCTCCGCATCATCAAGTTTCACTTCTCAGTCAACTTAGCGATGAGTTGCGAGATGATCTCGCAATAACTCTTCACAAAACCTTTGTGGCGTTGGACAAACTCTTTGATGCCCCACTTCCCTACATGATGTGGATTACACAAGCTTCAGCAAAGACTCAATATGAAAATGTATGGCTGAACATTGAGATTGTTTCGCCTTGGAGGGCGAGGGGTGTCCAGCGATACATCGCTGCTGCAGAGGTGTCTACAGAGGAGTACTTCAATCCAGTAGATCCTTCAGATATCGCTCAGCGTCTTCGCATCCTGGTGAACTAATGCGCGCAATAGCCCCTGGGCGCGTCAACCTAATTGGTGATCACACCGATTACACAGGAGGCTTGGTGTTTCCTATGGCAATCAATCGACACACCGTGATTGAAGCACGCTTTACCGAGGATTCTTCAATTTCGTTGAGGTCTGCCGATGAGCCAGAGGTGGCAAATTTCAACATCCCTGTTAGTGACATTTCATCGTTACAACCACAATGGGCCAGATACATCGCTGCAGTTGCCGCTGAATGCAATGCAACTCGCGGAATCGCGGGAACAATTTCTACAGATATCCCAATTGGAAGCGGTCTATCTTCTAGTGCCGCTCTTGAAGTCGCAACTGCGCTGGCTCTTGGTTTTGATGGAAGTCCTCAAGAACTAGCGCAGTTAACACAACGTGCTGAGCATGTAGCAACAGGTGTCCCTACGGGAATCATGGATCAACTGTGCATTTCAGTTGCTCAAGAGAGCCACGCCATGTTGATCGATTGCTCAACACTTGAAGTGGTCCATATCCATATTCCAGAAGAATGCAAGATTGTCGTCCAGTTCATTGCACACCGCACCTTGCAAGGTTCGGAATACAGCGAACGTGTTCGTCAATGCAACTCCGCAGAGTCCATTATTGGACCACTCCGCTCGGCAAGCATTGGCATGCTGGAGTTGATTGAAGATTCCACTGTTTCTCAGCGTGCTCGCCACGTGATCTCTGAAAATCAACGAGTACGAGAGTTCGCCCAGGCTCTTGCATCTCAAGATTTACAGCTCGCGGGCCAACTCATGAACGAAGGACACACATCGCTTGCTCGCGACTTCGCATCATCAACTTCGGTCATGGATAAAGCCGTAAACGAAATCCAAAATATTCCAGGAGTGTTTGGAGCGCGTATGACTGGTGGTGGGTTTGGCGGATGTGTTGTTGCACTGTGTACGCCCGATGCACACGTACCTGGTTGGACGGTGTCAGCGGTTGGCGCCGCGCGACTCGCGTGAAACAATGTAGGCAAACTGATACTTTCCAGGCTGTATTTGGTATTTCGGTAATACATCTGGCCCACAACTTGCCGTTCCAAGGCCCCTGTGAGCAACGTCAATGTTCATTGTTAGATATGGGCGCTTGATTAGTTCTGCTTGATCTACTGCTTGATACAAGTCTTGCGTTGTATACGGCAATGCAGACATGTGCAAAGGTTCACCTTCTGCTTCAATTCGAATCACTTCTGCAGTTTTCGGATTGCTTACTTCAAACCATCGGCACTGTGTTCGTAGCCCATATTCCTGGGGCACCAAATATGGCAGTTCATCTGCCTCTCCGCTATAAATTCCCAGCATTGCCGACGACTCGCGGTCTGGGTAACACTCGTGAGGACCATTACCCCACCACGAAACCACCGTGAATCCTTCGGGTAACGGAAAACTCACACCAATACGCGGAAGATCTTCCAGTGCCTTGGGAACGATGACCGAGTGTTCAAATCGGACTAAGCCATCTTTCCGAACTGATCGCTTCGTCTGATGCTTTACTAACTGGGAGACGTCTCCGTCAATACCTTGCTTTTGCCAGCGCTTCAACGTGGTGGTTTCTACCCAAGCAAGATTTGGCAGCAACTTAAATCCATCGTTGTCAATGGATGCTCGAAACAACGAAATCTGTGGATCAATATCCACCGACAAGTACTTTTTCTGAGAGGTTTGAATCTTCTTCACACGAGCAGACTTCACTGCCAGTTGATCCCAAGCAACAACATGTCCTCTATCACACCACGACTCTGCGCGCTTTGACTTCCAGGTGATGTTGATTCGAATGTCCCCAGACAATCCCCGAATCGATGGAATCTTGATTCGTTTGGTCTTTCCTGCAGCGAGCCCTGGGAGCGCTAATTTCCCTTTTCGCTTTACTACGCCATCAACTACTACTTCATACGTTGCAGACAGCCATGAAACATCACGAAACGCTTGTCGGTTCCTTAGCTCAATCACTGGAGCAGACTTTGGGCCAACGAGTTGCGCAGCAACTGGTCTATGCACCCATGCAACCTCTCGCATTGCCGGGTGAGGTGTGAGATCGGCGTGCATCAATCCATCTGCAACAAAGTTTCCATCGTGTGGGGCATCGCCGAACTGTCCACCGTACGCAAACCGCTCCTTACCATTGGGAAGTAATTGGCGAAGGCCGTGATCTTTCCATTCCCAGATGAAACCACCTTGCAGACCTGGCGTGTTATCAAATACTTTCCAATAATCCGAAAGCGACCCATTCGAGTTACCCATGGCGTGGCTGTACTCGCACATGATTAGTGGACGTACACGCTTTTTACTCTTGCCGTACATTTCAATCGCTGCAATAGGTGCATACATCGGTGCTACAACATCGGTTGCCGCCATTCCTCCGTCGAACCAATTCGTATGAAAAACTGCGCCTTCGTAATGAATGATTCGCGAAGAGTCATAGGACCTCACCCATGCTGCAGCGGCATCGTGAACGCTTCCATATCCAGATTCATTCCCAAGTGACCACATAATCACGCTCGGATGGTTCTTATCGCGCTCCACCATTCGACTCACTCGCGAAAGCCACGTTGCTCTATACGCCGAATCGTGGCACAGGCTTGTTATCCATGCATGGCTTTCGACATTTGCTTCGTCCACTACGTACAGTCCCAATTCATCACAGATATCAAGAAATCTTGGGTCGTTTGGATAATGCGAGCATCGCACTGCATTGATGTTGTGTTGCTTCATCGCCACAACGTCTTCTCGCAGATCTTGCACCGTGACTGCCTTGCCGCGATCAGGGTGATGATCGTGTCGATTTACCCCCTGAATCATGATGCGCTTGCCGTTCACCAAAAGATCACCACGAACGATTTCAACCTTCCTAAAACCAATTATCTGCTCTGTTGAATCAATCACTTTCCCATTCGTATCAAGTAACGAAATGCGAACTATGTAACGATTAGGAAGTTCTGCAGACCACAACTTCACACCAGTTACCGACCATTGAATCTCTGCGCAATGTCCCACGAACAGATATGGACGTGTGCTGTGTGCAACTTCTCCAGAGTGCTGAATTCCGATCTGCTTTCCGTTCACACTGTGCAATGTCGCTTCAACTTTCAGCCCAGATGGAAAGCGCCCATCGCTAGGAGCAGCCACTTGCGTAGCAACACGTATATGGCCACTCCCCGTCAGCGAATCTCGCACGTCAACAACTTCGGCATCAACTCGAACATCTTCAATTCGCAGGTGCGGTTGGGCTTCAATGAACACATCTCGATGTAACCCTGACATCCACCATTGATCTTGATCCTCAACATATGACTGTGCCGAATACCTACACACCGTTATCGAAACAAGGTTCATTCCTTCTCGAACAAACGGAGAAATGTCGTATTCACTGGCTAACCGACTATCTGTTCCGTATCCGACGAATTCTCCATTAACTCGAACCGAGTGCACGCTCTCTGCAGCTCCAACATGTAAAACAATTCGGCGGTCAGACCATGCGCTCTCAACCTTAAAGTTGCGCCGATACACCGCAGTAGGAACCTCCTTCGGGAGATGCGGAGGAGTTTCGCGCCACGGCATTGCAATGTTTGTGTAATGCGGAACATCGCCTAAATCGAATTGAGTCCAGTTACTTGGAACGGGAATGCTCACCCAATCGCTGTCGTCACACAGTTCTCCTAATTCACGCAGGGAAATGTCTTCTGGATGTGCAAACCGCTTAATGCGCCAATCGCCATTCAGTGAGACTCGGATACTTGATGCCGAAACGAACGGAGTTCGCATTGGTAGGCGATTTATTTGAACAGCATTAGGGTCTGCCCACAGTTTTAAATCATGTAGTTCAGGAATTGAAGCCATGTGCTTACGCGACTCGACCTACTAACAAACCCACTCCAATGAACTGCAGTACCCCTGCGACAACGGTGAACACGTGCCAGATTTCGTGATACCCAAAAACATGCGGCACTAGAACTGGCTTTTTCATATAAAACAGCACTGCGCCAACGGTGTACACGATGCCTCCTAAGGCATACATCAGCAGACTGGTGAAACCTGCTCGCCCATATGCCCACGGCAGAATAATGAGTGCAGCCCAACCAATGACGATGTACATGGCATGGCCTACGCGTTTTGCTTTCCAGGTGATCTTCAGTCCCATACCCACAGCAGCCGCAAGCCAAATCAACACCAAAAATGGAATACCCACGTTGTACGGCAGGGCCATCAGACAAACTGGTGTGTACGTGCCAGCAATAAGTACATAGACCATTGCATGATCAATTTGTTGCATCGTCTTTTGCGACCGTAATGACTTCGTGAATAAGTGATACGACGCTGACGTTGAATAGAGCGCCAAAAGCGACAGAGCGTAAATTCCTACAGCAAGTCGAGGAACCCCCGCAGGAGTGAACAGCGTGAGAATAATGCCAGCAGGAATAATGACAGCAACTGCAATTGCGTGAATTCGACCGCGCCAACGCGGACGCCAGCTTCCTGTTGCATGCATAAACACTGGCATGTGTGGCACGAAAGCACCTCCTATGCACAGCGTAACCTGTGCATATGACTTACAACTTTGATCGCTTTCTTCGTTACGACGAAATGGTTACGTGGCTTACGGAGTTGGCTTCACGTTTTCCCCATCTAGTGACATTAGAGACATATGGAAAGTCGCATCTTGGACGAGATTTATGGATTGCAACAGTTACCGATTCAACGACTGGATCACACGACACGAAACCGGCGCATTGGATTGACGCAAACATTCACGCAACTGAAGTTACTGGCGGAGTTGCAGCGCTGTACATTCTGGAATATCTCACCAGCCAATTTGGTCGCGATCACCACACCACCGAAGCGCTTCGAACCCGCACGTTCTACATTGTCCCCCGAGTCAACCCCGACGGTGTTGAAGACGCACTTCTCGATAGCCCGTGCTATCACCGTTCAAGTGTTCGTTCATGGCCGTGGCGCGACGGACATCGTTGGCCTGGACTGAGCGTTGAAGATATTGACGGAGACGGTGCAGTGCGAACTATGCGTATTGCAGACCCAGATGGTGCATGGATCGAACACACCGAAGATGCTCGCGTAATGGTTCCTGTTGGTCCGCTTGGTGTGGCACCTGGAACTCAGCGTTATCGATTGCTTGATGAAGGTGTTCTTGAAAACTTTGACGGCTTTACCATTCCGATGCCACGCGACCCTGCGGGACTTGATTTGAACCGCAACTTCCCCGCTGGTTGGGGAACTACCGTTCTCGGATCGGGTGATCACCCCATGTCTGAACCTGAAATTGATGCACTGGTACGAGCTGCTCGATCGCGCACCAACGTGTGTGGATACAACGCATTTCATACCGCAGGTGGCTTCATGTTGCGACCAAGCAGCACCCGTCCCGATTCAACGCTGCCACCGTTTGATCTTTGGGTGTACAACGAACTTGGAAAAGTTGGAGTGCAACACACCGGTTACCCCGTTCATTCTGTGTACGAAGACCTGACTTGGGATAAGAGCGACACCATGAGCGGCGCTGGCGACGACTGGGCATATGAACACCTTGGTGTATTCAGCTGGACAACAGAGTTTTGGGACATCATTTTCCACGCAACAGGAAAGCACTCGCCAACTGACATTTGGTACGTCGGTCCAACTCCAGAGCAAGAACTTGCTGTCTGCAAATGGACTGACACGTATGCACCAGGCGCATATGCACCCTGGAAAAAGTTCAATCACCCGCAACTAGGTGAAATTGAAATTGGCGGATGCGACGCAATCAAAACTTGGTCAAACGCCCCTGCATCAAAACTGCGAGACGAAGTGGCACCACACGTGCATTTCGCTATTTATCAAGCACTTGCTTCGCCGCGACTCGCAATCAAACAAGCAACTGCCGAATCTCTTGGTAGCGGTGTCTACAAGGTTGAAATTGGTGTTGCGAATACCGGCTGGTTGGGCACTGAAGTCAGCGAGTGGGCTCACAAGAACAAAATCGTGCTTCCACTTACTGCCGAAATTTCTGGGGCGACCCTGGTTGAAGGCGCGCTACGAGTGAAGCTTGGCCAACTAGATGGGCGTGTGAAGTTTCGCGTGAGCGGCGATGCAAAATCAGATGGAACACCTGATCGCGTGCTGCACAGTTGGTTAGTTCGCGGAGAAAAGGGTCAACGAGTCACGCTGACTGCAACACATCAACGTGCTGGAGTTGCTTCCGCAGTTGTCGAATTTCCATAACGCTGATGTGACTGAATTGCGCGAATGGAAATAAACAATGCACTCGGCACGATGACAACATTCGGCAGAGCCACATACAGGTCGTCAATCATTAATCCGTAGATTCCCCACGATGCCGACATCGTGGCCACCATGATGAACGTCACCACCGAGATTCCAACGAGATGACTTGTTTTTGCAGCGCGAATTACCTGAGGGACAATTCCGGTTGCCCCTACTGCCACAGCAATTGCGCCAAGTAAGTCCCGCGAAATTGCAAGTGCGATGAGCGCCGCGAGTATCACGAATATTTCAACGCTAAGTGCGCGGGCTGCCGAAACCGCTTTGAGTCGCACCTGCATAAACACAACAGTTCCAAACCCGCAAATCGCCATGATGTTGGCCAGCGCAACTAGATGTGTTGAGGAGGCAATTCCGTACACCACCCACAGAATTGAACCACTGACATTTTGTAGTTGCGAAGGCACAGAAATGCCTTCCACCGTTTTTCTTCTTACTACCCGGTAAGCCTGCGGAATCGTGAAGGTAAAGGAAAGAGAGATACACCACAGGCTGAAAATGGTGCGAAAATCCACTTCGCAACCCTAGGCGGTCTCGTTAGCGT
>BJFW01000014.1 GCA_014190095.1 Actinomycetes bacterium | reverse complement strand
GTTCCGCTTATACGAAATGAGCACTGGCCCACTGGATGCATCGCGCCCGTGGAACACTCGCGACGTTGTTGGCATGCAGCGTTTCCTGCAGCGTGCATGGCGCAACTTGGTCGACGAAGACACTGGCGCGCTGCACGTCAGCGACGCCGAAGCTCCGTTGCAGTTGAAACGCGACCTGCACAGGGCAATTAACGGCGTTGGTCTCGACATGCAGAACTTGCGTTTTAACACCGCAATTTCAAAACTGATCGAATTGAACAACGCACTCACCATTTATGTAAACGAGCACGGCTCCACCCCACGCGAAGTTGCTGTGCCACTCGTACAAATGCTTTCGCCGTTGTGCCCGCACATGGCCGAAGAGTTGTGGTCAATGCTTGGTCAAACCACCGAACTCACGTTTGCGCCGTTCCCTGTTGCAGACCCAGCGCTGCTGGTAAGCGACACCATTGAAGTTCCTATTCAAGTGAACGGCAAAGTTCGTTCAAAACTGTCGGTTGTTCCAACCGTGACCGACGATGAATTGCGTGCACTTGCACTTGCAGACGAAAAAGTAATTGCGTTACTGAATGGTGCGGAACCAGCCAAAGTGGTGATTGTTCCAAAACGGCTCGTCAACGTCGTTCTATAAGACCGAGCTGTCCTCAATACGGGCAGCATCTGGCGTACCACGCATCAACAAAATCAAACGATTCACACCCTCGCTAGCCAATTTCTTGCGGGCATCGCTATTTTTATCCAGCAACGACTCGTCGAACCAATCCCACACGGACACCATAAATTCGCGGTTGCCTGCAGCATCTTGAGCCGCGCGCAGAATTTCACCTCGGCGCTCATGACTGGCACGAATGTTCACTCCATCGCAGCGCTTCCCCGCAAGGGATGCAAGCGCCACCGAATTCACTCCGAGAATGCGCGGGATCGAATCTTGAGGAAGCGGAAACGTTGCAAACTTGTCGTCGCGATTGTTTGACCACATGGCATCGAGCACATCCAACACATGCTCGAGTCGCTTATGGCGCTGTTCCATAGTTGCTGGAATTTCTGCGCCAATGGCGTGTAATTCCGATGCAAACGTGCTGGTGGGCGAAGCGCCTGCACCAAGCCCAAGCATGAACCTGCCACCCGAAATTTCCTGCACTGTTGCTGCAGCATTGGCAACAATTGCCGGGTCACGCAGACCCGCGTTTACGACAAGTGAACCAAGCCCAATGTTGCGAGTTGAAGCGGCAAGCGCACCAAGCGTGGCGAAACATTCCGGCATAGACGGCGCATTCATTACAGAGCCCGACAAATGATCGGCGATCCATAAGGTGTTGTAGCCAGCGCGGTCTGCAGCGTGAGCTGTAGACCACAATTCGGGCCATGTGCACTGACCCTGATTGACCTGCAGGTCAATAATCACAATTAGTTGCTTCTCATAGTTTCGGTATTGCCGTCAACTGGCAGTACCTGACCAGTGATCAATCGAGCGGCTGGCGAGCAGAGGAAAACACACGATGCAGCAATATCGTCGGCGTCAATAAACGTTTGAAGCGACACTTGCTTCTCGTAACCCGTGCGAATTTCTTGTGGTGTCTTGCCTACCGCTTGCGCCTCGCGCTCTATCACACCGTCCATACGCGGACCACTTACCGAACCTGGGCAAATTGCATTCACCCGCACACCAAATTCGCCAAGTTCCATCGCCCACGTCTTCGTGAGTCCAATCACTCCCCACTTCGCCGCAACATACGGTGAGCGCAATGGGTAACCAAAAATTCCAGCGGTTGTTGAAATATTGACCATTGAACCTTTTGTCTTCAACAACATCGGAACCGCATAATGCGTAACACGGAATGTTCCTCCCAAGTTCACGCGCACGCACTCGTCGTAGGCATCGGGGTCCATTTCGTCAACTCGTGCAGTCGGTCCAGGCACACCAACGTTGTTCACCAAAATGTCTAGCCCACCAAGGTCGCGCTCAATTTCCTTAAACATTGCTTCAACATCAGAAGTCTTCGACACATCGCAGATGTAGTTGGGCTTCGTTGAATCGTTTACGTCGCACACCACCACAGTTGCGCCGGCATCACGCATGGCATCGGCAATGGCTTTGCCAATTCCCGAGCCTCCGCCCGTTACCAATGCACGCAAACCATCTAAACGAAAGCTCAATGAGGTCATAAGTAAAACTTAGCCCAACAGGTTTCACTACAGTTACCCCATGTCTTCTCAACATGTTCCTACATTCACCAAGTTCAGTGAGTCCACAAAACAAGACTGGGATAACATCACCGAGCTGTACAAGAAGACACAGGGCGATGTTGTTAATCAGGTTCTGGAACAGTTACAAAAACTCGATGGAGAACTAGACGGCTATCCGGTAACACGTCTTGAACACTCCCTCCAAACGGCTACGCGAGCCGAACGCGATGGCAAAAGTATGGAATACGTGATGTGCGCTCTGTTGCATGACATTGGAGACAGCCTTGCACCCGATAATCATGAAGCAATTGCCGCTGCAATTATTAAACCATTTGTTTCAGAAGCACATCATTGGATGGTTGCTCATCATGGAATCTTTCAGGGCTATTACTTTTGGCAACATGTTGGATTAAACCGAAACGCTCGTGATGCATACTCAGAAAACCCTAACTATGAATTAGCAGCAGAATTTTGCGCTAAGTATGACCAAGTTTCATTTGATCCAACATATGAATCACATACGTTAAATTATTACGAACCTTATTTGCGAGCGTTCTTTCGCTGCTAGAGTTTTGCTATGGCAACTGCGAATACCGCGGTGTTAACGAGTCTTGACGCGAAGGTACATTCACTTACTGAAATTTTTGACGTATTCAGCCGAGATGGCGGAGTAATCGTCCACAACATGCTGAACGAGGAAGTTCGAAACAGCCTTCGCTCTGAACTTGCCGAATCAATGCAATCCACCAACGCTGGTACGAAGTCAAGCGACAAAGGCGTACAGGAATTCTGGGGCTCCAACACCAAGCGCTTCACTCGCCTGTCGTACCGATCTCAGACCTTTCGTGATCACGTCTTGGTGCACCAACTATTGCGCGGTGTTGCAGATCGCGAACTTGGCCCACATTGTGCGTCCTATTGGATGAACACGGGCCAAGCCATGATCATCGGCCCTGGCGAAAAAGCGCAGTGGTTACATCGAGATGCTGACAATTGGCCACTCATTCTTGGCCCAACCGCAAAACCGGTCACGGTTTCCTGCATGTTTGCCCTTTCAGACTTCACCGCTGAAAGTGGTGCAACACGAGTGGTGCCAGGCAGCCACAAGTGGGATGACTTCAGCCGCACAGCACAAGACCATGAAATTACTCAAGCGATCATGCCTGCAGGAAGTGCGCTCATCTATTCGGGAACTGTGTTGCATGGCGGTGGCGCAAACACCACGAGCACGGTGTGGCGAGAAGGACTACACCTTTCATATTTAGTCGGCTGGTTAACTCCCGAAGAAGCCGGATGTATCGGTATTCCAGAGGAAATTGCACGTACCCTGACGCCTCTCCAACAACAATTACTTGGCTATCGCTGCTACACAGGAGACGTTAAAGCCGCTCGCCTATGGACAATTGACTACGAAGACATACCTGTAGGAATGAAATGGGAATGATTCATGGCTAAATCAAACATAGAGGGACTCCGCACGAGTTTCACTCGCGATGAGTACACATCACCAGAAATCTTTGCACTAGAGATGTCACACATTTATGAACAGCGCTGGTGCTACGTCGGTCGCTCAGATCAGCTAGTACACATAGGTGATCGTCTGGTTGCCGATGTTGGAACGGAAAGCATTGTTGCAGTTCGTAACCGTGATGGCGAGCTACGTGCGTACTTCAACGTATGTCAACACCGTGGCTCACAATTATGTGATTCGTCTGGTTCTGGTCACGGCGCAGCTATCACCTGTCCATACCACTCTTGGAGTTACTCACTTGACGGAAAACTTGTTGGTGCAATTCATCACGATAAGGAATCCTTTAATCGCGATGGCATTGCTCTTTCACCAGTGAGTATTGATGAGTGGCAGGGTTTGCTGTTTGTCAACCTCGATACCAAAGCGGAACCATTGATTGATTGGCTCGGCAGTTTGTACAGCAAGCCACGTGACTTTGAAAAGTTTGAAATAGGTTCCCTGAAAAGTGTGCACACGAGTGTCGACGAAGTGCGGGCAAACTGGAAAGTGCTTGTCGAGAATTACAGCGAATGCTTGCACTGCTCAGTGGTTCACCCCGAGCTCTGTGAAACCGTGCCGGTATACAAAACGGGCAAAACCACTCAAGATGAACGCTCGGACTGGGGAGCCAGTTTGGCTAAAGGCAAAACTGCGATTTCCTTTGCCCAAGACGAAAATCTCCCTTTGCTTGCAAGCATGGACGACTATTCCGTATTTGGTGCATACGTATACCCGAACATGTTGATAGACGTGATGCCAACTTGTGTTGCGGTGTCTACCTATATCCCTCGGTCTGCAACTCATACCACAGTAGTTACCGACTACCTGTTTCCCGCTGAAGTAGCAACGAACCCTCCTGTGGATTTGAAGCCAACGCTTGATTTCAATGAAATGGTAAACCAACAAGACTTTGCGGTTTCAGAACGCGTGCAACGCGGTGTGGCCTCAAAAGCCTTTGGGCAGGCTTATCACACCGAAATGGAAAAGTATGCCCAACGTTTTGTGAAGCAATACCGCCAAGACACCAAGACGAACTAGTTGTAGCTGCCAACTGCAAAGTCGGCTGACGCGCGATCTTCGAGTTGTGCGAGCGTTCTGCCGAATTCGTCCATATTGGCAATCCATTGATCTGCATGTTGCTTTGTGTGTGCAACGCTCATGGTGATTGATTCACTCTTGCCCCATGGTGGTAAAAACACTCCGCCATTAAATTGCTTCAAGAAATGCAAATGGCTAACTGCAGTATTGAACGTGAGAAACTTGCGATAATTCGTTGCCACTTCTGCGCTAAACACAACACACACTTTGAAACCAAAGTGATAACCGTACGCAGGTTGGCCGTGGCTTTTCAGAGCGTCAAGAGAGTTCTGCAAAATATATGATCCCACTGCATCGGCTTGCGCATATGCATCTGATGTGAGTACTTCGCTGAGCATTGCTTTCGCCGAAGCCATAGTGAGTGGGTTGCCATTAAAAGTGCCTACTTGGCTATAGCGACCTTCATCAATTAGCGCCATCACTTCATTCGTTCCGCCAATCGCACCACACGGAATTCCACCACCAAGCGCCTTTGCTAGACACACCAAGTCGGGAGTGACACCAAATAGTTTTGTGGCTCCACCCGGGTGAACAACAAGACCAGTTTTCACTTCGTCGAAAACAAGTAATGCACCATGCTTTCGCGTGATATCGCGAATGCCTTGTAAGAATCCATCTTGCGGAACAATGATGCCTGCGTTCATCATCATCGGTTCCAAAATCATTCCAGCAATCAAACCCTCATGTTCTAGGAACACTCGCTCAAGCGCAGCAAGGTCGTTGTATGGAACAATGCGAACTAAATTTGCGACATCCTGTGGAACTCCTTCGCCGGGTGTAAGCCAGGGGTTTTCCTGCGGACCAAGATCATCGGCAGATCGAAAAATCGAAACCAACACCGAATCGTGGTGACCGTTATAGCTGCCTTCAATTTTGACAATCAGATCGCGACCGGTGAATTCACGCATCAAATGAATAGCGTCCATCGTTGACTCTGAACCCGAATTGTTGAATCTCCATTTCGGAAGCCCGAACCGCTGAACAAGCATCTCGGCGACATCAATCATGTCTGCCGAGGGCTGCGCAAAGTGAGTCCCTTGAGTGACGCGCTGCTGAACTGCGCGCACAATTGCAGGGTTACCATGACCTGCGATGTTGGCTCCATACCCAGCATGGAAGTCAATGAACTGATTGCCATCCACGTCCCACAGGTACGCGCCATCGCCGCGATCAATCCAAATGGGCACGGGTCGCGAACTCGCCCAACTTGAGGGAACGCCCCCCGGCACCGATTTCACCGCTCTGTTATGGAACTCCTTCGACCTGTGCACCTTGCCGATCATGATCTGCTCCTCGATCGCGATGTGTTTGTCCAAGGTGGTCACGGTGACTAAGTTACACCTATGGAAAGACGCGATTTTCTAAAAACGCTCTTTGCAACTACCGGGGGGATCATTATTGGGCCTTCGATACTTGCTGCGTGCGGTGGAACAACGACAAGTTCCTCAACAGGACTGATAATCGGAACACCCGATTCTCCAGTCACTCTCCCACTGGTTGGGGAACCGATTGCAGATGGTCTCACCAATGAAGGTGGAACCATTGAAATTCTGAACTGGGCTGACTACACAAATCCAGAAGTGATCGCTGATTTCGAAAAAGCTTTTGGTGTCACGGTAAAGCAAAGCATCTATGACAATGAAGATGCTGCTATTGCAAAACTGCGAAATGGAACTCTGAAGCCCGACTTGATTATCGGCATGACCGATACCGCTATCGCGCGACTTATGGCTGCTGAACTTATACAGCCGCTTAACCATTCATACATTCCAAATAAGACGAACCTACTTACAGGATTGCAAAACCCGTATTACGACCAGGGTGCGCAATACACGATGGCGCAGTTCATTTATGGAAATGGAATTGGTTACCGCAAGGATCGTATTGATCCAAGCGAACTTGCAGCACAGGGCTACGACGCAATGTGGAACTCTGCATACAACGGAAAGCTTGCTGTCATTGACTCATACCGAGACACCATCAGCCTCGCGTTACTGCAAGCTGGAGTAACGGATGTGAACTCAGGAGATGCAGATATTCTTGCTGCAGCGAAAGAAAACCTCATTCGTTTGCGCGATGCGACGAGTCCAAAAGTGGACATCATAAGTTACCAAGAACTTCCTGCGGGTAATCGCGACATCGCCTACATGTGGTCTGGGGATATTTTGCTTGCTCCGTTCTACTTGCCCGAGGGAACAACGGCAGATGTTCTCGGTTTCTGGTACCCAGATACCACCATTACTGCAAACGACTTCTTCTGCATTCCAATGACATCTGCAAAACCTGTCGTTGCCCATCAAATGATCAACTACTTGCTCGACAATGACGTTGCAGTAAAGAATCAGTCATATGTTGGCTATCAACCTGCACTCACCAGCGTGACTGCAGAATCGCTCATTAATTCAGGCGTGATTCCAGAGTCTCTCGTAGACGCGGTAGTAGATGACACGAAATACCAAGCTGGTAAGCGCATCACTAGTCTTACGCCAGAGACCGACGCACTCTGGAACGACGTCTGGACGACGTTTACCGCAGGCTGAGTGTGAACAAAGCCGCCCGTATCTGGGCAGCACTTGCCGCCCCCGGTGCATTCTGGTTGCTGTTCTTTTTTGCAGTTCCCTTTTACGCGGTGGCGTGCGTTGCCTTCGGATCCGTTGACCCGATCTTTCGCGATGCAATCCCCCAATGGAACCCGCTGAACTGGAGTTTCGGTGAATTCAATGCTGTATTCAGCAGCGTGACCAGCGGTCCACTACGTGGGGTGTTTGCTCGCACCATCGTGTATGTCATTAGCGCAATGATCATTTGCTTTGCAATCGGATTCCCTGTCGCTTATTACTTGGCTCGTCACGCAGGCAAACGACGCATGTTGCTCCTGCTACTGATAATCGCCCCATTTTGGGTGAACTACTTGATGCGCATGTTGGCCTGGGTTAACTTGCTCAGTCCATCGGGTCTATTCAGCCGCTTTGTCGGAATATTCGGTGTTCAGTACAACTGGCTTGATGGCTCACCCATCACCGTCATTCTTGGACTTGTGTACGGGTACATTCCGTTTTTAATCTTGCCGTTGTACGCAACACTTGAACGTCTTGACTGGCGACTTGTTGAAGCGGCACGCGACCTTGGTGCAACATCGCGCCAAGCGTTTCGCGTGGTGACTGTGCCCATGGCCAAAGCAGGTGTTGCCGCTGCTGCCATCCTCATTGCTCTTCCGATGTTTGGTGACTATTACACCAACGACTTGCTTTCGCGATCACCAAAGACCGAAATGCTTGGTAACCAAATTGACTTCTACATCAACAACAGCAGTCAACCCCAGCGCGGCGCAGTTCTGGTGATCATGCTTTCCACGTTATTACTAGTTGCACTGTCGTGGTATTTGCGCAGCACATCGCGCATCGGCAAGGAACGTGTGCGATGACATCAATATCGACTCGCCGCATTAAAGCTCTTCCCATCATTATTTGGGGATACATCGCGTGGAGCCTTGTCCCTGTTCTCATCGCGGTTGCCTATTCGTTCAACGATGGTCGAAGCCGCACCGTGTGGAAAGGTTTCTCCTTCCGTTGGTGGTTTGGCGACAAATATGCATCGGTATTTCACGACGACTCCATGCGTCAAGCCATTGTGAACTCACTTGTTCTTGCAACGACCACCATGCTCATCGTGACACCGCTTGGGCTTGCACTTGCCATCGGCTCACATCGCCTAAGAGGCAAAAGTGCAACTGCAGTGCAAGGAATGACCTCAATTCCGCTCATCACCCCAGAAATCGTTGTTGGTGCTGCCTTGCTACTTACCTTCACTCGCCTATTCAGCGGAATTCCACTTGGATTCCCAGCCCAATTGCTAGGCAACGTCACCTTCTCAATTTCAGCAGTAGTGGTGATTGTGCGTGCAAGATTGGTGTCGATCGGCTCAAGCTTTGAAGAAGCAGCGCGAGATCTTGGCGCTACCCGATTGCAGGCGCTGCGCTATGTATTGATGCCCATGCTCTGGCCTTCAATCGTGGCAAGTTTCGTAGTCGTATTCGCCACTGTTATCGACGACTTCGTGATCACCAGTTTCCTTTCAGCCGGAGTCGAATCAGAAACCGTTCCGCTGCGCATCTACTCATCGGTCAAAGGCGGCGCGACCCCTGCACTGAACGCACTTGCCACGCTGCTCGTAGCTACAACGTTCACTGCGCTCACCATCGGTGTGTTTGGACTGTCGTTCTGGCGTAAGCGCCACGGCGAAACGGGTGGCTTCAAGTCAGCGCTTGCCGACCTAACCAGAATGGGCGAATAGCTAGTTCAGCGGCAATACACGTACCGCGTCTGGCAGTACGTCAATATTTGTTCGTGCATTTTCTTCCAAATTGCGTGAATGCTCATCGTTTGGAATCTCGGCGACCAACTTCACTCCACCAACATTCAGTGCAATACGCAATGACGAACCAGCAAACGTGACGCGCTCAATGGTTGCCTGCAGAGAACCCGTGCCAACATGAATTCTCTCTGGACGAATCATCACCATGCCATCGCCTATTGGTGCACTTTGCGGAGCAGCAAACTTCACTCCAGAAATTTCCACTACGCCGGTTATTACAACGCGACCTGGCAATAAGTTCGCTGCTCCAACAAACTTTGCAACGTCAATTGATGCAGGTTTTTCGTAAATCTCTCGCGGAGGTGCCACTTGAATTAGCTTGCCCTCACGCATCACACCAATTCGGTCACTCATGGTAAACGCTTCATGCTGATCGTGAGTTACATAAATAAAGGTGATACCAATTTGGCGTTGCAAAGATGCAAGCTCAACCTGCAAGCGTGCACGCAACTGAGCGTCCAATGCGCCGAGGGGCTCATCAAGCAACAACACACTTGGTTCGAGCACCAAAGCGCGGGCAAGCGCAACACGCTGCTGTTCTCCGCCCGACAACTGCGGAACACGACGCTCACCAAAGGACCCAAGTGCAACAAGTTCGAGCGCTTCCATAACGCGTTCTTTATCGGACTTCTTTGACACAGAGCCCGGCTTTTCAAAGCGCAATCCAAACGCAACATTGTCGAACACACTTAGGTGTGGAAACAATGCATAACTCTGGAACACGGTGTTCAGTGGTCGAGTCTCTGGTTCATCATGCGTAACGTCGCGGCCATCAATCAGAATGCGACCAGAATCGGGAAGTTCAAACCCGCCGATCATGCGCAGCGTGGTGGTCTTTCCGCAACCCGAGGGGCCAAGCAGCGAGAAGAACTCCCCGGCATGTATTTCTAGGTTGACATCGTTTACAACAGTGCGCTCGCCGAACAGTTTGTTTACATGCTCAAGCGTTACAGCGCCGTCCAACATGAACTACTTCTCCCCCATAGTTGTGGAGCTAAGGGGAATTGAACCCCTGACCTCTTGCATGCCATGCAAGCGCTCTACCAATTGAGCTATAGCCCCGCTATTTCCTGACAGAGCCTAGCGTTTTACTCTGGATTAACGCAGAGAAGAAATTGCCTTGCCTAATTGATAAATAAATGCTGTGGCTGGAGAAGGATCCATCTGATCTTGTAGTGCCTTCTCAATCGTGTCGCACCCAGGCCGCAGCATGACAACCGTTAGGTCTTTAGATGGAACACCTACCCCAAACTGACGGCATGCACCTTGAAACAAAAACGCATCTGTCGGTAAATCTGGATATAACGAGCCCGCCCTACCAACTGTAATTGAGTTACCTTTGTCGCTATTCAGCCAAATCTGCAAACCGTATGATCCATTCATTGAAGCATTTGCAGCCGTGCTAGTGATTTGCGGTGTCAAAGAATCAACAACATATTCCAGAGTGAGAATCTGTTCACCGTTCCACATTCCTTTTTGCAAATATAAACGAGTCAACTTTGCAACGTCTGAGCACGTTGACATAAATCCCACATATACCGCTTCTACCCCTTTGGGATCTTTTTCAATTGTTGTCGTCATTCCAAGTTTTGCAAATAGCTCTCGTTGAGCAAACGCAGACACCGACTCACCGGTTGCACGAGACAGAACTATTTCAAGAGCTTGCGTGCTTGCGTTGTGATAAGCCCAACGCAACCCCGGCGCGGTGGCGTGTTGGGCACCTCCATTTGCAGGAAATAGTGTTTGACCACGCAGATCCTGTAATGAGTTTACGATATTGAAGTCGGTACGGGTCGATGTCATTGCAAGTAAGTGACGAATAGTCACATTCTCGCTTTTCGTACCAATCCATTCTGTTATAAATTTTGACGCTTTGTCGTCAATGTTGACGAGCCCTTTTCTCTGAGCAATCCCTACAAGTGTGTTCGTAAAAGATTTGCTCACCGATGCGACAAGAATCTTTGTATTTGATGTGTGAGTTCCAAAGTTCCATTCGGCTACAACTTCGTTTCCCTTCATTACCAGCACACATTGGGCCGCGAAATCTTTTACTGTCAGGGCAAGATCAATAAACGGCAAGCCCCCGGTTTTCAGAACTGTGGCCTTGGTGCCAACCGCTGGCGTCGTTACCTTCCACATCTTTCGCTTCCCAGAAAGCGAACAAATGAGATAGTCAGTTTTCTTCTTTGTTATGACCTGCCTTGTTTGGCCGATCACTTTGCATGATGCACCTGCGGTTGCGTCAGCCACGCCGGGCACAACAAGCAGCGAAACCGTGGCTACTAGTAGCCCAACGGTGCGCAGGTGCTTACGTCTCATTAGTCCACCAATGTGTCGCCGCGCATTCCTGCACGTTCAAGGTGAATCGGCAACACACGGCCATACAACTGTTTGGTGCGCTCGGGGCTACCTACGATTCCTTCCAATTCAGTGAAACTGAAAATCGCAACATACCGCATGGTTGGCCCACTAAGCGGGGTTACTCGATGCAACGAATACCGACCTTTGAAAATTTGCAGATCTCCAGGCTCAAGATGCAACGAATGAATGAGCGACTGATCGCCATCCAATACTTTTCCAACGCCGTCATAGTTTTCATCTGTTGGTGTGCGTAAATTTGGGCTGTATTCAAACTCACCACCACTGTCCGCATTTTGAATGGCCAATGTAACGGTGTAGTTGTTGGTGTCAAAATGCCAAGGGAAACCATTCCCTTCTTCGGCCAAGTTGATGATCACGTCTGCAAGTGGGTCTGCATAGCGATAGAACGACGGCTCTTCCAACACCTCTTGAATAAATGGTGCGAACGATGGCCACTCGTACATTGAACGAATAATGCTGTCTTCACCGAAATTGTCGGCGGGCACGAAAGCATTTGAACGGTCGTAAAAACGACGAAGTGGATGTGTGTCAGGAAGATCTGGAGGCAACTGTGTGAAATATGGATTCGTGCGATTGAAGTTGCGATGACCCAAGTGCGAAACTCGGTCGCCTTCGGCAACGAGCGCGGGAATGGCTTCTGGTTTTACGAACTGCTTGATTACTGCGCAACCGACCGAGCGAACGTCTTTTTGCACATCAGCTACTAATTGTCTGCGAGCCTCACCATCTACATGAATGGGATAACGCTCAAGGTCGATGACCTGTGAAATATCAACTGCCATTGCCCCATGTTGCCACAACGCCGATAAGGGTGAGCGTTGTGGCAACGATGGGCAGCGTAAATTAGCTTCCGATTACACCACCATTGATGCGCTTGATCACGATGGTGCAGTCGCGTGGAACCGGACCAGATGCACCGACGAAGAACTCTGGGAAGTTTGAAACTGCAGCACTTCCGTCTCCTGGGTGTTGCAAGTTGACAAACATCGTCTTGCGGTCTGGTGTGGTTGTCACTCCGGTTACTTCGCAGCCCTTTACGCCGGTAAAGAGACGCTTGAATTCGCGGGTTACTGGGTCTGCAACGAGTAACTGGTCGTTGTTTCCACCAGGCTGAGCTCCGTCGGTTTGAACGAATACTCGACCTTCTGGGTCAACCCAGATGCCGTCTGGTGAGCCGAACATCTGACCACCAGCATCGGCCACGTCCTTTGCAAGAACGAAGATTTCCCAATTGAAGGTTTTGCCAACGTGCTTATCTGCATCCTTCCAACGGATGATGTGACCGCTTGAGTTCACTGCTGTTGGGTTTGCGCTGTTCACGCCAGCGCGTCCAGTTGTACCGCGCTGAGTGTTGTTTGTCAGCGTCACATACAACTCACCCTTCGGTGATGCTGCAATCCACTCTGGTCGGTCCATCTTGGTTGCACCAACAGCATCGGCTGCCATTCGCGTATTCACCAAGATGTAGTCCATCTTCCAGCCTGCAAGCAACGGGTTCTTTGGGCTGAGTTCTAGCCACTCGCCTGTTCCGTTGTCAAGGTACTTCGCTGCGTACAGCGTTCCTTCGTCGAGTGGGCTCTTTCCCGCAGCGATCATCTTCTTCCAGCTGTCCTTGGAGACGAACTTGTAGACGTAGTCGAAACGCTCGTCGTCGCCCATGTACACCACTGCACGTCCGTCTTTACCTTCTACGAACGTTGCACCTTCGTGCTTAACGCGACCAAGAGCAGTTCGCTTTACTGGAACACTCTTCGGATTTTCCGGGTCAATTTCAACGATCCAACCAAAGCGGTTGATTTCATTTGCATACGACGTGTTTGCCAAGTCGAAACGTGCATCAAACTTGTGCCAGTCGTAACCAAAACCAGCAGCGTTGATTCCGTAACGAGCTTGTTCGGTGTTTGCCTTCCATGCGGTATCTGCTGTTCCGAAATATCCGTTGAAGTTTTCTTCACATGTGAGGTACGTTCCCCATGGGGTGTAACCGTTTGCACAGTTGTTCAACGTGCCAAGAACCGGATTACCTGCAGCGTTCACCAAGAGATCGCTCTTCGCTGCTGGACCACTGAACTTCATTGGGGTGTTGCCGTGAATGCGACGATTCTTCGCGCTCTTCGCCAACTTCCAGCCAGTCTTAGTGTTTTCGATCATCAGTACCGAAACACCGTGAGCGGCTTGCGAAAGCTTTACTTCATCCAAACTTGTTGGTACAGCCTTACCCATGATGTGTGGAGTAGTTCCATACTCATGGTTAATGCACAATATGCCCTTTTTGTTGTCACCGAAGTAGTGCATTCCGTCGTGGCCAATGCCAACGCTGAGAGCCTGATTGTCTGCAGTGAATCCTGCATAGTCGAATGATTTTCCGCTGCCGTCTAGCTTTTCACGCCATGGGATCAACACGCTGTATTCATACTCAGGTGCAATGGTTGGCATTGCAGATGATTGCAATGGAATGGATGTAAAGCCGATCTTTGCGCGCTTTGCTAACGCAGCACCGGACGCTGGTTTTGCATCAAGTGCCGAAACCTTCGAGCCGCCCATAAACATAAGTGCAGCACCCGCAACGCCGCCGACGATGAGTTGACGACGGGACATGTACCCGTTAAGAACCTCTTCGAATGTTTGGTTATCTGAATGATTACTGAATTCCTCTTCCATTGTCTCTCTCCTTGTTGTGAAGTTGAGAGGACAGTAGAACTACCAAGTGGATTATTGGTTTTCTTAGAGGAACCTATTACGTAATTTCAGGTAAATAATTTGCAAACTACTCTTGGCGCAGGTGCGAGGCCTCATTGATACTGACGATTGATTTGGCACCAGAACGGGAAGCCGCCACGCGGTGAATTGACGTGTACTGGGGATAGAAAAAGCCCATCTGGGTGTCAATTCCCAGAACGTACGCCAGGTACTGATTGATCACTCCACCATGGCACACCACCGCAACTTTCTCTCCTGGGTGTCGCTCAATGAGCTCATTGATTGAAGAAATCACACGATCGCGGAACACCTCAGGTGAATCGGCGGTTTCATCCCACTCACCCTTCATCATTTTCTGCCAACGCGGATCATTTGTTGCGCGTAATTCTTCAATAGGAACATATTCATTGGAGTTTCTGTCGAACTCGGCAACGCCTTCACAAATTTCAAACTGAATGCCAAGTTTCTCAATGAGCGGCTGTGCCGTTTCTCGCGCACGCCTAAGCGGGCTCACATACACCGCGTCAATGTTTTCACTTGCTAAATACGAAGCCATTTTCTTGGACTGTTCATGGCCCTCTACCGACAACTCGGGGTCTGCAACTCCTGTTGCCAATTCAATGCGCACAGGCAGCGCATGACGAACCAGGATGATTTCCACGTCTAAGAATGTAGATGGATCAGCGCGCGTTACAACAACTCAGCCAAATTCAACTCACGCACTGCGCGGTCAAATCTGTTGGTCATTACTTCAATCAACGTGCGTTGGCGTGGGTCGGACAAGTCCATTCCTCTACTAGCGACTACTGGGTACGCAAGGCAAAACAATGCCGCAGTTCGATAGTGCAGCCACAACGCGTCGCGGTCTACGAGACCAGCAGGTGCGCCATGAGTTATCAGCGCTGCAACCCACTGATCGAACAAATCACGCTCGTACTTACTCGCAATTTCAGGCGTGAGACTTTGCGTGACGAAGTATGCGATGTCGTACGCGCCAGTGCCTGTGCCCAACAATTGAAAGTCAATGGCAACAGGTTCGCTATTTTCATTGAACAACAAATTGTCTGCGCGGTAGTCACCGTGACACAACGTGTTTGGTCCAACCACCATGCTGCTGAGCAATTTTGGAAGTGCTTCACTGAAGTGCGGACCGATTTCCAGAATCGATTGCGGCAACGTCATCTCTGACGTCAACTTCACCCATCCTTCACCAAACACAAATGGCAATACAGCAGGGTAAATCGGATCACCAAGACTGACTGTTGCGCCAGCTTCAGCAAGTGCATCGCCTTTACCCCACCAATTCGCGTGTAATTTTGCAGCCGCGTCTATGGACTTACGTGCGTCTTCAATCGTCATGCCAACGTTTTGGTCAATGATTCGCATGTTGCCAAGGTCTTCCATGACGACAACGAACTTGCTCGTCTCTTCATCAATTAGTGAGAGATAGCCAATAGGAACATTGATTGGCATTTCGTTAATCAATGAATTGAAGAAGTTTGCTTCACGAATGTACATACGAAGCATCGTGCTAGTGAACACTGCTGCTTCATCGAGTGCCGGAAGTTTGACAATTACCGATGATGGACATTTTGGACCGGTGAGTTTGCATCGATACAACGCACTCGACACGCCGATTCCTGAACCAATCTGGTTGCAATCGATTGAATCGATATCCCAACCCAGTGCCGACTTGAACCATGCTTCGTTAACGTCGCCAATAGACGACGGAATATGTGCCCCCACAAATACCCCCTCGGCACACAGTACACACTGCTCGGAAGGTACAACAAACGGCTGGGTTAGGAAGCGGCTTGCCAGTCAATTGTCGGTTGAATCATACAAATGTTTGCTTGTACTAATTTTTGTACTCAAGTAGTGTTCGTTAATGCAGAAAAAAACGCGCTTCGCTTCAGTATTGCTGACCTTAATATTCGTTACCCAAACCGGATCATTGGATGCGGCATCTGCACATCATTCGGCTTGGAGCGAACGGGCCAGCAATCAAAACTCAGCTTTTATCTGGTCTGCCGAAAATTTTGAAGCTGTTACAGGTTGGGACATTGCACAAATTGTTTCCTCTCCATTACCAGGGAAACTACAAGTTCAAGCCAAAGGCGTGTGTGCTGTTAGGTACCAGGCTCTTTATTTGTACCGAGCAGGAAAATGCGTAGTTTCAGCGTCACTCAAAAGTCCGAGCAGCAAAAAAACTCAATACGCGTCTAAGACATTCATCGTTGCTCCATCTTCGATTCCTGCACTTGTGGCCGGTATGCCACCGTTAGAAAATGGAGTGCTTCTTACAAAGGAACCTGGAGGGTTTATGCCGACCGACGCAAATGGGCAACGTCGATACGTAGGCGGAACATATCCAGATGGACCATCTTGGGAATCAACTGGTGAATTGGGATACGCCTATAGAGCCATTTGGTCTTGCCGTGAAGAACAGGAATACATACCAAGTGACTGCGACATCATGCCATTAATCCAATACTTTGAAAGCCAGGGTTGGTCCGTCTATGGAAAGCCTCGCTCATCTGATGTCTACACCGATGAGCTTCAGGCTTGGAAAAGGCAAGTGGAAAGTTTTCGGGTTTCCATGAGGAAGGGCAATGCAACAATTTATTTTACTTCCAGATCAAAACGTTCGGAATCTCAATTAGTTCTCAATGATGGGCAAATTGTTGTGTCCATTCAAATTGGCATGCCTACATGTCGTCCTAGCGCTATTGCTAGTAACAAAAAACTTGGAATTATTAACCCTTGTGGAGAGTTTTCGAGCTAACTGGAATTTGGAAGTTTGGTTCGGTTCTGTTTTCCCAAAGCACCCTTAAGCGATGGCTTGCCAGTCAACAACAGGAACGTCTTGGTATAGACGCTCAATTTCGTAGTACTCGCGGATTTCTTCCGAGAAGATGTGCACGACAACATCGCCGTAGTCGAGCAGTACCCATTGTTGTTCCGACATGCCTTCGCTGCGTAGCAACGGACGGTCGGACTCTTCGCGAATTTTCGCAGTGATCTCGTTAGCAATGGTTCGTAACTGGCGTGAGTTACTGGCGCTGACCACCACAAACATTTCGGTAATCGCCAAAATGTCACCAACATCAAGAACAATGATGTTGGTGCCCTGCTTGTCATCGGCGGCACGAGCAGCAACGGCGGCAACTGTCGCAGCATCGGTTTTGTTCACTGTTTCCGCAACTGTCTTATTCACTTGGCGCAACCGTAGTCGCTGGTAGTTCTGGGTATGCAGTGATGAAGTCCATAAAGTCTTTCCCAATCACAATTTGGGCGCTAATTCCCTGCACGGGCTGTTTTTTCTTCATGAATTTGATCTTGCCCAATACTGATTCGAGGTCGGCTTTGCCCACATCCACAATGGTTGGATCTGAGTATCGCACTTGCGTCTGTTGCTTCACTTCGCCTTCAAGTTCGCGTATCAAGGCCACGGAAAGGCCGATGTAGTTCAGACGCGCCACTACATCACGAGTGATATTGGGGTCGTTGAACGTGCTATCAATCTGCACGGTGAGCGAGCCAGTTGGTAGAGACAGACTGCTTGGCGCAACGTTTGCCAGAATCATGAGTACTTCAAACTTGTCGAGCGCATACAAGTCCAGGCCATCAGGGTTATCTGCACCAGACAATGGCTGCGCACTCAGTTGCCACACCTGAATTGGGCCGGCAAACACTCGGCGCATAAACGCACCGATATCACTCGGTACTTCGCCTGCAACGGTGGATTCGGTAATTTGCGCTTGCTCTGGCGTAAGTCCTTCACCAACTGCAACTGCAATTCCATTCCACACAGATTTCACGCGCGAGAATCGCTCAAGTTCGCGTTCGCCAGCGCGCTTTGAAATGAGCACACTTGAAATTTGATCTGGCGTCAGTGTCATCTCTCCAGCAGGAAATACATCGTTGTCAACTGGTATTGGTTGAGGCGGAAGAGTTGTCTCCGTTGCTTTCAATTTCACCGTTGTCGTCGACGCAGGGTCTGGCATCACAAAATTGCTCGTTACTACCGGCAATTCAAAGTTCACGTTGATTGGTGGCAATACTGAAAACACACCTGTTAAGTCGTTAGCACTGATTGCAGCAGCAACGCTGAACGTCACATCGAGCGCACCTTCAGCATCGAGCAACATGGCTTCTAAACCAGCCTGCGCATATGTGTCGCCCAAACGATGCGGACTTTGGTTCGCAATGACGTCAGCACGTGTTCCAACTGGAAGAGAAATGATGGTGCCGCCAACACCTGAGGTGCTCAACACAAACGCGGTCAGACTTGTTACATCGTTGACATCATTAATTGTTGCGAGCAATGCCGCAGGTGTTGCAGGAATTTTCAGTGCACCACTTGAGTCAACATTTTGTCCTCCAGATGCACCAAGCAACGACTTCGCGCCAAACACAACACCTACTGGCAACAAACATGCCGCGCCAAGTCCACACAGTGCAGCTGCAAGCAAACGTCGACGTTGGCGGGAAGGAATTGCGGTCATAACTAGTTCATTCTCGCAGCAGAGCCATACAAACCGCGTTGTTCAATCACATGCAACACAGGTTCGGTCACCAGATAATCAAGTGGTCGACCATCGCTAAACCGTGAACGTAAATCAGTACTGCTCACTTCGAGCCGTGGTGACTCCACGCGCAACCAGTTAAATTCTTGTGGCAAACTAACGGCAACACCTGGTCTGTCGACCACAACCAACTGTGAATACTGCACAACTTGATCAACACGTGTCCACGATGTAAGGCCGGCTGCTGCATCGTCACCAACAATGGTGAACAACTCTGCACCAGGGTGCTTTTCTGCAAGCGCCATCAGCGTGTCGGCGGTGTAACTCGGGCCACCGCGATCAATCTCGTCGCGACCTGCAAT
The DNA here is from genome assembly GCA_014190095.1 of Actinomycetes bacterium. GTDB lineage: Bacteria > Actinomycetota > Acidimicrobiia > Acidimicrobiales > Ilumatobacteraceae > UBA3006. Next base: position 12,820 of record BJFW01000014.1, on the reverse strand, counting down.
CACTCCATCCACCACGCTCACCGCTGCTTCAACCATGGCAAAGCGATCTTCTGCGGTGGTTACGTCGCGCGCACCCGACTTTTGCCACGGGTCATTGGCCACCATCAAAATAACGATGTCCAAGTTGAGGGCGTGGCGCACATTTACGGCGGTCACCAAGTGGCCAACATGAGGCGGATCGAAGGTGCCCCCGAATAGACCGATGCGCAAACTGGCGGTCGAGGTCACCCTTGCAGTCTAGAAACCAATATCTATAAGGGAAATAAAAATAAAAAAAGTTTCTTCTAACCCCTGTACAAAAACTTGCCGATGAACTAATGTCAACTACCCCGCTACTACCTCTTAAAACGGGTTTTAGCAACCCCCCAACCCCCCAACCCCCCAAATACGTAAAGGTCTCAATTCACATGTCTGACGCAATCGGTCTCTATCTCAACGAAATCGGCAAAGTGCCCCTTCTGAACGCAGAAGATGAGCGCAACCTTTCCAAAGCCATTGAAAAGGGTCGCGATGCCACCAAAAAGCTTGAGGCTGGCGAGCGCGGTGCTGCCCTTCGCGCCGACCTTCGTGCTGCTGCCAAGGCCAAGGACCACTTCATCCGCTCGAACCTCCGATTGGTCGTTTCCATCGCCCGTCGTTACCCGTTGCCACAGGGCATGGACTTGCTCGACCTCATTCAAGAGGGCAACTTGGGCCTCGAGCACGCAGTAGACAAGTTCGACTGGCGCCGCGGTTTCAAGTTCTCCACCTACGCAACGTTCTGGATCCGTCAGGCAATTGGCCGTGCACTGGACCAGAAGGCAAGCCTCATTCGTATTCCTGGTGACCGCTCCGCAACCTTGCGTGCAGCACTCCGTGTGGGTTCGGGCGACGCCGAAGGCTTGGATGCCATGAACGCCGAATTGCACCGCCTCACCACTCCGGTCTCGCTCGACAAGACCATTGGTGACGACGGTGACGCAACTCTTGGCGATCTCGTTCCAAACGATGACATCAGCCCAGAAGAAGCCGTGATGTCCATGGTGGACACAGACCTTTTGGACGACCTGTTGAACACGCTCGATGAGCGCGCCCGTTACGCCGTTGAAGCACGCTTTGGCATGCATGACGGTGAGCGCAAAAGCTTCCGCCAAGTTGGCGAAGAGTTGGGCGTAACCGCTGAAGCAGCCCGTCGTTTGGTGAGCCGCGCAGTTGACTCGTTGCGTGACGACGCAGGCGATTTCCTGACCGTATAAACCCACTGGGTTTAGCGGCGCCTCATTCGTACACTGAGAGCCCAATCATGAATAAAAACTGGACTCCTTCATCGTGGCAGACATTTCCTGCTGTGCAACAGCCACAGTGGCCCGACAACGGCGCACTCGATAACGCACTGAAGCAAATCGCCTCGTTCCCACCGTTGGTGTTTGCAGGTGAAGCACGTTCGCTACAGACCGCACTTGGTCAGGTAGCAAGCGGCAATGCATTTCTGTTGCAAGCCGGCGATTGTGCAGAGAGCTTTGAAGAGTTCAGTGCGGTAAACATTCGCGAAAAGTTGCGCGTGATCTTGCAGATGGCAGTCATGCTCACCTATTCAATGGGCGTGCCAGTTGTAAAAGTTGGTCGTATTGCTGGTCAGTTTGCCAAGCCACGCTCAAACAACACCGAGTCAGTTAATGGTGTTGAGTTGCCCGTGTTCCGCGGCCACATGGTGAACGGTCCTGACGCCCATGCAGAAGCTCGCGTTCCCAACCCCGACCGCCTAGTTCAGGCTTATCACCAAGCAGCCAGCACACTCAACTTAGTGCGCGCATTTACCAAGGGTGGTTTTGCCGACTTGAATCGCGTGCACGCATGGAACCAAGAGTTTGTTGCACAAAGTGCCGAAGGCCAGCGCTACGAGCAAGTAGCAAGCGAAATTGAGCGCGCGCTTGCGTTCATGCGCGCGTGTGGTATCGATACCGAGACCAACACGGCTTTGCATCAAGTAGACGTGTACACCAGTCACGAAGCACTCATTCTTGGTTACGAGGAAGCACTCACCCGCCAAGACTCTCTCACCGGTGGTTGGTATGACTGCAGCGCACACATGTTGTGGATTGGTGAGCGAACACGTCAACTCGAAGGCGCACATGTTGAATTCTTGCGCGGTGTTGGTAACCCAATCGGTTGCAAGATCGGAAAGACCACCGACGTCGACTACGTGCTGTCACTGTGCGAAACACTGAACCCTGCTCGCATTCCTGGCAGGCTCACACTGATTTCACGTATGGGCGCTAACGATGTTGAAGACGCGTTGCGTCCGTTATTGCGCGCAGTTCGCGATGCTGGCCACCCGGTGGTGTGGGCATGCGACCCAATGCATGGCAATACCTACAGTGCACCAAATGGTCGCAAAACACGTCACCTTGAAGACATCATTAAAGAAATCACTGGCTTCGTGAAGGCGCACCGCGCTGAAAACACATGGCCAGGTGGTATTCATATTGAACTCACGGGCGAAAATGTCACTGAATGCTTGGGCGGTTCAGAAGGCCTAAACAACGATGACCTCGATACTCGCTATGAAACTGTGTGTGACCCTCGCTTAAATGCCCGTCAATCCATTGACTTGGCATTCCGCGTTGCAGAACTGATTCGCAGCAATAATTAGTGCCTGTGGGCGCTGCAACTTTGGAGTCATTGAAACTCATTGACTCATGGCCAGTTGATGCCGTGGCTGCCGGCGTAATCGACAATTACGGCAACCTGTTTACACGAGGCAAGCACAATCATTTATTTCGCTTAGCTTCTATTTCCAAGGTGATGACCGCATGGGCGACGCTGATTGCTGTTGAAGACGGTTCCATTTCGCTCGACGACCCAGTAGGACAACCTGGTTGCACACTTCGCCACTTGTTGTGTCACGCAGGCGGTTACGGGTTTGATACCGAAGCGAGCATCATTAGCCCCGAGCGTAAGCGTGTGTATTCCAACACCGGTTACAACATGGCCGCGCAATACGTTTCCGAATTTGTCGACATGGGATTCGCTCAGTACTTGCAAGAGGCGTTGTTCGTGCCACTGAACATGCCAACTGCGCAACTGCTTGGCTCCCCTGCTGCCGACATTCATTGCACCATTGAAGACATGGCCAAGTTCGCACAAGAACTTCGCAGACCAACCGTTATTGCAATCAGCACGTACATCGAAGCGACCACTCCACAGTTTCCTGAACTTGAAGGCGTGGTGCCAAGGCTTGGAAAGTACTCGCCATGCCCATGGGGTCTTGGCCCAGAAATTCGCGGTGCGAAGCACCCACACTGGACTGCGCCGCGCAACAGTGCTTCAACGTTTGGTCACTTCGGTGGCACAGGAACATTTATTTGGCACGACCCTGTTGCCAACGTGACGTGCTTTGCACTCACTAACCGCGAGTTTGACGACTGGGCAATGCAATACTGGCCAGAGTTTGGCCAAGCGATATTAAACGAACTCGGCCGCTAGGAACTTTCGCATGCTTATTGAACGCAACCACCGCTCCGACGCGTTACTGCTCATGGCGTGTTCGTTTGCCGTTGCCACTTCCAACTCAGTGATCTTTGCTGCACTTGGCGACTTACAGGACAGATACAAGTTTGCAGACTCTGGTTTAGGGCTGATTGCCGGTGCTGGGTTCTTAAGCGGATTCCTGGTGCAGTTGTTTGTTGCTCCATACGCCGACCGCGGCCACACCAAGCGATTGATCATGGCTGGAATGATCATTGGCGCAATCGGTTCGTTAATCATGGCAACAGGAAGTTCACTTCCGCAGTTTGTATTGGCTCGCGCTGTTATTGGTTCTTCATTTGGATTTGTGTTTCCTGCAGTGCGTGCACTCATTGCTCATGTTGAGCCAGAACGACGCGGCGAACGACTTGGTCGTCTTGCTGCAGTTGAACTTCTCGGTTTTGTTACTGGTCCATTATTTGGCGGATTGTTAATTGACCCGATTGGTCTACGGGCAGTATTCCTCGTGTTTGGTGCATTCAGCCTGGTCTCGATGTTTACAATTTCATTCCGCTCATTTCCGGTGCTGCCGTTGTCTACTGAGTCGCGCAAACCCAGCTTCGTGTTGTTACGCCTTCCACGTGTTCGAATTGCCGTTTTGCTCGCCATGGCAATTCAGGCACCTGTTGGCATTTTTGATGCGCTATGGGACCGCTATCTCACCGACTTAGGTGGTGGTAACTCCATGGTGGGCATTTCATTTGCGTTGTACACCATTCCATTTTTCATCTTCTCCTCGTTCGGCGGAAGACTCGCCGACAAATACGACCCGCAACTCATTGCCATGTGGATGATGGTGCTCGTTGTTCCAGCAGTGACGGGTTATGGAGCATTCAACTCACTTGCACCCGTCGTCATATTGAATGTCTTCGAAGGAATCGCGCAGGCACTGATGTATCCATCGTCTGCTGCCGCTGTTGCAAAGGCAGCACCAGTTGGTCGAGCATCTGCCGCACAAGGTCTTGCTGGAGCATCCGGCCTGCTCATGTCGATGCTTCTCGCATTCACCACTCCATCGCTGTACGGATGGTTCGGAGCACTCGCCGCATTCGGCGCAGTGGGCTTACTGATGAGCGTTCTTACCGGTTCAGCCGCGCTGATGTTGTGGCGACTGAACCGACGAGAACAATTGGTTTAGTTCAGCTCAAACGCTCAACGATCATGGCCATTCCTTGGCCACCACCAACACACATGGACTCCATGCCAACAGTCTTTCCTGTTGTCTGCAATCCGTTAATGAGTGTGGTCATGATGCGTGCGCCAGTCATACCGAATGGGTGACCAAGTGCAATTCCACCACCGTGAATGTTCAACTTGTCCCATTCAATACCTAAGTGCTTCGCTGAAGGAATTACCTGTGCAGCAAAAGCCTCGTTAATTTCAACGAGGTCAATGTCGTTAATGGTCATACCCGCACGCTTCATTGCTTGACGGCAAGCTTCAATTGGTCCGAGTCCCATGATTTCTGGGTTCAAGCCCGACACACCTGAAGAAATGATTCGTGCAAGCGGTGTAAGACCAAGTTGCTTGGCCTTCGTTGCACTCATCACCATGACTGCTGCTGCGCCGTCGTTCAATGGGCATGCATTACCTGCAGTGATTTGTCCGTCTGGGCGGAACGCAGGCTTCAACTGTGCAAGACCTTCTGCGGTTGTTCCATCGCGTGGGCCATCGTCTTTGCTTACAATCGTTCCGTCAGGAAGGACGAGAGGAGTAATTTCTCGCTCGAAAAAACCATTCTGCTGGTTCTTCACCGCAAGTTGTTGTGAGCGCGCTGCGAATGCGTCCATCTCTTCGCGAGTGACACCTTCAATTTCACGGACGTTTTCTGCAGTCTGACCCATGGCAATGTATGCGTCTGGCAAACCTGTTGGAGGTGTCCATGTTCCTTGACCGCCTGCTGCACGAGCCTTCGTGCGCTCTGCTGGGCCTTTGAAGATTGCGTTCGGTGCCATGTCGCTTGCACCCGATGCGTAACGGCTTACCGTTTCAACACCTGCTGCAATGAAGCAATCACCTTCGCCTGCGTTAATTGCATGTGCAGCCATGCGAATGGTCTGCAAACTTGATGAGCAGTAACGGTTAACCGTTACGCCAGGAACATCATCGAGGCCAGCAAGAATTGCCACCATGCGACCAATGTTGAATCCACCTTCACCCGCCGGTTGACCGATTCCCATAATCAGATCTTCAACATCTGAGGCCTGTACTTGTGGAACCTTGGCCATCAGCGCTCGCACAATCTGTGCCGACATGTCGTCTGGACGAAGCTCTACAAGTGAACCCTTATTGGCACGACCAATTGGGCTGCGGGCGGTTGCAACGATGACTGCTTCGGACATTGAGAACTCCGTTCGATCCGTAGTGAATAGTGAAGCAACGGTACCATTTCGGCATGGAACTCAGCCCTGTCGCAGTGGACTCAATCAACATCTCAGACCCTGAATTTTGGAAAGGCTCCCGCCAGCATCGCGAGTCGGTATTTGCCACCTTGCGCCGCGAAGCCCCAGTGAAGTTCTTCCCCGAAATTCCGCTTGCCAACTTCCCTCAAGGTCCCGGCTATTGGGCACTCACCAAACACGACGACATTTGGCATGTAAGCCGAAATCCCGAGTTGTTCTGCAGTGGCAAGGGCTCCAACATTGCCGACCTCACCGTTGAACTGAACGAGTTCTTTGGCTCGATGATCAGCATGGACGACCCAAAGCACGTGCGCCTTCGCACCATTGTGTCGAAGGGCTTTACGCCAAAGGAAATTACTCGCATCGAGGAGTACGTCAGAAACAAAGCCAAGTCCATCGTGGACAAGGTGCTTGCAAAGTATGGCGCAAATGAAGAATTCGACTTTGTTGACAACATTGCCGCGCCATTCCCGCTGCAAATCATTTGCGAAATGATGGGCATTCCTGAAAGCGACGAGCGTCAAATTCTTGAATGGACAAACGTCATTCTTGGCGCTGGTGACCCCGACTTTGGTGGAACACTTGAAAACCTCATTACTGTGGCGCTCGAAATGTTTGCGTACGCACAAGCGCTTGGCGAAGCACGTTTAGCCAACCCAACCGATGACCTCACCAGCGTCATGATGCATTCAATTGTTGATGGCGATCGAATGAGTTCGCAAGAGTTTGGCAGCTTCTTTATTTTGTTGGTTGTTGCCGGAAACGAAACAACTCGCAACGCCATTAGCCACGGCATGCTGCAACTCACCGAACACCCAGACCAAAAGGCCGCATGGTATGCAGACTTTGAGAGCAAAACCAAAGGCGCTGTTGAAGAAATCGTTCGTTGGGCCTCTCCAGTTATTCACTTCCGTCGCACCGCAACACGCGATACTGAAATTCGTGGCGTGAAAATTAAAGAAGGCGAAAAAGTGGTGATGTGGTACAACTCGGGTAATCGCGACGAAGAAATTTACGAGAACCCATACCAATTCAACATCGCTCGATCACTTGCTCCAGCACAAGTTGGCTTCGGTGCGGGTGGCCCGCACTTCTGCCTAGGTGCAAACTTGGCACGTCGGGAAATCGCGGTGATGTTCGACGAGATTCGTCGACGCTTGCCGAACTTGGTGATTACTGGAGAGCCTGCTTATTTGCAGAGCAACTTCATTAATGGCATCAAGCGCATGCCGTGCCGCATTAACGGCTAGCTAAATACGCGGGTCAACGAGCACGCGGCTCTTTACTTGACCTTTCAAAATTGCATCCAAGAAAGGCTCAACGGCGTCAAGCCCAACAACAATTGACTCTTGTGTGTCGAGCCAGGTTGGCTTCAAGTCGGTGGCAATGCGTGTCCACATCATTTTGCGATCGTCCATGGAGCCATTCACGCTGTCGATACCAAGCAGGTTCACTCCACGCAAAATGAATGGAAGCACCGTAGTTGGCAAGCTTGCGCCACCGGTAAGTCCGCTTGCTGCGACTGATGCGCCATATTTCAGCGTGCGCAATACATAAGCAAGCGTGTTGCCGCCAACGCAGTCCACTGCCCCAGCCCAACGCTCTTTTTCAAGCGGCTTTGTTTGCTCCACTGAGGTTTCGCTGCGATCAATAATGTCTGTTGCGCCAATTGACTTCAGCCACTCGCCTTCACTTGCCTTGCCAGTGCTGGCAACTACCTCGTATCCACGTGCGGCCAACATGCCCACTGCATATGAACCAACGCCACCAGTTGCTCCCGTAACGATTACTGGGCCAGTTCCCGTCTTCAAGCCAGCGCGCTCAAGTGCATCCACTGACAACGCTGCAGTGAAGCCAGCAGTGCCAACCATCATTGCTGTCTTCGTGGTGAGGCCTGCAGGAACTGGAATAACCCACTTCGCAGGAACACGAGCCATGGTTGCAAAGCCACCGTTGTGTGCAACGCCAATGTCGTTGCCGTGTGCAATTACTTTCGAACCAACAGCAATGGAAGCATCGCTTGACTCAACAACTGTTCCTGCAAGGTCAACTCCAGGAATCAATGGGTCAATACGCGCAACTTTTCCCTTTTCAGTGGTGGAAAGACCGTCTTTGTAGTTAATGCACGAGTACTCAACAGCAATGAGCACTTCACCCTCGCCAAGTGAATCACTGGTGAGGGTTTCAATGCGTCGCGTCCAAACACCATCAACATGGCCGACCAGCATTGCGCGAACGTTGGTCATGTGATGGTGTTTCTTTGCGTTAGATCAGGAGCAGCCGCTCGAAGATCCGCAATCGCCACATACGTAGCACGCACCGGCGCGCTGCATGTTGGCTGATCCACATGATGAGCAGATCGCGCCAGTCTTTGCTGGAGTTGCTGCTGCATGTGCTGACGCATCCATTTGGGCAACAAGATCTTGCACCGATGGGATGGTCTTTGGATCGCTGATGACGTCGACGCCTTGTGCAGTGTCGGTGACCGACTCTTCAACGCCTGGCAGTGTTGGCTGCATGCGCTCTTCGCGGGTGTAGATACCAAGTTCTGCACGCTCGTCAGTCGATAGGTACTCAACTGCCAAACGACGGAAGAGGTAGTCGATGATGGATGACGCCATACGAATGTCGGAGTCGTCGGTCATACCGGCTGGCTCGAAGCGGGTGTTGATGAATGCTTCAACGAAAGCGCGCAATGGCACTCCGTACTGAAGACCATATGACACGCTCTTTGCGAAGCTGTCCATGATGCCTGCAAGTGTTGAACCTTGCTTTGACACGGTGAGGAACACTTCGCCTGGGCGACCATCTTCGTATTCACCGATTGTTGCAAAGCCCTTGCAATCAGCAACGCGGAATTCGAAGGTGCGTCCGCGACGTGAGCGTGGCAACTTCTGGCGTACTGGCTGGTTGACAATTTTCTCGACTACACGTTCAACAACTTGTGTTGCTGCTGCATGTGCATCTGCCGTTCCCTTTTCACCGTCTTTCTTGGCGGTGGAAAGTGGTTGACCAACTTTGCAGTTGTCGCGGTAGATAGCAACAGCCTTGATGCCGAGTTCCCATGACAACATGTGCAGCGCTTCGATGTCTTCAATCGTTGCCTCTTCTGGCATGTTGACGGTCTTTGAAATTGCACCCGACAAGAACGGCTGAGCTGCTGCCATCATGCGAACGTGACCTTCGTAGTGAATGGTGTTGTCACCCATTGAGCAGGCAAACACTGGCAAGTGTTCTGCCTTCAAGTCTGGTGAACCAACGATGGTCTTGTTTGCATCGATGTATGCAACGATGCGATCGACAACTGGACCTTCGTAGCCCAAGTTCTTCAACGCACGTGGCACCGTCTGGTTGACGATGGACATGTTGCCACCACCAACGAGCTTCTTGAACTTCACAAGACCAAGGTCTGGCTCGATACCGGTGGTATCGCAGTCCATCATGAGGCCAATGGTTCCAGTTGGTGCAAGCACTGTTGCCTGACTGTTACGCACGCCGTACTCTTCGCCGTCGCGCACTGCGTTGTCCCATGCAAGTGTTGCTGCGTCGACCAAGTCGCGCTGCACAACATCGATGTTGTCAATTTCTGCGTTTGCGTCGCGGTGCATGCGCAACACGTTGAGCATGTAGCGCTCGTTCGCTGCGAAACCTGCGAATGGTCCCATGCGGCTGGCAATGCGTGCGCTTGTTGCATATGCATGGCCCGTCATCATTGAGGTAAGTGCACCCGCCCATGCGCGTCCACCTGCTGAGTCGTATGGCATGCCAAGTGCCATGAGCAATGCGCCGATGTTTGCGTAGCCAAGGCCCAACTGACGGAACAAGCGACTATTTTCGCCGATCTTTTCCGTTGGGTAGTCGGCGTTACCAACAAGAATTTCTTGCGCGGTGAACATGACTTCGATGGTGTGACGGTATGCGTCTACATCGAAGATGTCGTCGTCACTCAAGAACTTCATCAGGTTGATTGATGCAAGGTTGCATGCCGAGTTGTCGATGTGCATGTATTCGGAGCATGGGTTCGAGCCGTTAATACGACCAGCAGCATGCGCGGTGTGCCACTTGTTGATGGTGGTGTCGAATTGCAAACCAGGGTCTGCGCATTCCCACGAAGCGGTGGCAATTTGGCGCCACAAGTCGCGTGCACGAACGCTGCGAACTGGTGAACCATCTTTAACTGCACGGAATGTCCAGTCGCGGTCTTCCTTCACTGCGTACATGAACTCATCGCTTACGCGAACTGAGTTGTTTGCGTTCTGATATTGAACAGAGAATGAATCTTTTCCGTCAAGGTCCATGTCGAAGCCGGCGTCGCGCAATGCACGTGCCTTCTGCTCTTCACGGGTCTTGCACCAGATGAATTCTTCGACGTCTGGGTGATCGACGTTGAGTACAACCATCTTTGCTGCGCGACGTGTTTTGCCGCCCGACTTAATGGTTCCTGCTGATGAGTCTGCACCACGCATGAAGCTGACAGGGCCCGATGCGGTTCCGCCGCCCTTCAAGTGTTCTGCACTTGAACGAATGTTGGACAAGTTGATACCTGCACCTGAGCCGCCCTTGAAGATGATTCCTTCTTCTCGGTACCAATTCAAGATGCCGTCCATGGTGTCTTCGGTTGCAAGGATGAAGCATGCGCTTGCTTGTTGTGGAACACCCGGCACACCAATGTTGAACCACACTGGTGAGTTGAATGCTGCACGTTGCGTTACCAAGATGAACTTCAACTCGTCGCGAAAAGCTTCGGCTTCGTCGGTGTCGGCAAAGTAGCCACCCTCAATGCCCCAATCGGAAATGGTGTTAGCCACGCGGTCAATTACCTGGCGCAATGAATGTTCGCGCTCTGGTGTTCCTGGTGTGCCACGGAAGTACTTTTGAGTAACGATGTTGGTGGCGTTCAACGACCAGCCAACAGGAAACTCGACGCCGAGTTGCTCAAACGCAACGGTTCCGTCTTTCCAGTTGTTGATACGCGCATCGCGCTTCTCCCAGACCACTTGGTCGTATGGGTGCACACCCGGTGTGGTGAATTTGCGGCCGATGCCGATGGTGAGACGCTCTGGTGCGAGTGACATGTTGCTGTGCCTTCCGTATTTTTCGAATGTATAAAACCGCTTAAAACCTTGAGTCCACTAGCTCTGAAAGGATCTCCAAGGGGGTCAGAACATCCACTCGCCGTGGTCTCTTTCAAGACCACAACATGTTGTGGTGAAACTGTCCCCTTTGCAGATCCGCCCACAACTGGTAGGGAATGATTACAGCATTGTAATTACCCCTTGTCAATCATCCTCGTGTTCTGCGACCACCTTTTTACCCTTATGGCATAAGGGGTCGAGGCCTCCGCGCAAATTGACATAAAAAAGTCATAAATGACTCCAGAACGTCTCAGTGCAGCGTTAGTCGGAAGGATACGGGGTTACCCCTGTGTGGAGGAAGTGGATAACCCTGTGAATTAAAAAAAATTACTGGGGAAACCCTTGTGGATTGTGGGTTTTATCGGTGGACAACCCACCGAATGCCTGTTGATAACTCTCAGCCAACGGGCGTAACAGTGACCGGTATGCCATTCATTACCGAATTTCCCGAAAGTGGATCCATTTCGTTCTCATCTGTGAGCACATTCGAGTTCACACCCGCACGTTTCGCCGCAACATTCATGCGTGTACCACTCATGTCATGTCCCCAGCCGTGCGGAAGACTTACAACACGTTCGCGAATGTCGCTTGTTAATTCAACAACTGCATTCACTGCACCAACTCTGCTTGCAATACGAGCAACACTTCCCTCTTGCACACCAACACGTTGCGCATCGTTTGGATGCATTTGCAAAGTGCAACGCTCTTTACCTTTTACTAACACTTCAATGTTGTGCATCCATGAATTGTTTGAACGTAAGTGACGACGACCAACAAGAACTAATTGTTCATCATTAACATCGTTCATTGACTTTGCAAGACGTGGTAAGTCGGCAAGCAATGGTTCTGGGGCCAATTCAACTTTTCCACTTGGTGTGCGCAGTACTTCTGGAATGCGCGGCTCGAGTGGGCCGAAGTCAATGCCGTGCGGATGCTGCTTCATGTGCGCAAGGCTGATGCCATTCGGGTTTGCCCCGAAACCATCTCCGTATGGGCCCGTGCGCAACATGAGATCGAGCATGCGGTCTGCACCGCGCGCTCCGGTGGCATCAAGTTGTTCGCGAATTTGTTCTGCAGATAAACCGTTCGTTGGCGTTGATGAATCTTTGGTGATGCTGCCAATAAATGCATCTAGCGTGAAGTCATCCACCATTGCAACATCCACGTTGGCACCCATGCCTTGTGCAATGCCTGAAAGCTTCAGCAAAATTTCCCATTCGTCTGGTTGGTCTGCCGCACGTTCAAACACAGGCTCGCTGTAGTTGGCAACGTTGCGCACTGAGAAACCAGTGAACACCAAGTCGAAGTGGCTGCGTTCTAGTTGTGACGGCGAAGGCAAGATGACATCTGCATAACGCGTGGTCTCGTTCAAGTAAATGTCAACCGAAACCATGAACTCAAGTGACTTCATGCTCTCTTCAAGCGCAAGTGTGTTTGGTGTTGACAACACAGGGTTTCCACCCGCAGTAATGAGTGCCTTAATTTGTCCTTCACCTGGCGTGGCTATTTCTTCAGCCAACACGCTTACCGGGTATTCACCCAGTGCTTCAGGAAACTTGCGCACGCGCGAATGTCCGCGACCAATTGAAAAACCCTTGCCAGTTCCCTTTTGACCACGCGTTGTTGGCCCGCCCGCTGCAGGCATCGTGAACATCACGCCACCTTCGCGGTCGAGGTTGCCCGTGATGGTGTTCACCACGTCAACCAACCAACTTGCTGTGGTTCCGAAACTGACGGTGCACGTACCAATGCGCCCGTACACCAAGCCCTTGTCGG
>BJFW01000013.1 GCA_014190095.1 Actinomycetes bacterium | reverse complement strand
GGATACACATGACCAATTTCGAACAGCGAGATATCGCGAATGCGATGTGACTGGTTGTACGCAATGGATTTCAACATGCCGGGTACCAATGAAGTACGCAACACGCTCTCTTCAGCGACAAGTGGATTTGCAAGCTTTAACGCATTGTCTTCACTGAGACCAACTTTTGCAAGATCGCCTGGCGCGAGAAACGGATTGGGCATGGCTTCGCTAGCACCAAGTGACACGACGATCTCGCGCAAGATTCGACGGCGGCGCTGAACATCGGAGAGACGACCATGTACGGGAGACGTTGGAACGATTTTTCCTAAATTGTCGTATCCATAATGGCGCGCTACTTCTTCAACAATGTCAATTTCGCTATTGCAATCATTACGCCACGATGGAATGCCAACAACAACTGATCCATCAGTTGCAGATTTGGTAATGGTAAACCCGATCGGAGCAAGCAAATCCTCGAGGGCTTTTGCCGTGATATCGATGCCGAGCACTTGCTTAATGGTGTTCAGTCGCACTTCAGTGGTTCTCACCTGCTTAGGCAATGAATCGGTTCGAGCATCGGTAGCACCCGAATGAACAACGAGGTTTGGACACGTCATGCGCAACAGTTCAGCAAAGCGCGCTAAGGCGAACTCTGCGCCAAAGGGATCTACGCCACGTTCGAAGCGAAGCGAAGCCTCAGTACGCAAAGCAAGTCGGGTTGATGTTGCACGTACCGCATCTGGATCGAAGTATGCGATTTCAACAGCAATTGATGCAGTTGATTCGGTTACTTCAGAATCGAGACCACCCATAATTCCTGCGATACCCACAGGCTTGTCTTGCGTATTACAAATGAGCAGGTCGCCCTCAGAAAGCGTGCGCTCCACCGCGTCCAATGTGGTGAACTGCTCGCCTTCGCGAGCCAGGCGCACAATGAAACCGTCTTTCACTGAATCAAAGTCGTAAGCGTGATTCGGTTGATTCAATTCAAGATTGACCAGGTTTGAAACGTCGACAACGTTGTTGATTGACCGCATTCCTGCACGTGCAAGACGACGAGCAATCCAATCAGGTGATTGGGTAATGGAAATACCCGACATGACCTGGACGGTAAAACGGCTGCAACGTTCTGGTGCGTCTATATCCACCGGAACGCTGAGCGATTGTCCAGTGGCCGATTGATCGACCTTTGGAAGCACGAGTTGTTTACCCATGCCTGCTGCCAAATCGCGAGCAACGCCTAAGTAGCCGGTGCAATCGGGTCGGTTTCTGGTGACATCCAGATCAAACACAACGTCTGAGTCGACGCCGAGTGCTTCATATACATCGAGCCCAAGCGCAGTGCCTTGAGGAAGAATAAGCAAACCACTACCGTCTGAGCTCAACCCGATTTCGGTGCCTGAGCACAGCATGCCTTCGCTATCAATTCCCAAAATTCCGCGTTGCGTGATGACGCGACCGTCGGGCATATTGGTACCAAGCGTTGCTAACGGAACGATGTCGCCTGCCTGCATGTTGGTTGCGCCACACCACACGTGTCGCTCAACCCCATCGCCCGCGTCGACGTATACACGTGTAACTTTTGCCGCGTCAGGGTGCTTCTCAAGACGAAGCACCTTTGCTGTCACCACGCCCTTCACCGGGGTGCCGACGCGATCTACGGATTCGACAGCAAGACCAAGTTCGGTAATTCGATCGGCGATGACATCGACGTCGTTACCGAAGTCAGCGAATTCTTTCAGCCATGAATGCAAAATTTTCATGAGAACTGCCTCAGGAAACGCAGGTCATTGGTGTACATCTCGCGAATGTCTTCGACGTTGTGACGTTCTTTCGCCATGCGATCGATACCGAAGCCAAACGCAAATCCGGTGTACTCGTCGGGATCGATTCCGCCAGCACGTAATACATTCGGGTGCATCATTCCGCAACCGCCGAGTTCGATCCATGCACCGTTCGCACGACGAATATCAAACTCCGCACTTGGTTCAGTAAAGGGAAAGAACGAAGGACGAAGCCTGCTGGTGAATTCATTTCCAAAGAACGCTTTGGTAAACGCTTCGATGATTCCGGCCAAATGCGCAAACGTAATTCCTTTGTCAACCACGATGCCTTCAATTTGGTGGAACACCGGCATGTGTGTTGCATCTGGTGTGTCGCGACGAAATACTCTGCCAGGCATAACTGCATAGATTGGTGGCTTCCACGATTGCATCACGCGAATTTGCACAGGTGATGTATGTGTACGCAACAGAACTGAGTTTGGTTCCTGATCGGCTGATGCTGGTTCGATGAACATCGTGTCGAACTCGCTGCGTGCAGGGTGCGTTTTTGGCATGTTCAATGCCTCGAAGTTGTAAAAGTCGGTTTCGACTTCTGGACCTTCGGCAACTTGAAACCCAAGACCAATAAACACATCTTCCAAGCGCTGAGTTGCCTGAGTGACGATGTGTGTACTACCCCGCCGCTTTGCAGTAACAAATTCAGACAAGTCCATTGCTTCAGACGCAACTTGCTGAGCGCGTTCGCTAGCAAGAAGCAGCGACATACGCTCACCAATCGCCGCCTCAATCGTTTGAGCACAGGCGTTTATTGCCTGACCCGCAGATTTGCGTTCCTCAGCATCTTGGATCTTGCCTAACTGTGAACGCAGGACAGTAAGCGCTGACTTCTTGCCTGCCAGCTCCGCTTGAACCGATCGCAAACCTGCGGCGTCACTAGCGCCGGCAATGGCCGTCAGAGCCTCGGTTTGGGCCCGTGAAATTTCGCTTGCGAGAGTGTTTGAAGTTGACATTTCGCCTATTGACGCTAGTCGTTCCAGATTTTCGAAATGGGCTTAGTTTGCCTTGTCGCGCTGATGAGCCACTTCGAAACACACCACCGTTGCCGCCATAGCGACGTTCAGGCTTTCACTTCGACCGCGATGCGGAATGGTGATCCACTGGTCAACCAATTCAGCATCATCCAAACCGTGTGCTTCGTTACCAACCACGATGGCGATCTTGCCAGTGAGGGTTGCTTCGGTGAAAGGGCGGCTTCCACGTTGCTCATGCGATGAGGTTCCAACTATGGAGAAACCTGCTTTCTTCACTTCATTAATGGTGATGTCTTCAAATACTGGGATGTAGAACATCGAGCCAGCAGATGAGCGGACCACTTTTGAATTGAACGCTTCAACCGTGCCAGGCGTCAGCACGACGCCCGATGCACCGGCGGCCTCGGCCGAACGAAAGATAGTTCCTAAATTACCAGGATCAGAAATCTGATCGGCAATGACGATCCACTCACACGATTCAAGATCTTCTACTTCAGATACACGACGCTCAGCAATAGCAATAACTGGCTGTGGCGTTGTGGTGCTTGCAACGCGTTCAAGCACACCATTTTCCAATTCAAACGTGCGAGCGGATGTGCCAAGCACAGCCATTCCACCCGGAGCCACGAACTGCTCTTCAATATTCCAACCAGCACTAATCGCTTCTGCAATAAGTACATGGCCTTCGATTACAAACGCATTGTCCGTAATACGAGCACTGCGGCGCCCAAGAAGGCGCCGCAGTCTCTGAATTCGTGGATGTGAAAATCCGAGGCGAGCGTCGCTCAGACGAGCGCTCCCTTGGCTGTTTCTACCAACTTTGTAAACGCAGCTGGATCATGAACTGCGAGGTCGGCCATGATCTTACGATCAACAGTGACACCTGCTTTGTTTAAGCCATCAATGAGACGGCTGTAACTGAAATCGTTCTGACGGCAACCAGCATTGATGCGCTGAATCCACAAGCTGCGGAACTCGCCTTTCTTTGCGCGACGGTCACGGAACGCGTACTGACCTGAGTGCAATACCTGTTCGTTTGCCGAGCGGAATGTGCGTGAACGGTCACCGTAGTAACCCTTCGCCTTTTCCAAAATTGCCTTGTGCTTCTTCCTTGCATGTACTGCGCGCTTTACACGTGCCATGACAACATCCTTTCGTTAGTAAATACAAAAATTGAATTGAAATTGAATTGCTTAAGCGAACACGTATTGATTAACGCAAGCCAAGACAACGCTTGATGCGCTTCACGTCTCCGGAATGGACATCAACACTTCCGTCCAAACGACGGGTACGGGTTGATGGCTTGTGCTCAAACAAGTGCTGACGCATTGATTGCTGACGGCGAAGTTTGCCCGTGCCAGTCAATTTGAAACGCTTCGCTGCAGTTTTTGATGTCTTCATCTTTGGCATGTTGTCTCCTGTTGCTTTCTGTACTTCTCTACTTAAATTTCGGTCGGTATTTGAACTGGTTCTACCGGTTCCGGCTTCGCTTCTGCAGCGGGTGCTGCTTGGGCTTTCGGAGCTGGTTTTGCGTCTGCTTTTTTCGGCGCCTTCTTTTCTGGCGAGAGAACCATGGTCATGTTGCGACCTTCAAGCCGTGCGTGTGTGTCCACCTTGGCGACTGATCCCAATTGCTCGATTACTGCGTGCAAAATTTTGGTACCAAGTTCTGGGTGGGCAACTTCGCGACCGCGGAACTGCAAAGTGACTTTGACTTTGTGACCCTCACGCAGAAACTCCTGCATATGACGAACCTTGG
This sequence comes from Actinomycetes bacterium, assembly GCA_014190095.1. Taxonomy (GTDB): domain Bacteria; phylum Actinomycetota; class Acidimicrobiia; order Acidimicrobiales; family Ilumatobacteraceae; genus UBA3006. The sequence goes on along the minus strand of BJFW01000013.1, from coordinate 29,511 downwards.
TGTCGAAGTCGGCTTTACCGATCTTTGGTTTGAACTTGACCTCTTTCATTGTGATCTGCACGGTCTTCTTGCGCGACTCTTTCAACTTCTGTGACTCTTCGTAGCGGAATTTGCCGTAGTCCATAATGCGACATACGGGTGGATCTGCTTGCGAAGCGACTTCAACGAGATCGAGTTCTGCAACACGCGCTCTTTCGAGTGCGTCGGCAATGCTCACAATTCCAACCTGTGAACCATCTGCATCTACAAGACGTACTTCGCGTGCGCGAATTCGCTCGTTGAAACGTGGCTCATTTGTTGGCGGTGCTATGGCTTTACTCTCTTATGCAAGTGGCGTTGCCTCCTATTTGTGGAGGTGAGCATGTTTGAGAAGTCGTCGGGCACGGCAGAGCCGAAGCGCCCACAACGCGTAACGTCGCATCTTGCGCATTCGACCCAAACGCACTCGACAGCTACTCGGCAACACTCACCGAATTACTGAAATCTGTGGTCAGGTGGAGGAAACTCGTTCCCCACTTGGGCTATTAGCGTAGCGGGCATGGCTGACAACCCAACTGACCACTTTTCTAGTGATTTTGACGACCAACTCCAAGACGCTGAAACCGCTTTAGCCGAGGCGCGAGCCCGAATTGCCCAAACACCAGCCAACGTTGTGGTGGTCAACCATGTCATGGGCCTTTATGAACTCGCAGCCATTCACCTCTCAGCAAGTCCTCCTCGATTGGTGGAAGCAGCCCTCGCAATCGATGCCGTGGCGTGCGTAGTTGAAGGTTTAGGTGAACGCTTGGGCGAAGAATTCACCACTCTAAGAGAAGCTCTCGCCAATATCCGCTTAGCGTTCGTGCAGATAAAAGGAAATGTTCAGCCCAGTTAACTCGAAAGCTTCTCTACCTCGGATGCTTCAATTAGTCCAAAACGATGGGCAACCACAAATGACACCGATGCTCCGATGTTGATGTCTCGAGTGCCGTCAACAATTTCGGCGCAGTGAAAGAGATACTCCTGGCCATTTGACCAGATCATTCCCAGACCACGATCAAAATCAAACTGTTCAACGTGGCCAAGCAGTCGTCCCTCAAGTGAACTCGCAGACGGTTGATTCATACGCGCAGGTTACCTGTGACTAAACGAGCTTGTATTCGACAGTCGCGCACCTCTTGCCCAGTCTGTTGCCAACACTCTTGGCTTGCCTTCTGGCTGAACTATTACGAGGCGCACGGAACCCTCATGCGCACCAACCAATACGTTGCCATCCTGTTCAGAAATCACGCCGCTTGGAAGACTGACAGATGTTTTTGTTGCTTCGTGGATCTTGAATCGCTTTCCATCGAAGAAGGTGAACGCGTTGCCCACACGAATCTGACGCAAGATCTGCTCACAACTACTCGACCAATTGATGGCCAGGTCCTGTGCAGTAATTTTTCGTGCAACAACTATTTCACCGGTTTGTGCAATTTGCTCAGTCACACCGTTACTGCAGATACTAATAAGCAACGGAAGCGCAAGCTGACCGAGCCGATTTCGTAGAGTCTCAACAGAATCATTCTCTTGAATGGCGCAAGACGCAGATGCGAGCACATCACCAGCATCGAGTTGCTCTGCCACTTGAATGATGCACACCGCAGTTGTGGTGTCGCCAGAAAGAATTGCACGCTCTACTGGTGCTGCTCCTCGCCACCTTGGAAGCGCTGAGTAATGAATGTTGATCATTGGCACATGTTGCAAGATTTCTTGAGAGATGATGTTGCCAAATGCAACGACAACTCCAAGCAGACCATCCGGATTGAGTCGCAACACATCATTGATGTCATGTGAGACCGGTATTCCAAGCGCAATTGCTGCCGACTTCACCGGGTTAGCAGTTGTTTGCGAACCTCTGCCCCTTCGTTTGTCAATACCCGTGACAACAAGTTCAATCACGAACCCTTCTGCAACGAGTGCCTGCAGCGGAGCAACTGCAATTTCTGGTGTACCGATGTACACAATGCGCTTGGCGCGCTCGCGCGGCAGGGGCGCAAGTATGGTCACGAAAGTCGTAGGTACACCGGCTCGGCATTGGCTGGATTGTCGCCCACCTTTGCATATTCCACAATGGCAAGTTCACGCTGGTCGGGCAACATGCGATCGAACATCAAAACACCTTGCAAGTGATCAATTTCGTGTTGAAACAAACGGGCAAGCAATTCATCAGCTTCAATTTGCACTTCTTCACCCTCAAGCGTGTACCCGCTTACGAGCACTTTCTTTGGACGAAGCATTTCGACGTACAGTCCTGGAATTGATAAACAACCTTCGTCGTACACCCACTCGCCAGATGACTCAACGATCTTCGGGTTGATGATGACCTGCGGATCATCGTCTACGTCGTAGACAAAGATTTGTTTCTGCACACCAATTTGAGGACCGGCAAGCCCAAGACCTGGGGCTTGATACATCACACGAAACATGTCTTCAGCAAGATTCACCAACTTGCCATCAATGTTGGTAATTTCCTCGGCCATTGCGGCCAAAACTGGGTCTCCGTAGGTACGGATGGATGAACCCTTCTTGTTCGGTGACTGCGCCATAACGTGTAAGGCTAGCGAGGCTTATGAGCGACGAGCAGTACTTCACCACACAGCCACAGGTTGCTTCTGTTGCCCATTCAAAGGATCAAAATTTTGCAGTTTTGCGCATGGCCGGCCGCGACATCACTGTCGGCACCGACCGTGGTGTGTTTTCGCGCAAAGGCATCGACCAGGGAACCATGGTGTTACTTGAATCAGCCGCACGACCACCAGGCACAGGAACCTTCCTTGATCTCGGATGCGGTGCTGGCCCGATAGCACTTTCGCTCGCAGCATTTTCGCCACAGGCAACGGTGTACGCCATTGATATCAATGAGCGAGCACAAAAACTTACTGCTGCAAACGCACAGCGCAATGGATTGTTAAACGTAATCACATGCGCACCTCATGAAGTAGATGAACACGTGCGCTTTGACGTGCTGTGGTCAAACCCGCCGATTCGAATCGGTAAACAAGAACTTCGCAAGTTGCTCACTACATGGCTTTCACGACTATCGACCATCGGTGAAGCGTGGCTCGTCATCAACCGAAATCTTGGATCCGATTCATTGGCTGTCTGGCTCACCGAACAGGGATATTCGGTGGAGCGTCTGACAAGTAAACGTGGTTTCCGAGTATTGCGCGTGACACCTACACGCGTGCCGGGTCAACCTGAACTTTCATCCTGACCCCTTTCGCAACATCAATTTCACCGAGTGCGTCTGCTAACACTTGCCAGTCAGCAGCTTTCACCAAATATGATCCGTCGCTTGACGCAGATACGTGCACAAATACATTGCCCTGCAAATCCTTGATTGCGTCATCAATGTTGGTACCCGACAATTGAGCGAGTGCGCCAAATGGAGGAAGTTTCAAAGAACTACGCATCTCGGAAACCGACTTCAGATAGTGATCAATACGCAGAGTGGCCATTGCTTGCAGCACCGGGCTATCGATGCTGTGTGTTTGCACCATCACCTTTCCACCGCGATCGCTGCGACCGACTAACCGTGCTGCATGCACGAGCAATGATCCAACAATTTCCGAAGCGCGATACCGTGGTGCCGCCAATTCCTGATCAATGTCAAGAAATACCACCGTGTCGGCTTCGTGAACGCGATGCAACGCTGCTTCGGTTCCCACATACAGCATTTTTGACTGATCAATAGCAACCGCTTCGTCACCTCCACCCGTTACCTCAACTACTTCAGCAACCTTTCTTCCTGCAGCCCGCGCGATCTCTTCCCGCAATTTGCTCACACCGGGCTTTAACGTTAAAAACTTTGCCGACGAGCATTTGATGCATACTTGGGGCCGTTGTGTAGAACAACGCGGGCACGAGAATTGACCCTCAGCACAAATTTCAACTGCAGCATCGCAGTTGCCACATCGAGCCAACGATTTACATGAAGCACACGCAAGCAGACGTGCACGCCCTTTGGTGTTGAGAACGACAACGATGCGTCGTGAATGATCACGCAGTTCGGCAATGAAATCAGAGGACAACAACGAGTTTGACCAACGTTCGTCCAGAGTTCTGTCAATGAGTTGAATATGCGGCCATTCAGACTGCACTTCTTGCTCGTTTGATCTCAATACTCTGTCGACTGCCCATATCTTCGCTGCAACGCTTGGCAGTGCCGAAACCAAAATACATGAGACGCTTGCTCGCTGCGCGCGTTCAATCGCTACATCACGCGCATGCCAAGTTGGCGTGCGTTCCTCGCGCAATGAATCGTCGTGTTCGTCGATGACCACAATGCTGCGCAAATCGGGAACCCGAGCGAACACTGCAGTCCGTGAACCAATCACCACATCAACACCACCTGCAGCAGAACTCCATTCATCTGGTAATACCGCGACCGTAAACCCATGACGCTTCAGCGATGCCGCGAACAACCGAGCACGAACAATCGTGGGAACTATCACCAATGTTGGACCAATTACCGCAGTACCAACTAGGACATCAATTGGAGACTTCAATGGGCCTCGCTGAACAAGCAGTGATTGTGATTCGCTTACCGCTAACGAGACCGCCGCATCCCCTGCAACTTTCACTTGATCTCGTTGGTAACGCTGCGTGGGAAGAGTTGTGACAAGAGTGCTGGGCGAAGCGGCCACAAAAAACGCGCGCAGTCGACCACACCATCGATGGCTCGCCCATTGAGCAAGTTGCACTATTTCGGCAGATGGTCCGAATCCGAGCCGCTTGATGACAGTACGCAACTTTGTTTCGTCTACGTCGCTAAAGCCTTCAGATGTCGGGCCAATTGCAGTCACCCACCCCGGAACGTTGCGACCATGTAGAGGCACCCGAACGCGATCGCCAATTCCAATTACATCCTGGAGTTCAGACGGTATGAGGTAGTCAAATACCTTGTCCACACCAGTCACGTCGGGAACAACCCGCGCGACGAGCGACATTTAGAGCTTGACTGCTGCTTTGAATTCCTTCAAGCGCGACAGCGTCTCCCACGTGAATTCTGGAAGGGCTCGACCGAAGTGACCATATGCAGCCGTCTTGTTGTAGATCGGACGCTTCAAGTCAAGGTCGCGCAAAATGGCAGCGGGACGAAGGTCAAATACTTGGCGAACGGCATCTTCTATCGCCACTTCGTCGACGGTATTTGTGCCGAACGTCTCCACCAAGATGCTGATCGGCTGTGCCATACCAATTGCATAGGCAACCTGCACTTCACAGCGTGTTGCTGCGCCAGCGGCAACCACATGCTTGGCAACCCAGCGTGCTGCGTATGCAGCAGAGCGGTCAACCTTTGAAGGATCTTTTCCACTAAATGCGCCGCCACCGTGACGACCCATACCGCCATATGTGTCAACGATGATCTTGCGACCAGTAAGTCCCGTGTCGGCGTGAGGCCCACCCTTCACGAACTCTCCTGTTGGGTTGATGTGTACTGCGTACTTGTCGTTCTGGAACTGTGCAGGAATCACCGGACGAATGACTTGCTCAATGAGGTCTGGACGAATCACGGTGTCGCGTGGTGTTCCATCGGCATGTTGAGTTGAAATAAGCACTGTCGTCAAGCGAACAGGAACTCCGTTTTCATATTCGAACGTGACCTGAGTTTTACCGTCTGGACGCAAGTATGGAATTGCACCAGACTTGCGAACTTCTGCAAGTTTTTCAGCCATGCGATGTGCAAGGTCGATTGGCAATGGCATGAGCTCTGGAGTCTCATTGCATGCATAGCCGAACATCATTCCTTGGTCGCCAGCACCTTGGCTGTTGAGCTTGTCTTCGCCGCTTTGACCGCTGCGTGTTTCTTCGCTTGAGTCAACGCCCATAGCGATGTCTGAACTCTGCTCGTCTATCGAGACAATGACGCCACAGGTATTTCCGTCGAAGCCGTACAGCGCGTTGTCGTAGCCAATGCCCTTGATTACTTCGCGAGCGATCTTTGGAATATCGACATAAGCCGACGTAGTGATTTCACCGGCGACGACACAGAGGCCAGTGGTGAGAAGAGTTTCGCAAGCGACGCGACCATGTGGGTCTTCCGTCAGGATTGCATCGAGAACCGCGTCGGAAACTTGGTCTGCCATCTTGTCCGGGTGACCTTCGGTAACGCTCTCCGAAGTAAAGGTGAATTTTCTCACAACTGCTCCATCTGTTGTGTCGCTCTCGCGACGCGTCGGTATGACGTGTAGAGACTAGTTGGTGCGTGCAGACCGAATGGCAACTACTGCATTCAAGACGGAACGAGCGATAGAGCGCTTGTCAGCCAAAGCCACCTCTACAGGTTCGGTCCCTCGGGCGACCAAGGTCACTGCATTTGTTGCGTGCGCAAAGCCGACTCCGTCTTGGGAGACATCATTGGCCACGATCAGGTCTGCACCTTTGCGTTCGAGTTTTGACTGCGCATTGACAATGAGGTTTTCGGTCTCCGCGGCGAAGCCCACGAGCACTTGTCCAGCAGGTTTGTTCTTGCCCAGATCCGCCAAAATGTCGGGGGTGGCTTCAAGCTCGATTGCACCAAGATCGCCAATTTGACCCGTGAGCGGATCCTTCTTCAACTTGTGTGCGGCAACGCGAACTGGTCGCACATCGGCAACCGCTGCAGCCATGACCACAACATCTGCAGATTTCGCTTCTGCGTTTACGGCATCCATCATCTGCTGAGCGGTTTCCACTTGCACAAGATTGACGCCAAATGGAGTTGGCAAGTCAGCGGTGGAAATGAGCGTGACTTTGGCACCACGCGCCACTGCTTCACTCGCAATTGCGTAACCTTGCTTGCCAGTAGATCGATTAGCAATCACTCGTACTGCATCGATTGGCTCGCGCGTTCCACCCGCAGTAACGACCACGTGTGCACCATACAAATCTCCAGGGGTGAGCAACTGCTCTACTTCGGTGAAAATGCGCTGTGGCTCGGCGAGTCGTCCTGCACCAACGTCGCCACCAGCAAGTCGACCCGTTTCGGGTTCAAGAATGTGCACGCCGCGTCGACGCAAGGTGGCGACGTTTTCTTGCACTGATGCGTGTTCCCACATTTCGGTGTGCATTGCTGGACACACCAACACAGGTGCGCGTGTTGCAATCAATGTTGCCGTGAGGAAGTCGCTTGAAATACCTGCGGCGTATGAACCAATGACTCGCGCAGTTGCTGGCGCAACAACAATGAGATCTGCACGTTGAGCGAGTCTCGTATGAGGAATTGGATTCGCGTCATCCCACAATGTGGTGTGCACAGGCTCGGAGGCGAGTGCCGACAACGTGGTTTTGCCAATGAAGTGCTCGGCATCTGCAGTCATTACCGGCGCAACATGTGCACCAGCATCGACCAACAGTCGACACAGTTCGACAGCCTTATACGCAGCAATGCCACCTGAAACACACAATACGATGTGCTTTCCGCGAAGCGACATGTTTAGAACTCAGTTCTCTCGCTCTTGCGAGAAATGAACTACGCGTTTTCTTCTGAGGCCGGCACTTCGTCAGCTACTTGCGCTTCGTCAGATGCAGGTTCTTCAACAGCGATTGACTCTGCTTGTGCAGTTAGCTCATCAAGTGCAGCAACAACATCGTCGGCTGCAACGTCAAGCATTTCGGCATCAAGCTCGGCTTCAATGGCCTCGTAGTCAGCCATTTCAACGCCAACGATCTTGTCTGCAGCAATTTCTTCAAAGCTGATAGACAATGGCTTGCGCGAGGTAGAGCTGACCTGTGGTGGAACCATGGTTCCAAGACCTTCACCAAGCTGATTGAAATATGAGTTGATCTCGCGCGCACGCCGTGCAGCCAAGGTGACCAGACTGAACTTGGAATGCGTACGGTGCATCAAGCTCTCGAGTGGCGGGTTCATCATGGTGTCTTCAGCAACCACAGGGGGTCCTTTCGCTAGGGCAGTAATTCTACCCTTCTAGGCGCGATTTACCCGCTCCTTGGCGATGATGTCCAGCATGTCGTTCACGGTTTGGGCGAGATCATCGTTGATCAGCACAAAATCTGCCAAGGCCTTGCCCACTGGCTCTTCCTCTTCGGCCTTCTTCAGGCGCTGCTCCACCTTGTTGTCGGCGTCCCCACGGCCGTGCAATCTTGCCTTTTGTTCCTCGCGCGAAGGCGGAAGAACGAACAGCAATAGTGCCTCTGGGTGCTGCTGTTTTACCTGCTGCGCACCGTCAACTTCAATTTCGAGAACAATGTCGCGTCCCTCTGGCGCTTCCGGGTTTGGAGTCCCATACAAATTGCCGATGAATTCTGTCCACTCCAGAAAACCATGTGCATCAATGCGCTGTTGAAACTGTTCACGAGTTACGAACTTGTATGCATCGGGCGCTTCGCCTGGTCGTTGTTCGCGAGTTGTCCACGAACGGCTGAGCCACAAATGCGCATCACGCTTCACGAGCTCTTCGACAATAGTGCTCTTACCCACTCCACCCGGACCAGAGACCACGACGATGAGCGATTTACTCACGAATGCAACGCTGCCTTTAACTGTTCAACTTGATGTGCGGTGAGCGAACCGATGTTGCAACGCTCTGCGATACCGATGTCGGTCATGATGCGTCGCGCACGTACTTTGCCAATGCGCGGCTCTGCTTCCAAAGCTTTCACCACATACACATACGATTCAGCGGCAGTGCGACTTGATTCGCTGAGCGAAATGAGACTGACAAAGGATCTTTGCCCTGACGCAATCTGTCGACACAAACTGGCAATCTCGTGCCGCAATTCGGTCAATAATGCGGGCGACATAGAAAGATTTTAGCGTCTCAGAGCGCGCTTATCCCGCCTCGGTGTGCAAGACCTACGATTTCTGACCACTCGTTGACGTCGTGTCGCATTGCCCACGAATTCATTTCGCGCTGAATCCGCGACATTGCACGTGGCTCGGCGAACGATGCGGTGCCCACTTGCACAGCACTTGCCCCTGCAAGCATGAGTTCGATCGCTTCCCACCCGTTAGTCACCCCACCTGCACCAACGATTGGCAGACCTGGGACATTGGCCGCCACTTCATAAACAGCTCGAACGGCAATGGGATGAACCGAACGACCCGATAGTCCACCACCACCATTGCCAAGTGATGGCAACCCTGTTGTTGGATTCATGGACATGCCGAGCGCCGTATTGATCAACGTAACTGCCTGTGCTCCGCCACGTTGGGCGGCACGAGCACCTTCGATCACGAGGTGCGTGTTTGGGCTCAGTTTTGCCCACGCTGGAACTCCATCAATCTGCGACGCCTTCACTATTTCTTCCACAAGTTGCGGCTCGTGAGCAAAAATTGCGTGTCGCGCAGCACTGTCAGTTGCAGACTTGGTATTTGGACACGACAAATTGATTTCGAGAGCCGAAAGATGTTGTGCAACTGGCCGAAGCATCTGTGCGGCCTGCGCGTAGTCGTCAACACCAAAACCCCAAATACTGACCACAATGCTTGCGCCTACGTCGAGCAGTTTCGGTAAGTCGTGATTGATCCAGTACTCGATGCCTGGACCTTGCAGCCCGACTGCATTCAACATGCCTCCAGTAGTTGGTGACAATCGCGGTGATGCATTACCCGCCCACTCAAAGGGTGCGAGAGATTTAACAACGAAAGCACCGAGAGAACTCAAGTCGACATAGCGATGCAACTCTGTGCCATGACCCGCCGTTCCTGAAGCATTCATCACGGGGGATTTCAGTTCAACCGACCCAACGCGAGTCATGCTGTTCGAAACTCCCGATGACTTACTCATCTACCGTGATACTCCTGCAGAGACTTGACGGTGAGCGGCTCCAACTTTTGTTCGGCCAAACCCTGCACTGCTGCTAGCGCTGCGTTGATGGTGGTTACCGATGAAACACGCCAGATGTTGGCAGCCTTACGAATAGCCTCACCGTCAGAGTGTGCACCGCGACCTCGCGGCGTATTAATGACAAATTCAATCTCTCCACGTTCGATGAGATTCACTGCATCATCGGCAATGCTTCCTTGCGACTGCTCCGAAACCTTACCCACCACTCGGTCAACCGGATATCCGAAGCGCCCGAGATAGTCGGCAGTTCCAGAGGTTGCCGCAATACCCAAGCCGAGTTCGCGCAGACGCTTTGCAACGACCAGTCCACTCGGTTTGTCTTTGTCATTGAGTGACAGGAACACCATGCCCGATGTTGGCAATGTGGTACCTGCCGCTGATTCAGCCTTAATAAATGCACGACCAAAAGTGCTGTCGATACCCATCACTTCACCAGTTGAACGCATTTCTGGCCCGAGTGCAGTGTCTACTCCTGGAAAGCGATTGAACGGAAGTACTGCTTCCTTAACAGACACGTGGCCGAAGTTGGTCGGTGGTTTCAGCAATCCTTCAGTACGCAAATCGGCAAGCGTCGCTCCCAACATGACGCGACTGGCAACTTTCGCCAACGGCACACCTGTTGCCTTGGCAACAAAAGGAACCGTGCGGCTGGCGCGTGGGTTCGCCTCGATGACATACACCGTTGAACCAGCAACAGCAAATTGCACATTGAGTAGACCTTTCACATCAAGTGCGTGAGCAATCACTCGCGTATAGGACTCAACGGCTTCGATCACCCACGGTTCAAGCGTTGGAGGAGGGATAGCGCAAGCGGAGTCACCTGAGTGCACACCGGCTTCTTCAACGTGTTCCATAACGCCACCAATCAACACTTCCCCACTGGCGTCTCGAATTGCATCAACATCTATTTCGGTTGCGTCATCTAGGAATCGATCGATCAGCACTGGGCGTTCTGCAGACAATCCACCCTCTCTGCCGAGACTTCCGGCAGCGGCAAGTTCATTCATTGCACGTTGCAGGTGTGCTTCATCGTGGACAATTTGCATGGCTCTTCCACCAAGTACATAACTAGGACGCACCAATACTGGATAACCAATGCGTGAGGCAATTATTTTTGCTTCGTCAAAGGTGAGTGCGGTACCGCCAGGTGGTTGCGAAATTTTCAGTTCCTCGCACAATGCACTCCACTTCTTGCGATCTTCTGCAAGGTCGATGGACGCAGGCGATGTTCCCGCAATTAGTTCGGCAGGTATGTAGTTGGCCAACTTCAACGGCGTCTGCCCGCCAAGACTCACGATTACTCGTGGTGGCGTTGTAGAGGCATTGATTTCCGCTTGGATGACGTTCATCACATCTTCCCGGGTAAGCGGTTCGAAGTACAAGCGATCTGAAGTGTCGTAGTCAGTTGACACAGTCTCCGGATTGCAATTGATCATGACCGTTTCAAAACCGGCATCGCGCAGCGCAAAACTTGCGTGCACACAGCAGTAGTCGAATTCAATTCCTTGACCAATGCGGTTCGGACCACTTCCCAAGATGATGACACGTTGTTTCGCAGAAGGCCGAACTTCATTTTCATCTTCGTATGTTGAATAGTGATACGGAGTTTGCGCGGCAAACTCGGCACTGCAGGTGTCAACAGCTTTATATGTCGGAATCACTCCTGCCGCAATGCGAGCCAATCGCACATCGTTTTCAGCAACCGACCAAATGAATGCAAGTTGAGCATCTGAGAATCCAAGGCGCTTTGCTCGACGCCACTGACGAACAGTCAGTGCAGACATCGTGGTGCTGCTGAGCACACGACGTTCCTCCACGATCATCAACATTTGATCGAGGAACCAGTGATCAATCTTGCATGTTTCGTAAATACGTTCGAGGCTGATTCCACGAAATATGGCTTCGCCTACTAGGAACAGTCGATCTGGCGTAGGAACACCAGTTGCGGCAAGCACCGCCTCGTCGCTCATTGAGCGATAGTTCAGTTCGGCGGGATCGCAGTTCAGACCCATGCGCCCGTTTTCCAGCGAACGCAATGCCTTCTGCAGGCTTTCCGTGAAGGTACGTCCGATGGCCATCGCCTCGCCGACGCTCTGCATTTGTGTGCCAAGGATGCCACTCGTTCCCGGGAATTTTTCAAACGCCCAACGAGGAATCTTGGTGACCACGTAGTCAATGGTTGGTTCGAAACTTGCTGGCGTTTTCTTGGTGATGTCATTTGATATTTCATCCAGCGTGTAACCGACAGCAAGTTTTGCCGCAATCTTTGCAATTGGAAATCCTGTTGCTTTTGAAGCCAAGGCCGAAGATCTAGACACGCGCGGGTTCATCTCGATAACAAATTGTTCGCCACTTTCTGGATTCACTGCGAACTGAACATTTGATCCACCCGTTTCCACTCCGACACGTCGGATGCATGCAAATGCCGCGTCACGCATTTCCTGATACTCCACATCGGACAGCGTCATGGCAGGCGCAACGGTGATGGAGTCACCTGTGTGCACACCCATAGGGTCAACGTTTTCGATGGAGCAAATGATGACGCAGTTGTCTGCGCGATCGCGCATCACTTCAAGTTCGTATTCTTTCCAACCAGCGATTGATTTCTCAATGAGTACCTCGCCAATTGGGCTTGCAGAAATTCCAGTTGCCACTACCAGACGGAATTCTTCAGGCGTGTGCGCAATTCCCATACCTCTTCCACCAAGAATGTATGCAGGGCGAACGATAAGTGGCAGACCAATTTCTTTTCGCACCACTTCCGCTTCGTCCAGGCTGCGAGCAACTCCGCTTTGCGGAACCTTGAGTCCAATTTCAAGCATGGCAATTTTGAATTTCTCGCGATCTTCAGCTGTCGCAATCGCTTCAGCGTTTGCGCCAATGAGTTCTGGTTTGCCCGGCACTCCAACAACACCTTTTTCGAATAGCGCCATTGCCAGATTCAACGCAGTTTGACCTCCGAGAGTTGGCAACACAGCATCAGGTTTCTCACGATCGATGATTGCCTCTAGAACTTCTGGTGTGAGCGGTTCGATGTAGGTGCGATCAGCAAAGTCGGGGTCGGTCATGATGGTTGCAGGATTGGAGTTCGCCAAAATGACTCGGTAACCCTCTTCCTTCAATACGCGACACGCTTGTGTTCCTGAATAATCAAATTCGCATGCTTGACCAATAACGATTGGGCCAGAACCGATAATCAAAATGGATTTCAGATCAGTACGCCGTGGCATTATTTCGCCTCCATCAGCTGGCGAAACTCATTAAAGAGATAACGGGAATCATGCGGCCCTGGTCCTGCTTCTGGGTGATACTGCACACTGAATGCGCGCGCATCACGCACTGACATGCCTTCATTGGTGAGGTCATTCAAGTTGGTGTGCGTAATGTCGGCAATTCCACTTAATGAATCTGCATCAACACAGAAGTTGTGGTTTTGGCTAGTGATTTCCACACTGCCCGTGCGCAGATTACGAACAGGATGATTTGCACCGTGATGCCCGAATGGAAGTTTGAATGTGGTTCCTCCGAGCGCAAGTGTTAGCAGCTGATGCCCTAGGCAAATGCCGAACACTGGCATTCCTCCATCGACTAGCGAACGAATATGTTCAGGAGCTCCGACAACTGCCTCAGGGTCTCCTGGTCCATTAGAGAGAAACACGCCATGCGGAGCCAGTGCGCGCACTTCATCTGCGCTTGTTGAGGCTGGAACCACAGTTACCGTGGCGATGTCGCTGAGGCAGCGAAGAATCGTTGATTTGATTCCAAAGTCATACGCAACCACTTTGTAATGACCAGAACCAACAACATAAGCAGACTTCGTTGTCACCTGTTCAACCAACTGCACCCCCGCAGTGCCCGCCTCGCTTCCTGCAGCTGCCAACAGCGTTGCGTGATCTGCTGAACCGAATGCGCCAGGCATTGCGCCCGTGTCCCGCAAAATGCGCGTTAGGCGACGTGTATCTATACCTGCGATTCCACTCACACCCATTTGCATCAAATACGAATCCAATGAGAGATCGCTTCGCCAATTACTTTCTCGACGGGCTTCTTCGCGAACAATGACTCCGCGAGCATGCACCTTCGTCGCCTCATTGTCACGTGACGTCGTTCCGTAATTGCCAATGTGTGGCGTAGTGAAGGTAATGATCTGACCTGCATATGAGGGATCGGAAATAACTTCTTGGTAGCCAGTGAGACCAGTGTGGAACACCACTTCACCACTTGACACTGCACCAGCACTCACCGCACCGATGAGCTCTCCTTCAAACACCGAACCGTCACGCAGCACCAATTGACCCTCACGAATGCTCATCGCTGCGCCACACCTTCGTTCACCACTACAAATCCTTCAAAAATCGTGTGTCTTACTTTGCCCCGAAGCGTGCGTCCTACAAAGGGAGTATTCGTACTCTTGCTCGCCAACTGCTGTGGGTCAACACTCCATTGCGCATCCAGATCCACGACACACAGGTTGGCAGGTCTGCCGACCGCCGCAAGCATTCCGTGACGTTCTGACAAGCCTGCAATTCGTGCCGGATTGGTGGACATCACGGTGGCTATCTGAGTAGCCGACATTGGCACTGTGGAAAGCACAACGCCAAGTGCGGTTTCAAGCCCGAGCATTCCTGGTGGCGCTTGATCTAGCGGCAATTCCTTATCGCGCTTCACATGAGGAGCATGATCAGTAGCAACGGCATCAATTGTGCCGTCCAGTAGACCTTCTTTTAGGGCTTCGATGTCTGCAGCCGAACGCAGAGGCGGGTTCACCTTAAACGTGGAGTCGAAAGATCTCAGAAGTTCTTCCGTGAGCGAAAGATGATGAGGCGTGACTTCCGCCGTGATTGGTAGTCCTGCCTTCTTGGCTTCGCGTACCAAGTGCACACTCCCTGCGGTCGACAGATGCAAGAAGTGAATACTCGCACCGGTGAGTTTCGCAAGTTCAATATCGCGATGCACCATGAGTTCTTCAGCGAGTGCTGGCCAACCCGGAACACCCATTTCACTCGAACATGAACATTCATTCATCACTGCCCCAGCGGTGAGCGCAGACACCTCACAATGTTGGGCAAGCGTGATTCCCAATTCGAGTGAGTACTCCATTGCGCGACGCATGATGGCTGGGTCTTGCACTCCTGAACCGTCATCAGTGAAAATCTTCACTCCGTTGCGGGCTAAGTCGGCCATCGGTGCAAGTGCAACACCCGCTCGACCAACGGTGATGCAACCACTGGGAACCACTTCAACTAATCCGGCTCGACGCCCCTGCGCGCGTACGAATTCAATGATGGGAACGGAGTCCTGTGCAGGAGTGGTATTCGGCATCGCAACAAGTGCGGTGTACCCACCCTTCGCACCAGCGCGACTTCCTGTTTCAATAGTTTCAGAATCTTCTTTGCCTGGTTCGCGCAAATGCGTGTGCAGATCGACGAACCCAGGCAACACGTGGCATCCTTGCGCGCTCAAAACGACATCATCGCCAGATGAGGCAATAGACACGGACAACTCTGAGATCACCCCATTATCGATACGTACGTCAAGACGCTGTTCGCCGCTCTCTGTCAACACTGTTGCTCCCGAAACGATCACGCTCATACCACAACCTCTTCCTTCAACGAATTCACTTCAGCGCCTCGCGCAAGAACATCAAAGAGCACGGCCATCCGAACAGACACTCCATTGGCGACCTGCTTATGGATTAATGAGTTCGGCAGGTCAGCAGGGTCAACATGCATTTCAACACCTCGGTTCATTGGGCCGGGATGCATAACTACGGCTGATGATTGCAACCTCTGCGCGCGCACGTCAGTAAGTCCGAAACGGTTTCCATATTCACCCAGGTTCGGAATAAGCCCTTGATCCATACGTTCGCTTTGTAAGCGCAACATGTACAACACATCGGTTGATGCAATCTCTTTGTCCAACGAGTGCGATACACGAACCGGCCACTGCTCGGTATGGGCAGGCATCAGTGTTGGCGGCGCAACAAGCGTGACCCGCGCACCAAGCATGGTGAATGCAGCAATATTGCTGCGCGCAACCCTGCTGTGCTTAATGTCGCCAACGATGGTGACGTTTAACCCATCAAAGGATTGACGACCAATAGCTTCACGGACTGTGTAGCAATCCACAAGTGCTTGCGTTGGATGCTGATGAGCGCCATCGCCCGCATTAATGATTGAGGCATTTGTCCACTGTGCAATTTGCCATGGGACTCCTGCGGACTTGTGGCGCACGACAAATGCATGCACGCCCATGTCGGTAATGGTTTCGACGGTGTCACGCAGGCTTTCACCCTTGTTCACACTGCTAGTAGAAACGCTGAACGTCATTGTCTCTGCAGACAACCGCTTGGCCGCCGTTTCAAAACTCAAACGGGTACGCGTTGAATCCTCAAAGAACAAACTGACCACAGTCTTGCCACGCAATGCCGGGACTTTGGGTATGGGACGACGATTGATCTCGGCCATTTGATCGGTGCTGTCAAGCAACCTGAGCAAACCCTCTTTACCAAGTTCCTCAATTGACCGACAGTGCTTCACGACCCCACCGCCGTAATCATCACTCCGTCTGCAGAAACATCAACTTCGTCGGTTGTTTGAGTTGGAATATTTTTGCCTACAAAATCGGGTCGGATTGGCAGTTCACGATGTCCTCGATCCACAATCACTGCAAGTTGTACAGCTTGGGGTCGACCGAAATTGTTCAACCCCTCAAGTGCCGCGCGAACGGTGCGACCGGTGTACAACACATCGTCGACCAATACGACAACTGCGCCATTGATATCAAACGGAATGTTGCTAATTGACCCTGGAACAATGGGGCGCAGTCCAATGTCGTCGCGGTGCATCGAAACGTCAAGCGATCCGTTCGGAACGACGAGATTGGGTTCAATCTGTGCGATTCGCTCTGCAAGTACGTCTGCAATCC
Organism: Actinomycetes bacterium; assembly: GCA_014190095.1. Lineage (GTDB taxonomy): Bacteria > Actinomycetota > Acidimicrobiia > Acidimicrobiales > Ilumatobacteraceae > UBA3006. The sequence goes on along the minus strand of BJFW01000013.1, from coordinate 12,772 downwards.
ACGTTCCACCGCGTTGCAAGCCAACAAGCACAACATTGTGAGCACCGTGATTACGTTCGACTATTTCGTGAGCAATACGACTGATTGCTCTACTGACGTCGGGGCCAGACATGACGGCCTTACCTGACGCGCGATTTGTTACCTGATTCATCCATTCCTCTCGTTTGAACCTCACGGGGCTCAATTAACGACGACCACACCATAGCAGTAACAAGAGGAGGAGCAATTCAGGCATCGAACTAGATGCGTTTGTACACCACCCACCAAGCATTCTCGTCCACGACACGAAATCGGTCTTTCTCGACATCCCAGACCTTTTGGGCCTCGTCGTCCAGCCGCACTGGCAGGATCACGTATTCAACTTCATCTGCGCCAGGTAGTCGGTCGCCACCAGCAAAGACGTCTGGTCCATACAAGTTCCGTGTAAATGGATTTGGGAATGAGTAAATGGTGACTCGCCGCGCCATGTGCGCAGTGAGTGAGTGATACGCAGCAACTACCGCATCATCTGGCACACGACTGATGGATTCGCGAGCGGCAACCACTGGTGGCATTTGCGATGTCCAGGAAGTAGTTGTGGTGCGTGCAAGCGGCATTGGCGACCAGAGATAGCCGCACACGAGCGACGACACAACAATGCATGCACTCGCCCACCTCCGAGCTGGACGAGAAAACTTGCCAAGCGCCCACACTGTTCCCATCACGATGCACGGAACAATGATGATGGAATAGTGATATTGAATTTGGTGCTGATACCAAAACGTACTGACAACGTTTGATGCCAGCATGACAGAGCCGACAAGCACAAGACTCGGTTCGTACAGGAATACGAATCCAACAGGTGCAAGCATCTGCCATACGTATGTGGGGCGATCTTCGCTCCACAAATACGCAATCAGTTTGGTCGGCTGGGTGAACGTAGTTTTCAACAACCCACCAAATCCACCAAATGGAATGCGCCAAGAGTTTCTAAATGCCACTCCCGTGAAGCTGCGCATCACTACAAGGAACATCAGCGCCATGGTTGCAAGCGAAGCCAGGCTGGTGAGAAGACCACGTTTCCTGTCAGCCTTCAATGCCACCCACAGCCCAAGCGGTGCCAAGACAAAGGCAACGTCTTCCTTCACCGAGAGCGCAAGCACAACGGCCACCCAGTACCAACGCCACTTCCCCGCGTACGCAGCCCAAATTGCAAATGCAACAAGGGTTCCTAACGCGGCATCTGGATGGAAATTTTCTAGGTTCGTCCAGCCAATTGATGGGTGCAGCAAGTACACCCCAGCCATAACTGCTGCAAGTGGCTCGCTTCGTAATCTCTGTCGCGAAAACCAATACACCGGAAGCGCGCCGATCGCCACGACGATCGACTGGACCACAAACAGGATCGACGTTGAAGAAAAGATCCAATACAACGGAATCAAGAGAACCAGGATGAACGAGGAATGGTCACCGAAAAGATTGCGGCCCATCAGAGTCACATATGGAGAATGACCACGAGACATCAACCAAATTCCCTGGTCATACAAACCAAAGTCATATGCCGAAGTTCCTAGACCGTTATGCACACCTACAGTGCGCATAGAAAAATACAGCGCGTACAACACCACCATGCACCACACACCGAAGGTGGATGCAGAAACACTTCTTTTTATAGGCGAACCTTTTTGGCAATTGTTGACAAAATACCGTTCACAAAACGCCCCGACTCATCTGTTGAGAAAGTCTTAGCAAGTTCAACTGCTTCATTCAAAATCACCGCAGTTGGCACATCTGGACGTGACATCAATTCAAAAATCGCTATGCGCAACACGATGAGGTCAATAACTGGCATGCGAGCCAGCGTCCAACCAATTGCGTTTTCTGCAATGATCTCGTCCGCTTTAGTAGTAACACCATCGACACCGGCAACTATTTCAAGCACTAAGTCGTCGACAGCCAATACTTGAGATTCGACTACTGATGCACCTGATGCACTCTTGGCATGGGCTTCATACAGCAGATGCAATGCACGTTCGCGCGCATCGGACCGAGCATCGTTACCCGCCGAACGGGAAGGTCGGCCGGTTGACATAGTCAAACGCGTGTGATGTAGTCGCCGCTACGTGTATCGACTTTGACGCGGTCACCAATGTTGACGAACAGTGGAACCTGAATAACTTTTCCTGTTTGCAATGTTGCAGGCTTACGAGCACCAGACACACGGTCACCCTGAATACCAGGCTCGGTGAGTGCAATTTCCAATTCAACCGAAGCAGGAATTTCAACGCTTACGATTTCGCCTTCGTACGTTGCAATGATCGCTACAGCATTTTCAATGAGGTAATCAGCGGCTTCGCCAAGTGCGGAAGGCTTGATGTTCACCTGGTCGTATGACGACTGATCCATGAACACGTACTCTTCGCCATCCTTGTACAAGAACTGCATGTCGCTCTTTTCAAGGATTGCCTGCTCCACCTTCACACCAGCATTGAACGTTTTTTCAAGCATGTTGTTGCTGCGCAAGTTGCGCAACTTCGAACGAACAAAGGCTCCGCCCTTACCAGGCTTCACGTGCTGGAACTCCACCACCGTGTACAAAGTGCCGTCCAGGTTGAGGGTTATTCCGTTCTTTAAATCATTCGTCGAGATTGCAGGCACAGGCTGTCCTTCGGGGTGTGGGTAAGAGTTGAACTTCCGGCCGCGCGTACGAGGAGTAAATCCTCAATTCGCACGCCACCGAGACCTACACGATAGACGCCAGGCTCCACAGTCACCACCTCTCCGTCGCGCAATGGTTCATTGGATTGTGCACGAAGCCACGGTGACTCATGAATGTTCAGGCCTACGCCATGACCTGTGCCATGTACGAACTCCGGTCCGAAGCCTGCTTCGGTAATGAAGGTTCGACAGATGCGATCGATCTCGCTCGGTAACTCTCCTGCTCGAACAGCCGCAACTCCACGCGATTGCGCTTCAGTCACAACATCGAGCAGGGTCTGAAGCACTGGATCAACGTCGCCCAACAAATACGTTCGGGTCATATCAGAGTGATAGCCATCGACTAATCCACCGACATCGATCACCACCGAATCCCCTTCAGTCAACTGTTGATCGGTTGGCCGATGATGAGGCCGCGCTGCGTTGGCACCAGTGGCCACAATCGTTTCGTAACTCGGGCCATCTGCCCCGTACCGACGCATCCGATACTCCAACTCGTCTCGCACATCTCGCTCGGTAATCAGTTCGCTCATTGATCGCACCAAGAGATCACGTGTATCAGCAAGGGCTTTGTCCGCGGTTTGCGCAGCAAAGGCGATGCGCTCAACTTCCGCATCGCTTTTAGAGCGGCGTAGTTCTTCCACCAATCCGCTAACGGGAATCAATTCCTTGCCAAGTGCCGAAACATAGCGATCATGCGCCTCAACAGTTAAATCTGCAGACTCACATCCGATTTTTGCTTCATGAGCAAGCTCAGATGCAACCGCATCCAGAGTCGCTGCTGCAGTTCGTGCTTCAACGATGCGAACTGCTGCTCCAGAATCACGAATCTGTGCATGTGCTTGCTCAACATATCTACCGTCAGTAACCAATACAGAATCATCTGACCGACAAATCAGCACGCCAGCAGAACCTGTGAACCCCGTGAGGTAGCGCATGTTTACGGTTGAAGAAACAATAAGAGCCGAGGCAGAATAACTGTCTGCAAGCTGCTGAGCCACAGCTTCCAGTCGACCATCAACTCGAAGTGGGAGAAATTGTGGACGCGGCATAACTCTGCCTGTCAATTACTTTGCTGCGAGTATTCGCGCTACTGCTTGAATGGCAAGCACATAGCCAATTCCACCGAACCCAGCGATGGTGCCTGATGCAACTGGAGCAACAACGCTTTCATGGCGCCACGATTCGCGGCTACTTGGATTGGAAATGTGCACTTCGATCACCGGTCCGCTAAACGCCGCAAGTGCATCATGAATACTCCAGGCATAATGCGTGAACGCGCCAGGATTAATGACGATTGCGTCGTGAGTTTTGCGCGCCGAATGTATGGCGTTGACCAATTCTGACGAACTGTTTGACTGCAAACTGTCGACTACGAGCCCAACTTCGCCTGCAACTTGGGTTGCTGCTGCAACATGGTCAGCCAGAGTTGCAGTTCCGTACACCGCAGGCTCACGCTCTCCCAACAAATTGAGGTTGGGGCCATTGAGTAGCAATACGCGCTTGGTTGCTGCTGCCATAGCTCTAGCGTACTTCCATACGGCTAAGCGCCGAGCGAACAGCGTCCACGCTTACTGGCGATACCGGCTCGACACCATTGCTGCCATCAAGCACAAACGTCAATCCACTGAGAGCCTTTTTATCGCTGTGCATCAATGCAATGAGTTCATCGTGCGAAACACCTGCAGGCAACGCACATGACAAGCCATACTCACCTTCCACAACTTGACGGTGCTGGACCACGCGTTGGTCGTCGATTCGGCCAAGTTCGCGTGCAAGCAGTGCTGCGTAGACCAACCCGATAGCCACAGCCTCGCCATGAGCGACCGAGAAATCGGTGGCGATCTCTAGTGCATGCGCAAGAGTGTGGCCATAGTTCAGCAACATGCGACGACCGCCTTCGCGCTCGTCTGATCCAACGATGTCGGCTTTAATTTGCACGCATCGCGCAATTCGCGAGTTGAGATCGAGACTGAGCAGGTCGTCGCCGGTGAGGAAGTGATACTTGGCCATTTCGCCATTTCCGCATCGTGTTTCACGTGGGCTCAAACTGGCGAGAGCGTCAGTATCACACAGCACACCACGTGGCTGCCAAAAGGCACCAACCAGGTTCTTGCCTTCTGCAAGGTTGACACCCGTCTTTCCACCAATGGCAGCATCGACCATGCCAACAAGAGTTGTAGACACATGAACCACTGCGATTCCGCGGTGCCAAGCAGACGCCGCAAAACCGGCAATGTCAGTAACCATGCCACCACCAACGCCGATGATGACATCGTTGCGCGTAAGTCCAAACTGTGCGCATTCGCGCAAGATCATTTCGATAGTTGAAAGCGATTTGAATTCTTCTCCAAGACCGATATTGATTGTGCGGGTAGAAATCCCCGCTGCCACCAAACTCTCCTCTACTGAAAAAGGAATGGTTGCTTGGGTAATGATGACCGCACGTTTCGCCGCGCTTGGCACCATGCTGGCAATTTGCGTGCGCACACCAGACCCGATTACGACGTTGTAGGAACGCTCACCCAATTCGACACGAACAACCTGTTGATTACTCATTATTCGCACCTGCATGTATTGCCTCAAGTACTGCCGAGCACACTTTGGTTACGGATTTTCCACGCGTATCGATGCGCAGTGTTGCAACTTCTTCATACCAAGCCGAACGTTGATCACTGAGTGACTGCAGCGTTTTGCTTGCATCACCATCCAGTAGTGGTCGCGCTGCGCCCGATTTCGTGCGCACTACTAAATCATCGACTGAAGCATCAAGCCACACCACATGCGATGCATGATCAGAAATGATCCTGCGGTTCTCGCTTGAAATCACCGCACCACCGCCAGTTGCGAGCACGATAGGCGACTTTCCATCAGCAAGGACTGACCGAATTGCATCGCCTTCAATCTTGCGAAACACGGCTTCTCCATCTTGGGAGAATATGTCTCGCACTGACTTTCCCGCAGTAGTTGCGACAAGGTCATCTGAATCAGCGAATTCATAGCCGAGTTGTTGTGCAATTCGCTTTCCGACAGTGGATTTACCTGACCCCATTAATCCAACCAAAACGATTGCGTGGCGTGCATTCACTGGATTGATGCAGCATAGAACGCCGCATTGCGAACAAATTCTGCAACTGAGTCTCCACCGAACTTGCGCTGTGCTTCTGTTGCCAACACAAGCGCAACCATAGTTTCGGCGACGACACCCATGGCAGGCACGGCTGTAACGTCGGTGCGCTCTTTGAAACTCACAGTTTCCTCTTTTGACACCGTGTCGATGGTCTTGAGTGTTGGCCTATTCAACGTGGCAAGTGGTTTCATAGCAGCGCGAACCACCATAAGTTCACCCGTGGTCATTCCCCCTTCAGTTCCACCAGCAAGAGTTGTTTCGCGACGATACGAATTGGTGTCAGCGTCCCACGAAATTGCGTCATGCGCCATACTTCCCCGTCGACCCGCTACTTCGAAACCATCACCGATTTCAACACCTTTGACCGCTTGGATACTCATGATTGCCTGTGCAAGCAGACCATCAATTTTACGATCCCAATGCACATAGCTACCCAGCCCTACTGGCAAACCATACGCAAGCACTTCAACAATTCCGCCGAGGCTGTCACCATCTTTGGCGGCAGCTTCAATCTCGGTGATCATGGCAAGTTCTGCTTCTTTGTTAAACGCACGAACTGGCGACGCATCTACAACCGGTAAATCGTTAATCGTTGGCCTGGCGTTTGATTCAGACTTTGCTGATCCCATCTGGGTTACGTGCGACAAAATATCGACGCCAATCTCTTTCAATAACAACTTGGCAAGCGCGCCGGCAACTACTCGTGCTGCGGTTTCACGTGCACTTGCCCGTTCCAACACGTCGCGCGCATCGGTGAACCCGTACTTCTGCATGCCAGTGAGATCGGCGTGACCTGGCCGCGGTTGGGTCAGTGGCTTCTTTGTGGCTCCTGGAGCGGGAGACATTTCTTCGTGCCACACATCGCTACGAAACCATTCAGAATTCTTGATTTCTATGGCAATTGGAGACCCCAATGTGCGACCATGACGAATTCCACCAATCAGCACAATCTCGTCTTGCTCGAAACGTTGCCGGGGACCGCGACCGTAACCAAGACGGCGACGACCAAGTTCAGCTTGAATGTCTTCGGCAGTCACCTTCATGCCTGCAGGAAGGCCTTCGACAATGACGACCAACGCTTGGCCGTGGCTTTCACCTGCAGTGAGATAACGCAACATGCCCTACAGGCTACCCGTGCCCCACCTCAGGAATCGGGACAATTACGACGTACGTTGCGCAAGTGTAAAGAGCGCTGCGTCGCGCATCACTTGCGGGTCTGGAGTCATTCCACACCACAGTTCTTCTTGTCGAATTGCCTGACAAATCAACATCCATAGACCATCAACGGTGCGTGCCCCTGCTTGTCGTGCCTGAGTAAGAAATGCAGTTTCTAGAGGGTGATACACCGCGTCAAGAACTGTTAGCGCACTGTGAATAAATGTCGCACTTACAGGCGAATCGTTTGTTCCCATTCCGACTGATGTGGTGTTGATGAGCAACGTTGCATCGGCAATATCACTTTCAGTTCCCACACGTGCAACATCTGCACACTCACTTGCTTCGCTTGCTCGCGATTCCGTGCGGTTAACAACGGCAATATCTGCTGCTCCGCGTTGTCCAAGCGCAGCAACTACTGCTCTCGCGGTACCACCTGCTCCTATCACCACTGCACGACTTCCTTCAATGATTGCATCCTCGCGAACGAGCGCATCGCAACAGCCGTCACCGTCAGTGTTCGCTCCGCGTAGTGCGCCAGTGTCGCTAAAAACAATGGTGTTCACCGACCCAGAGCGCTGTGCAATCTCATCACGATTCTGCACAAGAGCAAACGCAGCGTCTTTATGAGGCATGGTGATGCTCAATCCGAGCATGCCAGCATCCCGAGCAGCGAATACCTCTTCTTCAAAATACTGTGCTTCCACATCAATAGCGACATAACGCCATGGCTTGGACATTCGTGCAAAAGCTGCGTTATGAATTGCCGGCGAAAGGCTCTGCGTAACTGGTGATCCGAGTACAGCAGCAATGGTTTTCAATTTCACGGCAACAGTCCAGCTTGCCGTGCAGTCTCTACATTGGCTTCGTGCTGATCAAGTGTTACGGCAAAAGCATGTCCGCCATCTTTATCCGACAGTACGTAGTACAAGTAACGACACGGCTTTGGAACATTTGCGCACAGCGGATCGGTACCAGCAGGGTTCGGCGCAGGGTTCAATGCCGCAATGATTGACGCTCGACCAGGATTAGCAATTGGTGTTGGTGGCAAGCCTTTATATAGATAGGTGTTGTACGGGGTGTCAGCCGCCTTCAGCGTTGCAAAATCAGCGTCTGCTGGTGCGTTGTACAGCAACGTTGCATCTATCTGCAGCAACATCTTGATTTCAAGACGGTTGTAAATGACCCGAGCAATCTTTGCACGATCAGCTTCTACCTTTGCTTCTCGCTCAATCATCGAAGCGATAATCAATACTTTGTATGGCGATAAACCCACTTTGGCTTGGGAATCGTCAATCCCCTCTTGAGATGCGACCCTGACCATTTGCTTGGCAAGTTGTTGCACCACCTGCTTCTCGTTTTGATCGTTTGAAATTTGATACGTGTCGGGGAACAGCAAGCCTTCTAAAGAAGTTTGACCATCGGGGCGATACGGCGTTTCAATTGATGGATCATTGGCCATTGCAACGAATTGATCTGCGTTTAACCTCAACGTCTTTTCAGCAAGACGTGCTCCCATTTGTGAAATGGTGTAACCCTCCGGGAATGTCACCTTCTGATAGGTGGCCGATGGCGGGGTCTTCAGCACCGCCATGATGTTGCCCATGTGATCTTTTGGCGCGATGGTGTAGTAACCGGGGATTAATTCAACCCCACCTTTGCGCGACACATACCAGGAGAACACACTCGCACTTGAAACGAAACCATCATCTGCAAGTCGTTGACTAACCGATTCAATAGTGTCGCCCTCGACAATAGTGAACGATTGCGGGTCACCTTTGCCAGATGGATTGACTTGGTGCACGTACCACCAGCCAATAGCCCCCATTAACAATGTGACTGCTGCGACCGCAATGGAAACCATGAGCATCGGTCGTGACAAACTCCGAAAATCATTCGGTAATTCATCTACTTCTAGTTGATCTGAACGATGCAACGCATCCGGGCTATCCCAGGGATCGTCGTACCAGTTTTCGGCAGGTTGATCCTCAGTATTGCGAAACTTGATCAGTGGATCAATCACGTGTTGGATCTTCCATCATCTTTCTGCCATCAAGCCATGACTGCAACATGACTGCGGCAGCAACCTTGTCAATCACCTTGCGACGATTCTGTGCATTCACGTTTTGCTCCTTCAAAATGCTGTCTGCAGTTACCGTCGTCCGACGTTCATCAAAGGTGAGAACTGGCACATTCAACACGCTAGTCAACTGCTCCACTTCAGCGATGGCAGACTTTGCCGCATCGCCAAGAGTTCCATTCATATGTAATGGGAGCCCAACAACAACGCATTCAATTTCATATTCAGTCACCAAATGAGCAATTGCTCGATAGTCGGCTTCACGCGATCCGCTTCGTTGCAACACCGTCAATGGTGTCGCGATAGTTCCACTTCGGTCGCTCGTTGCGACACCAATTCGCTTACTCCCGAGATCAATCCCGAGTGCGCGCACGTTATGAACCAGACACCCTGCCCAAGGCAGCACGTGCCAAATTGAGTGCTTCATCCAATGCAGCCGGATTCTTTCCGCCAGCAGTTGCGATATCGCCCTTGCCACCGCCACCGCCACCTACTGCTTTTGCAGCATCTTTAATGAGCTCACCAGCAGCAACGTCGAGTCCGTTACCAACAGCTGCAACCAAAGCAACACCACCTGTGTCAGTGACTCCACCAAGTACTACGGCTTGGATGGTTGGGCTCTGACGAATGGCAAGTGCAAGTTCGCGCAAATCGTTTGGCGAAATACCATCCACCCGTGCAACAACCTGCCCGTTCGTTGCCTGAGCAACCAACTCGCCCGCACGTGAGCGAGCCTGCGCAGATCGCAGTTGCTTGATTTCATCCGATAGCGATTTCACTTCATCGAGTTTGCGCTGCACCGTGGACATGATGTCGCTCGGCTGCGTGCCAAGAAGTTCGGCCGCTTCAGTCAAGGTTCGTGTGGTCTCGAGCAAATAGTTAAAGGTGTTCTCGCCTGTAACCGCTTCGATACGACGCAAGTTGGATCCGATTGACGACTCGGAAATGACTTTGATGATTCCGATATCGCCTGTTGCCTTGACGTGCGTTCCTCCGCACAGTTCGAATGTCTTCCCTGCTTCCAGAACACGCACGGTGTCTCCGTACTTGTCGCCAAAGAATGCAATTGCCCCGGCGGCTGTTGCTTCGTCTTTTGATGTCTCGTAATTCTTCGTTACAGAGTTTGCGAACACCTGCTCGTTTGCAAGTCGTTCGATTCGTTCAATTTCTTGTGCGCTCACTGCGGCGTAGTGGCTGAAGTCAAAGCGCAAGCGGTCTGGAGATACAAGCGAACCAGCCTGTTTCACGTGCTCGCCAAGCACCTCGCGCAATGCCCAGTGCAGAATGTGGGTTGCCGTGTGATTACGACGAGTTGCGTCTCGGTCGGCAACATTGATTTCCACGCGAGCGCTTTGCCCGGCGGTAACGGACCCGCGAACGATTTTGCCAATGTGCTTGCGTAGGCCAGGTAGCGCAAACATGGTGTCGAGCACTTCTATTTCACCAGTCGATGTGGTGATGGTGCCAACGTCGCCAACTTGACCACCGCTTTCGGCATAGAACGGAGTGACATCCAGGAATACATCGACGTCTTCTTGTTCGCCATCTTGCACAGGAATGACTGCGAGCACAATGGCTTCGCATGCTGTTTCCTCGTAGCCGACAAATTCGGTAATGCCATGAGTTTCCATGACGTGGCGATATGCCTCAATGGTGGCTTCACCAACCTTTGCGCCCTTGCGAGCACTCTTCGCGCGATCGCGTTGAGCACCCATTTCTTGTTCGAAGCCCGCAACGTCTACGCGAACGTTTCGTTCACCAGCAATTTCTTGCGTGAGCTCGAGTGGAAAGCCATACGTGTCATGCAGCAAAAAGGCTGATGGTCCGGCTAATTCTTGTGAACCGCTGGAGAGTTCATCTTCCAGAATGGTGAGCCCGGTCTTCAACGTTTGACGGAAGCGCTCTTCTTCTTTCGTCATTACTCCAAGAATGAAGTCTTTATTACCCAGCAAGTCTGGATATGCCGCAGACATAATGTCAATTGCTGTCTCGGAAAGCCTTGGCATTACTAGTTTCTCGGTGCCCAACAAATAGGCGTGACGAACAGCGCGACGAATAATGCGGCGCAATACATACCCACGGTTTTCATTGGACGGAAACACGCCGTCATTAATGAGCATGGTTGCCGAGCGAGCATGCTCTGCAAGGACGCGCAGACTGAAGCTATCGCGGTCTTCATAGTTACCAATCTCATACTTGCGACTGGTAAGAGATTGTCCCTGTTCAATGAGCGGGAACAACACGTCGGTTTCCCAAACGGAATCCGTTCCTTGCATCAACGCAAGAATGCGCTCTAAGCCGGCACCCGTGTCGATTGACGGTTTAGGCAATGGCGTTCGCGATCCATCCTTTGCTTGGTTGAACTGCATGAACACCAAGTTCCAAAATTCAAGAAAGCGATCGCCGTGCGGATCGTGTAGTGGTCCACCTTCCGGACCAAATGAAGGTCCACGATCGATATGAATTTCTGAACATGGTCCACATGGCCCTGTCTCGCCCATTTGCCAAAAGTTGTCTTTGTCGCCGAGTCGCTGAATGCGATCCATCGGCACGCCAACCTCTTCGTGCCAAATTGCTTCTGCCTCATCATCGCTTTCATGAACGGTGATCCATAGACGGTCGCCATCAAAACCAAACACTTCAGTAACAAGTTCCCACGACCATGGAATGGCATCGCTCTTGAAATAATCGCCAAACGAAAAGTTGCCCATCATTTCGAAAAACACCAAGTGACGCTTGGTGCGACCAACATCGTCTAAGTCGTTGTGCTTGCCACCCGCACGTGCACATTTCTGCACAGTGACCGCGCGGCTATAAGGAGCTTGCTCGTCGCCTACAAAATATGGCTTGAACGGAACCATTCCCGCAACGGTGAACAACACGGTTGGATCATGAGGAATGAGACTGGCTGATTTAACTCGCGAATGCCCCTTGTCTGCGAAGTAGCCAGAGAACGACTCGCGCAAATCATTTGCAGTAGAAATTGGAGACCGTGAACCAGACATTTGCCAACAGTCTAGTTCGGCAATACCTACTGGCTAATTCTGATTTTGTGTAATCGTTACCGATTCGGACTCAAAATGAATGACTTCTTCGTCCTTGCGCAAATTGCGCACAATTTCCATGCCCTGTTGCGCCAGCTTCACAGCACCTTCAAGAACATCAGCAGCAATCTGGCCTGGGGTCAACTGCTCTGCAGCCTCTCGCGCTTTATTCTTTGCATAACGAACACCAAAGACACCGGCGAACGCGCCGAGCACAAACCAAAACAGTCGCTTCATCATCGAGATATCCCTCCAATGCACATGGGCTTTGCACTAGCGGTCGTTTTGTGACGGCCGATAGTACGGAATCTGTGGAACAGCCCGCCCTGTAGTTTGCGCAGGTAAATAGTCCTGTTCCACCTTTTCATCGTGCAATTGAGCATTATGAGGCGATTGATACCCCACGCCGTGCCCAATCTCTTGAGCGCCCGAGTAATGCGCGTCTCTCAGGTGTGCTGGAACTTCAACGTCTACCCCGTTACGAATGTCGGCTCGAGCGTTCCAAATGGCTTGAGCCGAGCTATTGCTCTTTGGTGCCCGAGCCAGGTAGACGGCGCACTGTGAAAGGTTGAGTTGCGCTTCAGGTAGCCCCACATGATCTACAGCTTGGGCCGCCGCAACCGCAATCACCAATGCTTGGGAATCGGCCACACCAATATCTTCAGA
>BJFW01000012.1 GCA_014190095.1 Actinomycetes bacterium | reverse complement strand
ATGGAAAACCGAGTTCATACTTTTCATCAAACTTCAGTTGCTTTGCTGGCAAGTCTGGGCTAATTCCGATGATTGCCGTCCGACCGATCTGATCAGCAATGTCGCGCAACCCACACGATTGTTGTGTGCAACCTGGCGTATCGGCTTTCGGATAGAAGTAGACGAGTACTTTGCGTTTTGCATACTTCTTTAACGAAAGCTTCTTACCGTTCTGATCAAGTAATTCAATAGCCGGAGCCACAGATCCTTCTTTCAACATGAAAAGAACTTACTTCACACCGACTGCAGCATCGAGCGCCTTGCGAACTTCCCCAACGTATTCACCAACCGCGTCAGCGTCGTGCTCGATTAGCCGACGCATTACAGACGCACCCATGACAACTCCATCCGCCACCGTTGAAGCTTCAACTGCTTGAGCCGCGTTCGAAACACCCACTCCAATGAGTACTGGAACGTCTGTCAATGCTTTCAGGCGGGCAGCAAGTTTGGTAGCCGTGCTAGCCAGTTCGTCACGCTCTCCGGTTACACCAAGCAAACCCACCGCATACACAAAACCATTACACCGTTGCAAAATTCGTGGCAAGCGCTCTTCGGGAGCGGTTGGCGCAGCAAGCATGACCGTTTCGATTCCAGCGCCATCAGCAGCGAAACACCACTCTGTTGCTTCTTCAAGTGGAAGATCTGGCACGATGGCTGCGCAAACGCCAGCCTCTGCCAAAGAATGCGAAAACCGCTCGTTGCCAGCCGAATGCACGGTGTTGTAGTAACACATCACTGCGAGAGGTACATCGATGTCGATACTTCGCAATTCCTGAAGAATGGTCAAAGGAGTTGCGCCACGTTCAAGTGCCTGCTCTGAAGCAAGCTGGATCATCGGGCCATCCATCACGGGATCTGAAAATGGAATTCCGATTTCAATCGCGTCTGCGCCATTTGCGGCAGCAGCACGAACCGCATCCGTCCAACCTAGATATCCGCCGGTGATGTAGGGAACAAGCAGCTTTCGACCTGCATCACGTCGAGCACGTAAATGGCTCTCCAATTTCCCTGTATGCAGAACAGCCATGAGTTAACCCAATATGTCCATCATCTGAGCAACGTCTTTGTCTCCTCTGCCCGATAAATTCATCAATACTGTTTTGCCTTGCATGTTTGGTGCTTCACGTGCAATCCACGCGACAACATGTGCACATTCAAGTGCCGGAATGATTCCTTCGGTTTTCGCGAGTAGTTGGAATCCTTCAATTACTTCAGCATCGGTCACACTTGGATATTCTGCACGACCTATGGATGCGAGATACGAATGTTCTGGTCCAACACCTGGGTAATCGAGTCCAGCACTTATTGATTGCGCTTCTTGCACTTGGCCATACTCATCCTGCATCAGATAGCTACGCATTCCATGCACAACTCCTGGCACTCCGCGCCCGACTGCTGCTCCACCTGCAGGTTCGACACCGATTAAACGCGCATGCGTATCTACGAAACCTGAAAAGATTCCGATTGCATTCGAACCACCGCCAACACACGCAGTTACAAAATCAGGATCAGTTCCAAGCAATTCGCGACACTGTGCTCGCGCTTCCGTTCCGATCACGCTTTGAAATTGGCGAACCATGAATGGATACGGATGCGGACCCATCACCGATCCAATTGCGTAATACGTGTGTTCAACTGTTGCTACCCAATCACGCATAGCTTCGTTAACCGCATCCTTCAACGTGCGACTTCCCGACTTAGCTGGAACTACCTCTGCGCCAAGCAACCGCATTCTGAAAACATTCAAAGCCTGACGCTCAACGTCCACTTCACCCATGTATACCTTGCAACCAAGGCCAAGCAGGGCTGCAGCAGTCGCAGATGCAACGCCGTGTTGCCCAGCACCTGTCTCGGCAACGATGCGCTTCTTGCCCATGCGCTTCGCCAACAGCACCTGACCAAGAACGCTGTTTATCTTGTGCGAACCAGTGTGATTCAAATCTTCACGCTTCAAGATCAAGCGAATTCCAAGCTTGCGACCAAGGTTGTGACACTCCGTCAAGATCGATGGCCGACCTGCGTAGTCGCGCAAAAGGTCGTTGAGCTCGGTACGAAACACGGTGTCATTCCACGCATCATGAAAGGCTGCTTCAAGTTCTTGGCAGGCAGGAACAAGGGTTTCAGGCACGAAGCGCCCACCGAATTCGCCAAAACGACCATCAGCACCAGGCGTTGTCAACATGCTTCTAATGTACTTGCGATGCTGTTGGGTCGGCCTAGCCGAGCATCGCATCTCGAGCATTTGTAATGAAGTGACGCATCTTTACCGCGTCTTTCAAACCAGGGCCTTTCTCAACGCCACTGCTGACGTCCACTCCCCACGGATGTACTTGCTTGATACCTGCCGCAACATTTTCTGGGGTCAAACCACCAGAAAGCATCAAACGAATGTCTGTAGGTATGTCCCTTAGCAATTCCCAGTCGTAAGCCGTACCGGATCCTGGATGCAATCCGTCAACCAAAATCGCATCGGATGCAAAGTCTTTCGCACCTGCAGCATCTTTTGATCCCGCTACAACTGCCTTGATAACGAACCGAACATCGGTCGCAACTTCCGCAGTCATTGCAGGTGTTTCGTGACCATGCAACTGAGCACCCTGCAGGCGTGCTTCATTCACAATTTCAACTATTCGTGAAGGTATTTCGTTGCGAAAAACTCCGACCGTAACGGTTTCGGGTGGTAGACGCTTTACGATTTCGCGAGCAAGTGCTGGAGAAATCTGCCGTGGACTTGGCGCAAACACAAAACCCAAGGCATCAGCGCCCAGGGCTACAGCGAGTAGAGCGTCTTGCTCATTCGTTATGCCACAAATCTTGACGAACATAGCTAAGCAACCTTCAAATCACGAACTGCTGCAACTGGATCGCTTGAGGTGACAATCGACTCGCCCACCAACACCGCATCGTATCCGGCATCACGTAATCGACGAGCATCATCTGAGTCCCTCACACCAGACTCTGCGACTCGAACAACCGTTGGAGGTATGAGCGACGCCATTCTTTCTGCACGCGCATGGTCGACTTCAAAAGTGATGAGATCGCGTTGGTTTACTCCCACGATGGTTGCACCAACATTGAGAGCGCGTTCAAGTTCGAGCTCATCATGTGTTTCAACAAGCACTTCCAAACCAATATGAATGGCAAGATCATGAAAGCGCGAAAGCTCGTCTTCGGTAAGAGCTGCAGCAATCAGCAACACACAGTCTGCCCCCATAAGACGGGCATCGAGAACATCAAATTCTGAAACCGTAAAATCTTTACGAATGACAGGAAGCGACGTACTTGCACGAGCAAGTTGAAGATCCTCAACCGAACCTCCAAAGAACCGCTCATCGGTTAACACGGACAAACACGATGCTCCTCCTTGTTCGTATAACGATGCGATGTGCGCAGCGTCCAGATTTGCGTGAAGCACACCCTTAGACGGTGACTTTCGCTTGATCTCAGCAATGACACACAGATTCTCGCGAGAACCCTGAGCAAGTCGCTCACCGAAACCTCTAGTCGAGGAAAGTGCACGGGCCTGACAAACAAGATCATCTAAATTCCGCTGATCACGCGAAGCAACTTCGCGGTGGCTCTGGACGATCTTGTCTAGATACAAGGGTTAGAGACCCTTGCCGCCAATCGGCGTAAGCAAGTTGAATTCAGGAGCTCCATCTACGAAATCAGCAAGAGATTTCGAGAAGGTTTTAAAAGCATCGCTACCCATATGCGCATTCATCGCATCTTGGTTCGCGTATAACTCATAGAACCACACGACGTCGGCGTCTAAAGCGTCGTGATGGAAAATATAGGTCAATGTTCCAGATTCGCCTTGTGCAGTTGCCAATCCTGGCTTCACTGCTTCCGTGAATGCATCTCGCTGACCAGATTTGATTCGCAACTTAACTGCAACTGCTACTTTGCTCATGATTCCTCCTATTAGAACCCTAATTTTTCACTAAGAACTTGCTCAAGGTGATCGATTGATACTCGCTCTTGTTGAGTGGTATCGCGTTCGCGGATAGTCACCTGACCATCTTCAAGTGAATCGAAGTCAACCGTGATGCAGTACGGCGTTCCAATTTCGTCCTGACGTCGATAGCGACGACCGATCGCTTGAGTTTCGTCGTAATCGCAGTAATACCTCTTACTGAGTTTCGAGAAGATTTGATCGGCCAAAGGAGTGAGCGAATCCTTCTTTGACAGCGGCAAGATAGCGACCTGATAGGGAGCTAATCGAGGGTGAAGACGCAACACCGTGCGCGGCTCATCATTGATCACATCTTCGTCGTATGCGGCAAGCAAGAATGCGGCCATTGTGCGGTTAGCACCGGCGGCGGGTTCCACAACATACGGAACATACCGCTCATTGGTCGCTTGATCGAAGTAATCAAGCTTCTGTTTCGAGAACTCTGCGTGGCGGTTGAGGTCGAAGTCCGTGCGCTGCGCAATTCCTTCTAACTCTCCCCAACCCCAAGGAAACTTGAATTCAATATCACTAGTTCCACTCGAGTAGTGCGAGAGCTCATCTGCTTCATGTGCGCGCAGCCGCAACATGTCTACTGGAATGCCCAAATCGATGTACCACTGCATGCGGGTTTCGCACCAGTAGTCGTACCACTTTACGCTTTCGGCAGGAGGAACGAAAAATTCCATTTCCATCTGCTCAAATTCGCGAGTACGAAAAATAAAGTTGCCAGGTGTAATTTCATTGCGGAATGACTTTCCGACCTGAGCGATTCCGAATGGCGGCTTCTTACGTGAAGTCTGCAATACATTTGCGAAGTTGACGAACATGCCTTGAGCGGTTTCGGGGCGCATGTACACCGTTGCGCCTTCGCCTTCAACCGGGCCAGCATGAGTTTGAAACATGAGGTTGAACGCACGAGCTTCAGTGAAGGTACAACCCTTCATTTTCTGAGGGCAATCGCGAGCTTCCAACTGATCTTCACGGAAACGGCGATTACATACCGTGCAATCAACTAGTGGGTCGCTGAAATTAGACAAGTGTCCACTTGCCTCAAACACCTGAGGTGGACCAAGAATGGCTGCGTCAATCAAAACGACATCGTCACGCTGTTGCACCATGCTGCGTACCCATGCATCTTTCACGTTGCGCAACATCAGAGCCCCAAGCGGGCCGTAGTCGTATGAGGATCGAAACCCTCCGTAGATCTCGGCACTTGGAAACACAAAACCGCGGCGCTTGCAGAGGTTGACAACTTGCTCTAAATCGCTTGCGGGCATGGGTACAGACTACAACCCGACTAGTGACGGGGACTGAACATTGAGACTGACCTCAGTCGCCGTTCAATGTGATGCTCCATTGCCTGAGTCGCAAGTTGAGAAATTTCAAAACTTGCAGCAGATTCTGGCTGCGTGAGCGCAACATTCAGTTGCCCTCCCAAAACTTGCTGTAACAGGTCGATGGCTGGTTGAGAAATGCTAATTCCAGTTCGGCAAGTCCGACACTGTACACCACCATGGAAAATGTCGAAGGCAACCAATCCATCCTTCGCAGCGCAACCCACGCATGTATGAACCTGTGGGCTGACTCCCTCTGCAGCGAGCAACTTCCAATAAAACGCAGCGAGCATCACCGGCGACTCTTGTTCCATTAACGCATTCAGCGCTCCATGTAACATGCGGTACAAATGCGGAGACGGCTCTCTGTCTTCGGCTATTTGATCTACCGCTTCAAGCATGGATATGCCTTGTGTCAACTTGTCAAGGTTGTTGTGCAGGCGTGCCGACGAATCAATGAGTTCAACCTGCGAAACGGTGTCTAATTCTCTGCCTTTATACAGCTGAACCTCTACATGACTCAGTGGTTCTAACCGTGCCCCAATCTTTGATTTTGTTTTGCGTATGCCCTTAGCCACTGCACGAACTTTTCCGTGTTGCTCCGTCATGAGCACGACAATTCGGTCAGACTCCCCAAGTTTGTAACTTCTCAACACCACGCCCTTATCGCGATACAGCGTCATGAGTCCACACCACCAAAACGACGGTCTCTGCGCTGAAAGTCATTAATCGCTAACTCAATGTCTTCACCGTTGCAGCTTGGCCAATGAGTGTTCAGATACACGAGTTCGCTGTAAGCGAGTTCCCACACGAGCGATGGTGGTAACTGCGTAGGATTTCCAAAAATGACCACAAGATCCGGCTCGCACGCTGCAGGATGCAAGATTGCATTCGCCAAACTCTTTTCGGTGATCTTCTCTTCAGATAATCCGTTTACTGCCCGCACAAACCTTTGCTGTCCGTCTGCGCAAATATCAATCACCACAGAAGTTGTACCGCGCAGCAGTAACTTCCCATCCACAAGTTCGGTACCACAGGCTTGTGAGATTTTCTTGGTGAGTTCGCTGTCCATCATTGAGCTTGCAAAGCCAGAATATGGATACACAGTTAGCCAGTCGGCTCCGTTCTGCTCAACCGTTGCTCGCAATGTTGCGATGTACTGCGACCAATCCGAAGAGGACATCTCGTTCCATTGATCAAGCGATCCACCAACAACAAGAACGTGCCGTAATGATGAACTGTCAGCCACTTCACTATTGTCGCACGCCGTCACCGCCTACATCAGTAAGGTGTTCCGCATGGATATGGCGAATCAACTATCTCCCATCCATATCGCCTGCATCATGGACGGCAATGGACGGTGGGCCAAACGGCGAGGACTTCCCCGCACGGAAGGTCATACAGCTGGTGAGGAAAACCTCGCCGAAGTGGTGCGAGTCTGTGCATCACGCAATGTTGGCTGGCTCACTGTGTTTGGATTTTCAACTGAAAACTGGGTTCGTCCTCCAGCAGAGGTGAAACACATTCTCTCCTTGCACAAAAAGCTGTTCGGGCGAATTGAGGAGCTCAATGCCAACAATGTACGTATTCAATGGATCGGCAGACCATTCGACGAACCAAGTTCGAAGACCCCAGGATTTATTCAAAAGGCAATCTTGCAGGCAATTGACGACACCGCACACAACACAGGCATGGTGCTAACTGTCGCCTTTGACTATGGAAGCCGTGCAGAGTTGCTTCGCGCCGCTCAGCTTTCCCGAGCAAGTCACCTAACCGCACTTGATGTTTCGGTAGATGAAATCTCCAGCCATTTATATCTGCCGAGTCTTCCGCCTGTTGACGTTGTGGTCCGAACATCCGGTGAATCTCGAATCTCAAATTTTATGCTGTGGCAAATACAGGGCGCAAAGGCGTATTTCACAGAGCGAACGTGGCCCGATTTTGATGCACACGAAATAGACAATGCACTCAAGTTGGTTCATGCCCACTAACAACAGTCACGAACTTGATGTCACAGATCTTCTTCAGGCGGTTGTAGACACGTTGCCTAATGTTGAAGCGCGATCCGGTCAAGTCACGATGGCGACTGCTATTGCAGATGCAATCGCAAACAAACGTCATTTAATTGTTCAAGCAGGAACTGGCACCGGAAAAACTCTGGGTTACTTGGTACCTGCAGTTGCATCAGGACAGCGTGTTGTTGTTTCCACGTACACGAAAGCGTTGCAAGATCAACTTGCTAAACACGATTTACCTGTTTTGTCCTCAGCACTTTCACCAATCATCGGGCGCGAAATCACCTGGGCAGTGCTAAAGGGTCGCAACAACTATCTCTGCGCTCAACGCATTGCCGAAATTCGCGAACCAAAACAACACAAACTTGACCTTCAAGAATTCAGCGCACAAGTGAAATCCGATATTGACAAACTTGTTGCCTGGTCTGAAACGACATCAAGTGGAGATTCGGGTGACTTGTCGTGGACCCCTCGCGATGCTGCTTGGCGTCACGTGAGCATTGGCAGTGATGAGTGCCCAGGTGCAAGCCGATGCCCATCGGGTGACACTTGCTATACCGAGCGCGCACGAGATTTTGCATCAATTGCTGACGTCATAGTTGTCAACACCCACATCTACGGACTGGACGTCGCCACGGATGGCGCACTACTCCCCGAACATGACGTGGTTATTTTTGATGAAGCGCATCAACTTGAGGACGTCATGAGTTCCTCGGTCAGCATGGCCATCAGTCCTGGAATCATCCAGCATGTAATAGGTGCATTGCGTTCAATCGTGAGAGACGATGCATTAACCGGATCTCTTCAGCAGCTTGCGTCCGAGTTTGGTGGTTACATCGCAGCCGATGTCGATAAACGTGTTCCGCTTCCACTCCCCGATGACATCCAAGATGTACTCGCCCGATTACGACTCAAGATCGATGAAGCAGTTGCCGGACTAAAAGCGATTTCCAGCAATGACGAGTCAGCAAAACAGCGGATTCTGAGAGGGCAGATGCTCAGCACTCGATTGATCGAAGTAATTGACGGGTCCCTTACAGCCGGATCACGAACCGTGGCTTTCGTGAGTGGCAGTAAAGATCGACCAATTCTTGAACTCGCACCCCTCCATGTAGGTGCTTCGCTTCACAAAGGCGTCTGGTCGAAGCGAACGGCAATTCTCACCAGTGCCACTATCCCCCTAGCAATGCCTACTCGTGTTGGCCTGAATGAGGACGAGGTCGACGCGATTGACGTGGGTAGCCCGTTTGATTACGAGAATTCCGCGCTGCTGTACTGCGCAAAGCATCTGCCAGTACCTAATGACTCGCGCAGAGATGACGCAGTTCATGACGAATTAGAGAAGTTGATCAACGCCGCCCATGGTCGCACATTGGCATTGTTCACCACGTATAGAGCGATGCATGCAGCAGCAGATGAAATGATGCGTCGTCTCGAATTCAAGATTTGGCGTCAAGATGATCTACCGAAAATGGCTTTGGTTGACGCCTTTGCCTCAGAGGAAACAGCATGCTTATTCGCAACAGCAGGCTTCTTTCAGGGAGTTGATGTTCCTGGGCAAACCCTCAGTCTTGTCGTGATTGACAAGATTCCATTCCCTCGCCCTGACGATCCACTGCTTAGTGCCAGACGCGATGAGATTGGAAAGACGTCATTCAGCGAGATTGACATTCCACTTGCGGCAACTCAACTGGCACAGGCAGCAGGTCGACTGATCCGGTCACGAAAGGATTCAGGTGTAGTTGCCGTTCTCGACCCGCGACTCGCGACCAAGGGTTACGGCAAAAAGTTAGTTTCAACGCTGCCACCAATGAAACGGACTATTGAATTTTCCGAGGTTGTTCAGTTCTTGAAGTCCATTTAAGGCATCAGCTCAGCAGTCGATAACCCATACCTCGAACGGTGACGATCATGGTCGGTTCGTCGGGTTGGGTTTCAACCTTGACTCGCAAACGCCGCACATGTGCATCTACCAAACGCGAGTCACCTAAGTACTCATAGCCCCACACTCGCTCGAGCAATTGATCTCGTGACATCACCATTCCAGGATGATCTGCAAACTCGACCAACAATCGATATTCAGTTTTCGTCAGAGGCACTTCCATGCCTGCCTTCGTAACAATGCTTAAGTTGCGATTAATCTCAACATCGCCAATTTTGTTGAGCGATTTGGCACTCGAAGGCGACGGCTCCGCGGTTTGCGTTCTACGCAATGCGGCGCGGATTCTTGCTGCGAGTTCTTTCGGAACTACTGGTTTAGTTACATAGTCATCTGCGCCTGCATCAAACCCGTTTACTAAATCAGATGTGTCGGTTTGGGCAGTCACCATGATGACTGGTGTGATGCTTGTACGGCGGATTGCTCTGCACACTTCAAAACCTGAGATGTCAGGCAATCGGAGATCCAGTAAAACTAGATCTGGATTGAGTTGCCCAAACATCTTGATGCCAGTTTCCCCATCACCGGCCTCTGCCACCGCATAGCCTTCGTCTTCGAGCACGAGTCGGAGTGCCGTACGGATGGCTTCATCATCCTCTATGAACAGCAGTGTAAACATCGCTATGCAGTCTGCCCGATGTGCGCAAATTGTTACAGAAAACGCACAGAAATCATCAGGAAATGTCACGTTGAGGGAGCAGAATTTGCCTATCGAGCCGGCGGGAGTTCATGCTCCCCCTTGGACCCCGCCGGTTCCGATCTTGCCCATTTACTGCCATGCTGTATCCATGAGTCAGTTGCGCTTCCCCTGGAAAATTGGGTTGAAGCAAAGAATGGTGATGTTCTTTGGTCTGGCGGCAATGACGGCAGCAATAGCTCTGAGTGTGGTGACTTATGCCAGCACCCGCTCTTATCTGCTCGGACAACGCTCAGAAGTCGCCCAGCGTCAGGCTTTCAACAATGCTCAGCTCATGCGCAACATCGTCCAAACAGACAGTGCAAATATCGCGGACCTCGTAACACAAATCCGAACAGAGCAAGGTGGCTACGCAGTCGTGCAACTTGATGAACGACCCGAACGAACATCACTATTTTACGCGCAAGAACCACTTCGATTTACACAATCAAACCTGCCTCCCGAATTGGTCGAACGAACGCTGAATGGCACAACGAGTAGGCAACGATTTCAATTCGAAAATAAGCCATATGAAGCTATTGGGGTTGCTGTTCCCTCTATCGGTCTTCATTACTTTGAAGCATTTCCAGTAACAGACGTTGAGAACACCCTCCGTACCATCCAGATAACGCTCCTCATCGGAGTAATTCTCATCACTCTCGCCGCAGGTGTTCTTGGGTTCACGATGAGCAGAACAGTGCTTCGACCACTCTCACGAGTTGCGTTTGCTGCAAATCAAATTGCAACGGGTGGTCTTGATACTCGGCTAGTTGAGGAAGATGATTCAGACCTTGACCGACTCGTTGTTTCGTTTAACGAGATGGCAGACGCCGTGCAGCAGCGAATTGAACGCGAACAGCGTTTTGCCAGTGACGTAAGCCATGAATTGAGATCACCCGTAACCGCCTTGTCGGCTGCAGCAGATGTTCTCGTATCACGAAGATCCGAATTTTCTGAACGAAATCAGCAAGCCATTGACATCATGCAGAAACAAATCGAACGCTTTGACAGGACCGTTCTTGACCTCTTGGAGCTTTCCCGCCTTGATGCCAAAGTTGAAGACCATGAAACCGAGGACGTTCAACTCAACGACCTCATCAGTCGCATCATGCACCGGTATGGATTTGGCGACATTCCATTTGTAAGTTCGGTACAAGCCTCTGATGGTGAAACACGGGCAGACGACGAAACTCGACTTGATAGGCGGCGCATTGAGCGCATTCTGGTGAACCTTCTAGAAAATGCTCGGGATCATGCCAATGGAGCCACAAAGGTGACGCTCAGTAGCAACGGAAGCATGTTTACACTCGCTGTACACGACGCTGGACCGGGAGTTTTAGTGACCGAACGTAAACAAGTCTTTGACCGCTTTGCTCGCGGAACCGCGTCTCGAAACAGCAAAGGTAGTGGGCTCGGACTAGCAATAGTAAAAGAACATGCACGAGCCCTTCACGGCAGTGCGCATGTCGAGGATTCAAGTGAAGGTGGATCAAAGTTTGTCATCACGTTTGCGAAAGCCGAAGGCTAATCATGATTAATCCCCCGATTCCGTCAAGGTTTTTTGTACTGTGTGTGCTACTTGCATCATGCGCTGTTCCGAATTCAGGACCAGTAGATGAGATCGATCCGAACGACATTCCTTTTGACCTCAGCTCCCCAGAGACATCTGCACCTGCGACCACTACCTCAGTTGTACTGACATCCCCATTAACCGGTTCTACTTTCGAACAGGCCGATTTGTATTTTGTTGATGGTTCTTCGCTTGAGCGAGTGCGGTTGGAAATTCCATCCCCAACAGACTTGCAAGGGGTTTTTATGGCACTTGTTGCTGGACTACCCGATCCAGCCCATACCAATGTGAAAACTCTTCTGCCTGTCGACTTTGCTGCGGTTATCGACGTTGAAGGCGGTGTAGCAAATGTAAATGCAAAGCGTGTCTATCTGGATTCAATTAAACCCAACGAGCAACGATTAGCAATCGCTCAGATTGTGCTCACACTGACCAGCCAACCCGGCATCGGCCAAGTGACATTCAGCGTCGGCGGCAAAGCAATCGGCGTACCTCGTGGTCGCGGTGACATTGCAGGAGCAGGAACACCTGTGACGTTTGACGACTATAAAATGTTGATTGCGAAGTAACTAGTAACCAAGTCGCTCGACGCGATCCGGTCGTTGCTGCCAGTTCTTGTCAACAACTACCGCGAGCTCAAGATATGTACCTTTCGGTAACTGTTTACGAACAGCAGTTCCCACTTCCTTCAACAGGAGCCCGCCCTTGCCAATGACCATTCCCTTTTGGCTATCGCGCTCAACAACAATTTCACAGCGCACTTTGTTGTCTTCCCATTCTGTTACGCGAGTTGCGATGGAATATGGCAACTCGTCAAAGGTGAACGCAAGCAATTGTTCACGAACAAGCTCAGCCACCCACTCTCCAGGGGACGTCTCAGTGGTCATCTCGGCTGGATACAACTGCTCACCTTCGGGAAGCAGCTTTCCTAAATGCTCTGCCAACTCTGCAACCCCTGCACCAGTCTGTGCGCTAACTGGAAAGTACTCTGAAGCTCCAAGATCGCTGAGCTTCGTTAACTGCTTCAGTATTTGTTGTGGTGATGCTCGGTCAATCTTGTTCAAAATCACGATCGCCTTAGACATGTCGATGTGACTAGCCACCCACTGATCTCCAGAGCCAAATGGCTGGGTGGCGTCGATAACCAAACACACAACGTCTACGTCTCTTGTTGACTCCAGAGCCGTGGCATTGACACGCTCACCTAAGGCACTTACGGCCTTGTGCAAGCCTGGCGTGTCAACGAAGATGATTTGATAGTCGTTCCTGGTCACGACGCCACGTATTCGAGTTCGCGTTGTTTGCGGCTTGTCCGAAACGATGCTGACCTTCACACCACACAAGGCATTAACAAGAGTTGACTTACCGACATTTGGGCGACCGACAAGTGAAACAAAGCCCGAACGCATATCTACAGGCTAGTTCTGCAAGAATGAAACAGTGCAGAACATCAATTGGAAAAAGTGGTTCGACCGAATGCAACCACAGACATTGCAGATCGCAACCTGGTTGTTGTACATCAATGGGTTTTTTGCTTTTGCGAACTTTGTAGATAGCCGAATGGAGCTTGGATACATCCGTCGATTCTTCACGTTCGGTCCTGTGTATGGACTTGCCGTCATAGCAGCACACGTTCTCGGTGGCTTGCTGATGGCTAACGAACGCAAGATTGGCTACAACATTGCCGTCGTTGCCTCGTTTACACCATTTGTCTCAAACCTGATTGTTTATCGGTCCCTCATTGGTGTTTCATTCCTTAGTGCCATTTTCGATATTGCGCTGATCGCACTACTCCTGCATACTCAGAGCCGTTCCCATCAAAAGGTGTGGTTCCGCTAGCTCGAACTCTCAAGTTCGTGCTCAGTCTGCTTTTTCTGCAAAACTGAAGTCATGGCAACCATCATCAAAGACCAAGCAGACCTCATGGCTCATGTCGGCCAACATCTCGGTTACAGCGATTACATCACTGTCACTCAAGAGCAGGTGCAACTCTTCGCAGACGCCACCGGCGATCATCAGTGGATCCACCTAGACACGGAACGCGCAAAGTCCGGTCCTTTCGGACAGACCATCGCACACGGTTATCTCACACTGTCGTTAGCCCCAGTGTTGATCGGTCAGATCTGGAAAGTAGAAGGCGTCAAGATGGGCGTGAACTATGGAACAAACAAGGTTCGTTTCATGGCGCCAGTTCCAGTGGGTGCGAAGGTACGCGCTGGAGTCAAATTGCTTGAAGCAACAGAAATTGCAGGCGGAGCCCAAGTAGTGCTTGAAACCACTTTTGAATGCGAAGGCGCAACTAAGCCTTCATGCGTAGCAGAAATTATTTTCCGCCACTACTACTAATTCGTTAGCGGTACGTCTTCATAATTTTTGCAAACTCGGTAAGTGTTTGCTTGTCTGGATAATCGACACACCACGGCACGAACCCGCTGCACCCACGCTTTACAAAATCCGCAATGCGTTCTGCGACCTGATCGGGCGTTCCCACAAAGTTCGCGTTTCTCCACTGATCAAAGTTGTCTCCGCGACCACTGGCGATTTGGTATTCGCGAAGTTCTTTTTCGGTATCGCGAATAAGAATTTCCCCTGACGTGGTCTTCTTGATCTCGGATTCGTCGCGACCAACTTTCAGGCAGTGACCCTTCAAGATCTCAACTTTGCGTGAAAACTCTTCAGCAGAGCCACCAAAGTTTGAGTAGTCGGCATGCTGAGCAACAACGCGAAGCGTGAGTTGCTCACCTCCACCACCAATCCATATTGGTGGACGTGGTGCTTGCAGTGGCTTTGGATCGCAGTTCGCACGCACGAGTTGGTAGTACTTGCCGTCGTAGGTGGTTTCTTCTTGCGACCACATCATCTTCACGATTTCTACACACTCGCGAAGCATGGCAATACGGTCTTTCGGAACAGGAAATTCATATCCGTATCCACGGCATTCGTTTTCGTACCAACCAGCACCAATTCCCCAGTCCAGTCGACCTCCAGAAATCACATCGAGCGTGCTGGTTATCTTTGCCAAGAGCGCTGGTGGTCGATACAGGTTGCAACCAACCATTTGGCCTAAACGAATGCGTGTGGTGAGCTGACTGATTGCCGCCATGACCGTCCAGCACTCAAACACCGTTTCGTGAGCGGGTCGAGGAACGTTATGAAAGTGGTCGTACACCCAAATTGAGTCATACCCAAGTTTTTCTGCGGTTACCGCAATATCTACCGCCGCGTTCCACTTGTCTACGGCGTTGGGAATACCAACCAACTCCATCTTCCAGCCTTGAGGCATAAATACGCCAAATGTGATGTCCTGTTTGCTCATAGTGGAAGGTCTCCTGTTGCTTTCTTCGTCGTTCCAAAATCTTTGTATGCCGAGATTGTGCGCTGGGCAATGCGCATTTGATGGATCTCGTCAGCACCGTCTGCAAATCGACTCCACCGTGCTTGTTGCAGCATTCCCGCTAAAGGCGTATCGGTGCTGTATCCAAGTGCACCATGCACCTGGATTGCACGATCGATGATTCTCCACAAGCTGTTTGCAACAAAATGCTTGGTCATGCTCACTTCACTTGTGAAGTCTAAACCGTGTTCAATCTTGTATGCAGCATGCAAAATCATGAGTTTGCCTTGATACATCTCCATTGCAGAATCGGCGATGAGCCACTGAATACCCTGCTTTTCAGCAAGCAGTGATCCGTGTGAGTAACGCTCCAGAGCACGTGCCACCATCATGTCGAGCGCGGTTTCTGCTTGAGCGATCCATCGCATGCAGTGAGCAAGTCGTGCTGGACCAAGTCGATACTGACCCAACAAGTGCCCTTGCCCGCGTCCGCCGAGCATGTTTGCATTTGACACTCGCAGATCTTTGATTTCGATCTCGCAATGGTTGTGTCCGCCAGACATTGTCTCTACGTCGCGAACAATGTTCCAACCCTCACTCGGTATGTCCACAATGAAACACGAGTTTGCTGCTTGCGGTAGATCTGGATCCTCTTCAGTGCGCGCAACAAGCAAAGCAAACTGGGCACCACGCGCGCCAGAGATAAACCATTTGTGACCGTTGATCACCCATTCATCTCCGTCTTTGTATGCGAACGTTTTGATGAGCGTCGGATCACTGCCTGCTACTTCAGGTTCAGTCATGGCAAAGCAGGAACGCATGCGACCTTCACACAAAGGACGCAGATACTTTTCTTTTTGCTCCGGCGTTCCCCAATGCAACAGCGTGTGTTGGTTGCCCTCATCGGGTGCCTGCGCATTTAACACGTATGGCCCAATGCTTACCTTGGCTGCTTCAGCCGACACTGCTGCCATTGCTGTCGGACCAAGTCCCATACCGCCCCATTCCGCAGGCATATGCGGCAGCCACAGGTTCCAGTCTTCACGAGCCTTTTTGCGCAATTCAACGATGGCCTTCACCACTTGCGCGCGGTCATGTTGATCAATCGCATCCCACTGAGGGCGCACTTGTTCGTCCATGAAGGCACGCACCTTTAGGCGCACTGCTTCAATCTCTGGCGTAAACGTAAAGTCGATCATCGGTCCCCAAACCTTTCCCGTCCCACAAAGTGGTGAGGTCAACCATTAAGTATTGCCGAGAGTGTCGTAACCTGACGAGGTGAGCAATTCTGACAAAGTGGCTTGGGACACACAGGAACTTCCTCAGGGAGACGCCAAGGCCAAAGTCGTTCAGAACATGTTTGATGCGATCGCTCCGCGTTACGACATGGTGAACCGCATCATGACCTTTCGGCTCGATACCCGTTGGCGCAAACTTGCAGTACGTAGGCTCGCACTAACAAAAGGTGCTCGAGTGCTTGATCTAGCAAGTGGAACCGGCGATCTCTGTGTTGACCTTCGTAAGGCCGGGCTCATACCACTTTCCTTTGACATGTCGTTCGGCATGCTTGCTGCAGACCACAGCAAAGCCCCACGAGTACAAGCCGACATTCTTCGATTGCCAATCGCAACTCAATCCGTTGATGGAGTGACTTGTGGCTTCGCCTTGCGCAACCTGGTCGATCTCAATGTGTTCTTTCATGAGATTGCACGCGTCACGAAACCCGGCGGCCGAATTGCGCTCCTCGATGTGAGCACGCCAACGAATCCGCTGATTCGTTGGGGTAACAGCGTGTATTTCGGAAAGGTTGTTCCGCGAATCGGAGGACTGCTGTCTAATCGCGCTGCGTACAACTACTTGCCGAAAAGCGTGGCGTACTTGCCGTCACCAGAGCAATTGGTGACCATGTTGCAAAATGCTGGTTTTGAGCATGTAAGGCACGAGCAGCTTTCCGGTGGTCTTACGCAATTGATGCACGCAACGAAAAAGTAGCAAACCCGATGAAAGCAACGTCGTTTCCGTTGTCAACAGTCACCGATCGCGAGATTGATCTGAATGATTTCGCTGGTGCGAATGGCTTCCTCTTTGTTCGAGAGGGAGTGGGCTTTGCTGCAGTTGGTGTTAGCGCTCGCATGAGCGCCACCATGGCGCGCGAATTGTTGAATGCGATTGAACACTCACCAACAGTCCTTCCGATTGGAGTCGGACCCATCATGTTTGGCTCCATCCCATTTGATACAACGCGAGATGCTGATTTCATTCTTCCGACCGTGACACTGTGCAAAACCCGAGAAGGTGAAACCTGGGTGACGGTCATTGATGATGCGCCATTTCCGGCACTGCCTGAACCTGCGCCAGTATCAGGAAACGCACAATTCACCGTTCGCGACGGCGTTGCGGTGCCCACTTACCTGATGGCTGTTGAAACGGCCAGAGATGCGGTACGCAATGGGCAACTCACCAAAGCAGTAATCGCACGTGATGTGTTTGTTGATTCAGATGCACCAGTTGATATTCATGCATTACTCCTTCGACTGAGAGCTTCGTTTGGCACCAGTTATCGATACTCATTTGACGGATTTGTTGGCGCATCACCAGAACTTCTTGTTGCCATTCACGACGATGAGATCAGCAGTCATCCTCTTGCCGGCACCACACCGAGAACTGGTGATCCAGTCAAAGATGCGGCATTAGCCAAAGAATTGCTTGCGAGCACAAAGAACCAAATCGAGCACCGCGTGGTGATTGACATGGTTCATGACACCCTGCTTCCCCATTGCTCGTATCTGGATTGGGAAGAGGAACCATCCGTGATTCAGGTTGCAAACGTTCAACACCTTGGAACCCAACTCATTGGCAAACTCTCTGAGCCCCGCATACATGTGCTCGATGCAGCGCTTGCCTTGTCGCCTACTCCTGCCCTTGGAGGATTTCCACGCGAACATGCGTTGCAACTCATTGCCCAACATGAAGGTATGGATCGCGACAAATACGGAGGTGCCATCGGATGGTTTGATAGTCGTGGCAACGGTGTGTTCGCTGTGGCCATTCGTTGCGCGCAATTCAATGAAGCACGAACACAGGCACGCCTGTTCGCTGGTGGAGGCATCGTTGCAGACAGCGATCCCGCAGAAGAACTGGCTGAAACAAAGGCCAAACTGCAAGCAATGCTCGCAGCCATTATGAAACCGTAATATCTATTTCGTTAAAGCCTCGGCAACTGCCGTATAGAGGTCATTGTGATCAGCAACATTGACTTTCCGATCGGTACGAACACCAATGATGGAAGTTCCGGCGGACCCAAGTTCACGACGAAGCTCTTCTGACGTCGTTGCCCATGCAAATGGAATGCCATGGGTCTTGGCCAATGACTCGAAATCAACGCTGTGCGGTGTGCCAAAAAGTTGCTCAAATTGAGATCCTTCTAGCGATTCTGCCTGGGGAAGGAAGGAGAATATTCCGCCGCCTTCATTGTCGACAACGATGATCTTCATCTGCACATCACGTTGATTTAAGTTGAGCAACCCATTGCTGTCATGCAACATCGCGATATCTCCGATCAGCAGCGCTGTTGGCGCTTTGGACGACAAGGCAACTCCCACAGCAGTTGAAACAACTCCATCAATTCCATTTACTCCGCGATTACTGAACACACGAACGCCGTCTCGAGCAGGAGCAAACCATTCCAAATCGCGTACTGGCATGGAAGATGACACCACCAAATTTGATCCTGCTTCAAGCGATTCACTTACCGTTACGGCACACAGTGGTTCAGTTAGCTTGTTTGATTTCGAGAACTGCGAGTCAAGTGCAGTACGTGCTTTCCGCTCACGCATCTTCCACTCACTTATCCACTCTGATTCGGGCTTTGCTTGTGTTCCGCGCGACATTTCCATGAACAGTTCGTTGAATGATCCAACGATGTGAGTGGTGACGATCTTGTCTGGGTCAATAAGCGTTGGCTGCTGAGTGACAGCAATCTGTTCGGCACCGCAACGAGCGAGCCATTGATTCACCACCTTGCTTACGGGCGGGTCACCAATACGAATAACAACTGTTGGTTTTAGTGATTCGGCGGTTGCTTGGTGCCTCGTTATCACATCGGCACACGTCACAACCGTTGCACCATGACTGCTTTCTGGCGCAACTCGACAATTGCTCCGCGGGTCTGCAATAACCGGCCAATTCAACTTTGCCGCTAAATCAAGAATGAAGCGAGGCTGGTCAATTCCATTGCCTGCAATGATCAGACCGCGTTCGGCACGAAGTGCGAGCGACAATTTTTTTCGTTCCGCTGCTGTTGCTGTATCGGCGCTCATTCGAACCGGCGAATGAGAATCTGTAGCAGGAAGTGCCTCGGCGACTCCTACGAGAGGTTCGCGAAATGGGAAGTTCACATGACAGGGACCACGGTTCACGCCAACCGTTGCCGAAAATGCGTCACGTGCGACAGTTCTCCACTTCGATGCTTTTGCGTCATCTGCCACGCCTACGTCAATGAACT
The DNA here is from genome assembly GCA_014190095.1 of Actinomycetes bacterium. Taxonomy (GTDB): domain Bacteria; phylum Actinomycetota; class Acidimicrobiia; order Acidimicrobiales; family Ilumatobacteraceae; genus UBA3006. Next base: position 17,369 of record BJFW01000012.1, on the reverse strand, counting down.
TGCGGACGAAGTTTCCATACAATTTTGTTTGGTTAATCGTTTGTGGTGCTCCAACGCCCTGTAGTTCTGGCGGTCGATCAGCGGTGCACACGAGCATTGGTACATGGGCATAATTTGCCTCAATGACGGCTGCAAAAAACTGGGCTGCAGCGGTTCCGGATGTGCACAGCAATACGGCAGGTACTCCCGATTGCAGACCGATACCGAGTGCCGCAAATGAAGCGGATCGCTCATCGTGAAATACATGGAGTGCGATTTTCGGGTTACTGGACAGAGCAATCGCCATTGGTGTGCTCCGAGAACCTGGAGAAACCACGGCATGAGCAACCCCAAGCCTCACCCACTCGTCCACCATGGTCGCGCAAAAAGTCGCAGTGGTTGCAGGAGTTGAGGCCATCCCCTCTATCGTGGCATCTATGCGCATAGAAATCTTCTCCGACGTCATATGTCCATGGTGTTTTATTGGAAAACGGCGATTTGAGACTGCTATTTCGCGTCTACGGGACCGTGGCGTTGACGTTCAGGTGGATTACTCGTTCCGACCCTTCCAACTAGACCCAACCGCTCCTACGGACTCACCAACTCCAGCGAAGGACGCATACGCCAAGAAGTTTGGGGGTCCAGAACGCGCTGCTGAGATTCTTGATCACGTCACCTCGGTCGCCGCACAAGACAAGATCACGTTCAACATGGACATTGCAGTGCGATCAAACACATTTCTTGCACATCGTCTCCTGAGTTATGCGCTGAAGCAACATGGTGCTTCCGTACAGATTCCTCTTAAGGAGCTGATCATGGATGCATACTTCACTGAAGGCAAGAACATCGGCGACATTGATGTGCTTGCTGACTGCGCCGAGTCTGCGGGTATTGACCGCAATGACGCCCACACCTTCCTGTCAGGTGATGAATTCGTTGACGAAGTTCGAGCAGAAATTTCGGAAGCTGCCGAATACGGAGTTACCGCCGTTCCAACATTCATCATCAATGGTCAGTGGTCGGTGCCAGGTGCGCAAGATGTTGAGATGTTTGAGCGCATTATCCAACGGATTCTTGAAAAAGCATGAGATTACATACCGTTTCCAGTGGAAACGGATCTCGGCAGATCTGTTTTGTTCATGGGTTCACGCAAACTAGTAAATCTTGGGTAACTGCAGCGCAGGCAATCAACGATTCGACCAACACATTTATCGATGCACCCAATCATGGTGAATCACAAGGCATCTCGCTTTCCCTCCAGGAAACCGGCGACGAGCTTGCAGACATCGCATTTGGCAAGGTGCTTATTGGCTACAGCATGGGAGCCCGCATGGCTCTACATGCCGCAATTCAGCATCCATACGCAATGACTGGCCTTGTGTTGGTGAGTGGCACACCCGGAATTGAGGATGACTCCGAACGAGCAGCAAGAGTCCAGGCAGACGAAGAACTTGCATCGCGCATTGAATCAATTGGCACTCCTGCATTTCTTCAGGAGTGGATCCGACAGCCACTATTTGCAAAATCAAAGTTCAGCAATGAGGAAATTCAAGACCGTTCAAGAAATACACCTGCATCACTAGCAACAAGCCTGCGCAAGTGTGGAACTGGCAAACAAGAACCACTATGGGTGCACCTTCAGGAAATCAATATTCCCGTGTTACTCATTTGTGGTTCACGCGATGAAAAGTTCACAGAGATTGCTAAACGAATGAATCAACTCATTCCACATTCGACGCTGCGGGTTCTTGACAAGGCCGGGCACAATGCTCATCTCGATCAGCCAGAGGCCTTTGCCCAAGCCGTTAACTGGTGGCTACAGAGCTAAACCAACTGCAAGCAGCAGACCAATAGCAAATTGAGCTTTGCCGGTTGCCCCAAGAACTGGAATTAATTCTCTACCGAGCGCTCCCGCCCTCACAGCTTTCAGTGCAGGAAAAGTTGTGACCAATCCAACTAGCGCGATGAGCACCGAGCGATCTCGCACTCCGAGGAGCAGAATCAGTAACACCACACACAAAAACATGGCGTAATACAACTTCCTCGTCATGGCATCGCCCATGCGCACTGCAAGGGTCAATTTGTTTGCAGTGGTATCACCAGGGATGTCACGCAAATTGTTCACGACCAGCAGTGCACATGCAAGTAACCCAACAATGCACGAAGCAACCACCGTTTCATAATCAATGGTCTGTGTAATCGCATACACCGATCCGGATGTAGCCACTAATCCGAAGAACACAAAAACGAACAGTTCACCGAACCCTAGATATCCATATGGCTTTGGTCCACCCGTGTACAACCAACCTGCGGCGATGCACAACACACCGAGAGGAATGAGCAACAGCGTTGTCGCAAGCGCAATAAACAGCCCAAATACAGCAGCAACACCAAACGCGATTAATGCTGCTGTCTTGACACTTTTCGCCGGAACCAACCCGGAGCCAACAAGCCTGAGAGGTCCAACTCTTTTGGCATCGGTTCCTTTGATGCCATCCGAGTAATCATTGGCGTAGTTGACTCCTACCTGCAACGAAACGCTGACGATGAGTGCGAAGAATCCGCACCACCACAATTTCGTAGTCTCCACATCCTGAGAAAGCGCTCGACCGATGGCGACAAACACAGGCACAAAGGCAGCGGGCAATGTTCGCGGTCGAGCACCCAGAATCCACAGTTGAAGGCCACTTGGCTGCTTATCCATCTCTCTAGTGTCGCACTTTTAAACGCCTACGCTGATGACCGTGAATCGTCTCGTTGCATTGGACATGCCGGCAAGCGTTGACTTCGCCAATCATGTGCGAAAGGCATGGGAATTAGGCGACGCGGTGTTTCCGGTAGATCAGCGACTCCCACAATCTGCGAAAGAATCGCTCATCAAGGAGTTCAACCCTTCTGTGGCGATTGATGAAACGGGAAACGCAGTTTATTTTCGCAATTCCGAACCCACACAACACAATGACGCGCTGGTAATCGCGACGAGCGGTTCAACTGGCGCTCCAGAAGGCGTGGTGCACACCCACGACTCCATTCGTGCACTACTCAATATGTCTCAATCGCGCTTACAAACCGATACATCGACACACTGGCTGTTGTGCCTTCCCGTTTCCCACGTTGCAGGATTCAGCATTGTGGCTCGCTCAATTCTCATGGGCAACCCCATCAACATTCTTGCCAAGTTCGATGAGACCGAGGTTCTGAATGCAGCACGGGCAGGCGCAACGCACGTCTCATTGGTGCCAACAACACTGAAGCGAATTGAACCATCCATATTCAGCACGATTCTGCTTGGCGGAGCTGCAGCCCCACCAAACCTTCCAGACAATGTTGTGACCACATACGGCATGACAGAAACTTTTGGCGGAATTGCTTACGACGGCGCACCTCTTGATGGTGTTGAAGTGCGCATCATGAATGAAAGTATTGAACTGAAATCGCCTTCCCTATTTCGCGCATACCGCGGACAAGATGCCGAACGTTCAACTGGAGATTGGTACGAAACAGGTGACTGCGGCACCTTTTCCAATAATCAGATACGAGTTTTCGGTCGAAAAGACGACATGATCATCACGGGTGGCGAAAACGTGTGGCCAAATGCAGTTGAGAAAGTCGTGGCGAGTTTCTCTGGCGTAGAACACGTTGTCGTTAGCGGAATTGAAGATGAACATTGGGGCCAACGAGTTGTGGCTTGGATCATTTCATCGCGCGATGTTGCTCCGTCACTTGACAACATTCGCGAGCATGTAAAGACTCAATTACCATCATTTTGTGCACCGACTGAACTGCGAGTGGTGACGGAATTCCCGATGACGTCACTAGGCAAAGTTGATCATCAGGCACTCAAGAATCTGAAGCACTAATCGCAATCACATTGCGCCGGAGGCCACTCCTGCACCACCATCAATTACATACGTTTCACCAGTTATCCAACTGGCTGCATCTGAAGCGAGGAACGTTGCAAGGTTGGCAATGTCTTGCGGTTCGCCAAGTCTTTTACGTGGAAGTCTCTTGGCAAGTGAATCGCCATAGTTGTCCACCAGCATCTGAGCGAAATCTGTTTTCACCAGACCTGGCGCAATACCCACAACTCGAGTGAGCCCAAGCTCGCCCGCCAACTGTCTGGTGAGGTGAATGAGCGCCGCTTTCGTAAGGTTGTACACGCCAAGGCTTCCCTCGGCGCGAAGACCACCGACTGAAGCGATATTGATGATGACCCCGGGGTTATTTTTCATGTGTTGTGACCAAATTTGTGAACACCAAAACAATGGACCACGAAGATTGACCTGAAAGGTCTTATCAAACTGCGACTCGCTCACTTCAAGAGTTGGTCCTGAGTACGGATTCGTTGCCGCGTTGTTTACAAAGATGTCGATTTTGCCAAACTGCTTAAGTGTGGCGCTCACACATTTCTGGGCAAACTCCGTATCACCCGCGTTGCCCGCAATGTACGAGGCTCCTCCGCCAATAAATGCCGTGGCCTCGCGAAGCGCATCTTCTTTTCGCGAAGTAATCATCACTTGCGCACCAGCATCTGAATATGACTTAGCGGTAGCCAAACCAATGCCACGCGATCCGCCAGTAATGAGAGCAACTTTTCCTGAGAGCGAAATGTCCATTCGCCCGACGATAGTCGTTACGGCGCTAGTGCGCTGATGCGAACCTGCTGAATGCGACGGCCGTCCAATGTCTCGGTGCTAATTCGCCATCCATCAAAATCAACCGATTCGCCTTGCACGGGAACGTGGCCCAACATTCCAAAAATGAAACCACCAATGGTGTCGTATTCGGCTTCAGGCACTTTCAACTCGAGTTCGTCGTTCAGACGAGAAATCGGCATTGAGCCAATGACGAGATAATCACCATTAGGAAGAGTTTGCAATGACAGATCTTCGTCATCGTGTTCATCGACAATTTCACCTACAAGCTCTTCTAAGCAATCTTCAAGTGTTGCTAGCCCAACGATGATTCCATACTCGTCGGCAACCATGACCATGTGAAACTTCTTGGCCTGCATGCTGCGCATCAAGTCGGCAACCAATTTGTTTTCAGGCACAACCTCGACCTGACGAATGAGGTCCGTTATTGGCAAAGCACCATTTCCTTGACGCTCAGCGATAACCAGGTCTTTCACATACACAATGCCAACAACATCATCGACGTCGTCGTCGTCTTTGCGCAGCACTGGAAGTCGACTGAAACCATCCTCTACGGCTTTGTCAAGCGCCTGAGTGATGGTGAGGTCGCTATCGATAAACACCGCATCAGGGCGTGGAACCATAATCTCGCGCACCACGGTGTCTCCGAACTCAATAATTGACTCAATGAGTTCGCGCTCCTCATGTTCAATCACGCTCTCCTGAGCAGCAGCCTCCACAATTCCCAAAAATTCTTGCTCTCCAATGAATGGTCCTTGCTTCAGACCTTCACCCTTCACAATGACATTGGTGAGTTTGATCAACACTGTCGATGCAGCACGCAACGGCCAAAATCGCACGAGTAATGAAATTGGTCGAGCTGTGGATGTTGCTCCACGAACCGGATTGAGTACGGCGTAAGTTTTCGGAACTGCTTCAGCAAGAACAAAGAACAACAGCACGTTGATCACCACACCGATGGCAACTCCTGCGGGACCAAACAAACGACCGGACACAATTCCCATAAGGGTTGCTTGCACGGTCTGGAATATGTTGACCGTCAGCAATAACGGGTTCACCCACAATGTTGGTTCTGCCGCAAGTCGCACCAATGCTTTGCCTGACTTTGCACCCTTTTCTGCAAGCGCAGCGGCACGGGGCTTCGTCATTTGAGACAGGCTCATCTCAGCAAGCGAAAGGAAAATGAGGACCACGAGAATAAACCCAATGGCGGCAAGCATCCAGTAGTCAATTGCCGTTGGCGTTTTGGCAAAAATCATTTCTGTTCTAACTCCTGAATATGACGGAATTGTTCTGGAGCAGCATGCCCCCAGTGAAATGCTTCGAGGTGCTTTCGCTCGCGAGCGTGCATTGCGGCTTCGGCTTCCGGATTGTCATGATCGTTGCCTAGAACATGAAGTATTCCATGAACAAGTAGTAGCGCGAGTTCATCGTCAACCGTTCCCGCGTGACGCGGAGCTTGCTCTACTGCAACGCTTGGACAAATAACCACATCGCCCAACAACAGAGGCAAATCTGATACATCGAGCGGTGAAGGCTCAGGTGTTTTCGACATCGCCCCAGGACCAGGTGAGCGAGTTGCCTCTACTGCGTCAAGCGGAAACGACAGCACATCAGTTGCATACGACTTTCCCATGTACTGCGCATTCAATTCGGTCATGGTTGGCGCATCAATGAACATAACCGTCATTTCCGTTAAACCCTTTACGCCTTCAGCGCGCAGAACATCGAGTGCAAGGTTTTGCCAGCGGACAAGATCTATTTCAAGATCCTGCTGCTCATCTGCCATGAACACTTCTGGTTCACCATCGCCGCCAACACGGCGAGGTTTAGAAACACCCGGTCGCGATTCAGCCATGGTTTGGTGTTTGCTTTTCATATGCAGCCACAATGTCGGCCACGATGCGATGTCTCACGACATCCGTTGCATCAAGGTGGACAAAGGTCAAATCTTTGATTCCGGTGAGCACACGCTCGACCCCCAGCAGACCACTGCGTCCATCTGGCACGTCAACCTGAGTGGTGTCGCCAGTGACAACAACTTTTGAACCGAAACCAATGCGTGTAAGAAACATCTTCATTTGCTCTGGAGTGGTGTTCTGGGCTTCATCCAAGATAACGAAACTGTTGTTCAGCGTGCGCCCGCGCATAAACGCAAGTGGCGCAACTTCGACAATTTGTTTCTCAAGATAAGTCTTTGCCGTCTCAGCTCCGACCATGTCGTGCAGAGCGTCATAGAGCGGACGTAAATATGGATCAATCTTTGCAGTGAGATCACCAGGTAGGAAACCTAGACGCTCACCTGCCTCCACTGCTGGTCGGGTCAATATAATTCGTTGCACTCGCTTTGTGTTCAGTGCAAGTACAGCCATCGCCACTGCAAGCCAACTCTTTCCTGTACCCGCAGGCCCAATGCCAAAAGTTATGACGTTGTCCCTGATTGCTTCGACGTATTTACGCTGACCAGAAGTCTTTGCACGAACATTTTTGCCACTACTAGTGCGCAAAATGTCTTCGGTAAGAATAAGACTTGGCTTCTCATTCGCCTGCACCATCACAATTGACCGCGAAAGCACGGAACGATCCAGCGATTCACCACGCTGCAGCAATGCAGTGAGCTCTTCAAACAACCGAGACACGACATCGGATTGGGGTCCGGAAATTGACACTTCATTACCACGAACGCGAATGGCAACGTCTTCAAATTCACCTTCGATGAATCTCAGGTGCTCATCTCGCTCGCCGAGGAGTCCGCTCATTAGATGTGCGCCGGGCACAACAAACGTGACTGCCATATCACCCCCAAATCTAGCGGGGATTTCTTACTAAAGAACTGAGTCTGAGAGTGAACTCGATGCTTGTTCGACAACTTCTGGTTCGCCAACCTGTGAAGGCGAGAAATCAAGGGCGTAATACCTCTGGACGGTCAGCGGCACCAAACGAGCACCCCCTACTTGTCGTGCCATGCGGTGCATCAATTCGGCCGCTCCACCCAACTTGTTTGGTTGATTCGACTCAGGCATGTCGAACACCAACAGCGAGCCTTCGCGCGCTTCAACTGCCATTGCTTGACGTGCCATGAACATGCTTACACCTTTTGTGACATACGAAGGGTCAACAACTGCCCAGACCACGTAATGCACTTTGTTAGTGGCGAATTGCTGAGGATAGTTCTTCTTGAAATAGTGCTCGCTCAACCAGCGCGTGCGACGAACGTCTGTTGCGATCATGGTCATTGCCACAGGCATGTTGTCTTCCCACACAACCCAAGCACGATTAGTTGTGTCTGAGAGTTGATCGTTGAACTCCAATCGGTCCAGCATTTCGTGCGTCACTGCATCTTCTGCTGTGCGTGCATAGGCACGGGTGTACAGCGTCCACAACTGATCCTTGAGTACCGAATCGGTAACTGGAGAGTGGCGGGTAACGAACATTTTTGGGGAACTCCAAACAGACCGCAAACGCGGTTTAGGGTTCTCCGCCCTGATTCAAAAATACCCCATCCTCGGCGTATGAAAAGGGATGCTGTACCGTTTGCCAAGTGAATTCTGCGCCTATTTCACGCCTTTCTTGGGGCTTAACCGGCGTTGGCTTAGCCCTGTCGGTCGCCGTTGCCATGAGTGGCTCACAGGACTTCAGCAATGCTGCCTACCTGATTGCCACGGTCCAGGTGATGGTGTTTCTTGGTATTTCGGCCAAATTCAATAAGCCAGACAAAGTCTTATGGCCAGCACTTTTCGTTATCGCTGTCTCCTCGTCAACTGCACAGATTCTGGATGATCAATTTACCAATGTCAATCTGCAAGCAATCCCCGAATCGCTGTATCTGCTGGTGCAAATTACGTTGGCACTTGGATTGCTGCTCATCATTCGGCGGCGTATCGGCAACGATCCGATCAGCGTTCTTGGTGACGGTCTCATCGTTGCATTAGGCGCTTGGTTTCTCATTTGGGTTGTATTTCTTCAACCAACATTTGATGCAAGTACTTCAGTTGTCCTCGTTACAGGTATTCAAGGAGCAACACTTGCCATCAGTGCTGTCGTGCTGTTCTCTCTCGCAACATTGCTGTTCGGCGATGCTGCTCGAACCCCGTCGGTTTGGCTGATTGCCTTTGCCATCACCTTCACACTTGTCGGTGACTTTCTGTATGCAGCAAATGATTCCGGACGATTTCAAATTGCTCCTGAATACATCAATGCTTCATATGTGCTGTGCTTATTTCTTTGCTCTGCTGCATTTGTGCATAGCAGCATTTCAACGATCACTGAGCATGGACCAGCTCGTACTCAGCGCCCATTGCTTGGACGACTGATCACCACAACCGCAGCGCTCACCATTCCCGTGGTTGTTCTCTCACTAACTGAAGCAGCAGACCAAACCGACAGAATTGTGCGAACCATTTCCGTCTTCGTTCTCACGATTGCGGTTACTGCCCGTGTCATCCACGCAGTTCGCGCCAACGCCAGCACGCAGCGCTCGCTCATACAATCAGCACAGACCGATGCGCTGACCGGATTACCCAACCGCAGTCTCATGCTGACGCATGTTAATGCTGCACTTGAATTTGCAGAGCAAGATCAGCGCTACCCATCGGTGTTGTTCATTGACGTCGATCGTTTCAAGAACATCAACGACTCACTCGGGCATCAAGCCGGAGACAGTGTACTTATCGCTGTTGCACAGCGCCTAAAGAATGCTCTTCCTGACCGCTGTGTAGTTGGTCGTATCTCAGGCGATGAGTTCGTCATATTGGACCCGGGCACACGTGGTGCAAGTGACGCGATGATCGTTGCTGACAAAATTCTTGAAAGTTTCAACGAACCGCTGTCACTTCGCCAAGGTGACGTTTTCGTATCCACCAGCATTGGTGTTGCAACTTTCCACAAACGTATTTCCACAAATGCCGACGACCTTCTGCGCCATGCAGATACCGCCATGTATCGAGCCAAAGATGCTGGCCGAAACTGCGTTGCTATTTTCGATGAGTCAATGCTTGAACGCGTCACGCAGCGCTTAGCCGTTGAAACCGCTCTATACCGAGCACTCGAGCGCCGAGAATTACGTTTGGTGCACCAACCGATTGTCGACATAGAACTTGGCGATGTTGTTGGCTTTGAAGCACTTATGCGTTGGACACGCGACGACGGCAGCATCATTTCGCCAGCAGAGTTCATTCCAATTGCGGAAGAGACCGGAACTATCGTTCCAATTGGAGCCTGGGCGTTACTCGAAGCGCTCACCCACTTGCGCGGCTGGATCAATGAGGGCATTTGCAGTCGTGAAGCCACCATGTCGGTAAACGTGAGTCCGCGCCAATTGCACGATCCAAACTTCGTTCCCGTTGTTCATGAGGCTCTGCTCCGATCGCACATTGCACCAGACCAGTTGTGGCTCGAGGTCACTGAAGGCGTGATGATTGCCCAGCCCGAGCAGGCGCTCGATGCACTTACCAAGTTATGCGCACTTGGCGTTCGCGTGGCCATTGACGACTTCGGAACGGGATACTCATCACTTTCCCTGTTGCAGAAATTCCCTATTCAACGATTGAAGATTGACCGCTCGTTTGTTAATGGCGTTGCCGATGACCTCAGCGCGCGATCACTGGTGCGCACCATCATTGCAATGGGTGATTCACTTGGTTTGGACATGGTCGCAGAAGGCGTTGAAAGCGTTCGACAATTACAAGCACTTGCGGAATTACGTTGCGCAAAAGCACAGGGTTACCTCATTAGTCACCCTGTTGCTCCAGAATCGATGGGCGCAACAGTTGCTTCGCTCACCCAATTTGGCGAGTGGGCAAAGCTGCGCGGTCGTAGTCCGCGCTCGTAACTACTTCTTCGGCGGACGCGGTACGAAACTGCTTGTACGGCGCTTGTATTCCTCGTAACCAGGACGTCGCTTAGACATTGAACGCTCCAACATTGGAACTCCTGACACACGAACTAAGAAGAAGTTCATTAACAGACTTCCAAAGAGTCCGATCCATCCGAAACTTGCGCCGAGGGCAACCACGCCTATACCCCACCACACGCATGTGTCACCGAAATAATTCGGATGCCGTGTGTACTTCCACAAACCGGTTTGCATCACTTGGCCAATGTTCTGCGGATCGCGCTTAAAGTGTGCAAGCTGCCAGTCACCTACTGCTTCAAAGAATATTCCTAAAGCAAACAATCCGATTCCGACATAACTTACAACCGACAATGTCGAACTTGCATCGGACAGGGCAATCTGAACTGGTAGTGAGACAATCATCATGATTGCACCCTGCAAGAGAAACACCGTAAACAAACTGATTATTGGAAACTTCGGTCCGTAGTGCTTGCGCATTGCGACATAGCGGAAGTCTTCCGGTTTACCGTGATTGCGTATGCCTAGATAGATCGATAGTCGCAATCCCCACAACGAAACAAGTGCCAGAACCACCTTGCCGAGAACAGACACTTGATCGGCATTGATCGCACTCGCCCACGCCACGATGACGAAACCCAAACCCCAAAAAATGTCAACTATTGATGCGTTGTTTTTCAACACACTGAGAACCCACAGCAGGAACATGCTGACAACAATGACAACTACTGAATTAATCAACGTATCTAGGATCATGAGCGCAGGTTAGTTCAGAGGAACCACTTGGTCGCATCGTAATGAGGCTCGAGGTTAAGAAATAGTTTCTCGTTCTTGCACAATTGGGGAGTTTCTCCAAGCAACTGCGGCAATCCGTCCTTAAAAGTCCACTCACCGCGTTGCGATGTATCTCCACGCACATAACTCGAAATAGCAAATGCTCGCTCATGATCTGATTCGTTAGGCAATGAGCCATGCACTGTCATCAGACCCCACATAACGAGATCTCCGGGTTCAAGTGACACATCGATTACTCGTGATGGATCTATTCCCACCTGTTCTAACTCATCGTCCTGCGTAAGACCCTTCATGATCTGACCATCGCCATTGTCAGAAAGTCCGAGGTATCCCATGGTGTGACTTCGAGGAACAATCTTGAGGCAACCGTTTTCAGGTGTTGCTCTATCAATTGCTAAGCCCATGGTGACTGTGTCGCGAACTACATCTTCGTACGACTCACGACTCTCGCGGAACCGCAAATCTTGATGAAATCGGTATCCCGTCAATCGAGCCCCTGGTGGCTTCCAGTGAATCTGTTGCGCCACCTGCTTGACATTTTTACCAATCAATGGTTCGAGTAATTGCAGATATCGGGGATTGCTTCGGAACTTGTCAAAGTACGCATCAGCCCACGCAAACCAATAAGCCTGAATGACGTAACGCTTTCCGAAGTGCTCCTCTGGCAAAATCTCGTAGGCCAAGTTTCCGTGTCGATAGGTAACTGGATGCTCAAGTGCAATTTCGCGCAACTCAGAAGTCTTCCTCTGTAATTCAACCAATTCGTCGTCGGGAAGAAAGTTACGAACGATTGCATAACCCTCATCGTGAAACTGGTCAATTACTGCTTTAATTTGCTGCTGACTCAACATCAGTTCACCTGCTTTGTGTAGCCATCCCAATATGGAGCTCTGAGTTTGAACTTTTGTAACTTCCCCGTTGCTGTGCGCGCAAGCTCAGATCGAAACTCTACTTTCTTTGGACATTTGTAGGCAGCAATCTTGGTGCGGCAATAGGCAATTAACTCCTCCTCGGAAAGAATTGATCCTGGTGCTTTCACTACTAGACCGAGCACCAATTCGCCCCACTTGTCATCTGGAATTCCAATAACAGCAACTTCGGTTACTTCAGGGTGCGAGAACAGAGCATCCTCAACCTCAATTGAGCTGACGTTTTCGCCACCAGAAATAATCACGTCTTTTTTGCGGTCGCTGATGGTCAGTGCATGACCTTCCCCAATACTTCCACCGTCGCCAGTATGAAAAAAGCCATTCACGATCGCTTTCGCTGTCTCTTCGGGCTGGTTCCAGTAGCCCTCCATCACCGTGTTGCTTCGTGCCAATACTTCACCGTCGGCACTCGTCTCAATCTCGGTTCCTATGGTTGGAAACCCTGCAGCACTAAGCACAACCGAACGCTCAGCAGCAGTTAGGTGATCCGTTTCGAAACGAGGACGATTGAGCGTCAACACAGGAGATGTTTCAGTGAGTCCATACAGCTGATTGAACTGCCAGCCGAGTTCTGTCTCTACTCGTTCAATGGTCTTTGACGGCGGTGGTGCTCCTGCCACAACCATGCGAACAGTTCCTTTGCCTGGAACTCCAGAATCAAACTGTGTAGACGCATCAATGATGGCATTAGCCACTGCTGGAGCACCGCACAACAACGTGACACCGTGCTTGTCTACACGACGAAGAATTTCTGCTCCATCAACTTTGCGCAACACCACATGTGTGCCACCCATTGCAGTTACTGCATACACCATTCCCCAACCGTTGCAATGAAATTGCGGCAACGTATGCAAGTACACATCGCGATCATTTACTCCCATATGCCAACCAAAAGTTGCGGAGTTCAACCAGATATTGCGGTGGGTAAGTTGAACGCCCTTTGGTCGGGCAGTTGTTCCACTGGTGTAATTAATGGTCGCAGTTGTATCTTCATCTGGAGTCCACGGTCGAGGCTCTGCTGAGTAGTCGTATAACAATTCGTCACTTTCGGAACCTATGACGAAACGATGTTTTGCCGAAACTCTCTTCAGTGACTGATCAAGTTCTGGATCGACAATGAGCACATCTGCACCACAATGTTCAACGATGTATGCGACTTCTTCGGCAGACAGCCGGAAGTTGATTGGAGCAAGGATTCGCCCGTACGCGCTTACCCCAAAGAAACTGGTGAGCAGTCTGGCTGAGTTTTGACTGACAACCGCTACTCGTGCGCCTTGCGGGACACCCAACTTGTCCAGGGCTGCAGCTTGTGCACGTGCTCTGCGTGCCATTTCTGAATAGGTCTGTGTGCCCCATGACTCCGCAGGTTGGTCAGGTTCGTCGATGAAGGCAATTCGGTGTCCGTACACCTGTTCCGCTCGGCGTAAATGATCTATAACCGTTAATGGCACCTTCATTACAACCCCCGGTTCGCGTGAAACGTCTCTAGTTACAATAATCCTGTGGTTGAAAAAGGGAAGAAGCAGATCACCCTTGCTGACGCCTACAACTTGATTACCCCAGAAGACAGCCGCAAGTTGTATTCACAATGGGCCCCCACCTACGACCAAACGTTTATTGAGAATATGAGGTATGTCTACCCTGCGAAAATCGCTGAAGCACTTGCCAAGCACATGCCAGCAGATCGTTCATTTACCGTTATTGACATTGGATGCGGAACTGGCGCCGTAGGTGAGGAGATCGCAAAACTTCGCCCACTTAGCGTGATTGAAGGCGCCGACATTTCACCCGAGATGCTTGCCGTAGCTGCATCAAAGATTCGTTCTGATGGATCAAAGTTATACGACAACTTGCACGCAGCCGATCTCACATTGCCAATCCATTTCGCTACAAATCACTTTGATTATTTCGTAAGTGCAGGAACATTCACTATTGGTCATTTAGGCGCTAAGGAATTGATTAGCGCGCTGACTGTATGCCGTCCTAGTGCAACGATTGTTGCTGGAGTAAATATGCAGCATTGGGAGGACAGCGACTTCAGTTCAGCAATTTCCGAAGCGTTGAAAAGCAAGTTGATCACTAAGCCTCAGTACGAAGAGGTTGATATCTACTCCGAAGGCAGTGAACACTTTGGCGACAAAGCTCGCATACTGATCTTTAAGAAGAACTAGGACTTCTTCTTTTCAGCTTTCTTGGCACGCTTTTCTTTTAGCGTCAACTTCGCTGCTTTTTTTTGGTTGCTGTTTTTATTCTGTTCTTTGTTTGCCATGTTGGCTCCTTTGATATCTACAAACCTAGTGCCTACGGTGCTTCAGTCGTAGCGACTGCCAAGACCCATCGGCCGTCCATCCGCCATCAACCGGTAATGCGACTCCGTTAATGAACCCTGATTTCGAAGAATCGCATAGGAACGCAATTGCTTGTGCAATGTCGTCTGGCTTGGCAAAGCGACCCATTGGCACGTGCTCCATAATGTCGGCATCGCTGTAACTGCCACCAGCTTGGTCCTTGTGATCCATTTCTGTTTTCACCCAACCCGGACATACGGCGTTAACACGAACACCCTTTGCACCCCACTCAACTGCAAGCGTGCGCGTAAGGCCAATAAGGCCATGCTTGCTTGCGTTATAGGCAGAGCGATCTGCAACACCTTGCAAGCCCGCAACTGAAGCGACGTTGACAACAGAGCCAGAACCATTGTCGAGCATCAATCGACCAAAAGCTTTTGCCAAAAGAAACGGTGCGACCAGATTCACGTCAATAACCTTGCGGTACAACTCTGCTGATGTGTCAATTGCAGAACTTATGCACGAAATACCAGCATTATTTACCAATGCATCAACTTGCCCAAACTTCTCTAAGCACTGCTTCGCCGCTGATTCAACAAACTGTTCGTCCGAGATATCTCCAGCCAGCGCTATTGCCGACGAGTACTCAGATGTGTCGATATTCTGAAGGTCGAGCAACAGAAGGCTCCAGCCCTGTTCGTTCAATACTTGAGCCGTTCGTCGACCAATCCCTTGAGCCGCACCAGTAATTACAGCAACATTTGCCATGATCTTCGTTATCCCTTCAACTTCTTCACCATCAGGCTGACCATCTTTCCTGGTCGCGTTTCCAATTCTTCCATCTGCACAAACCCTTCGCGTGCATGAAAACGCAACGAGCCTTCATTGCGGGGTTTGGTGTTTACCTCAAGTGCAAACCATGTTGCATCACTCATCTTCGCCACTTCGCTATACAACGCAGCGCCTATACCCATTCCCTGAAATTCCGAAGTAACGGCAACTCGATCTAGGTAGATGAAATCATCAAGATGATCACAGAAGAACTTGAAGTTCGGGCTTCCATAATCTGCATCTGGCAATAGCACCATGCAAAATCCTGCGATTTTTCCAGATACTTCCGCGACAAGTGCAATCACGCACTGTTCATGCAACTTGGCAAGATCTTTGAGCGTCTCTTCGCCGACTGCGGGAACATTCTCTTGATTGATTGCCCAAACCACTTCCAAATCAGATGCGCTCATTGCGCGAATGGTGATGTCATTCATAATGATTCACCATAATCACAGCGTATAAACTGAGGGCATAAGTACCTCGAAAATCCTTCTCTATTACAAGTTCACACCGTTAAGTGACCCTGATGCCATTCGCTTATGGCAGCGTTCGCTATGTGAAGGACTTGGTCTCAATGGCCGAATCCTCATTTCCAAGCACGGAATCAATGGAACGGTTGGTGGACCTATTGACAAGGTGAAGAAGTACGTGCGAGTTACTCGCAGTTACCCAGCCTTCAAGTCGATGGAGTTCAAATGGTCTGATGGTGGCAAGGACGACTTCCCTGACCTGCAGATCAAGGTGCGTGACGAAATTGTTACTTTCGGCGTTCCAGACGAAATTATTGTTGACGAAAACGGCGTCGTCGGTGGTGGCATTCACTTAAAGCCCGAAGAAGTGAACGAACTAGTAGCCAAACGTGACGATGTGGTGTTCTTCGATGGTCGAAATGCTTTTGAAGCAAAGATTGGCAAGTTTCGCGACGCCATCGTTCCGCAAACTGAAACTACGCGCGACTTCATTGCGGAATTGGAGAGCGGAAAGTACGACCACATTAAAGACAAGCCGATTATCACCTATTGCACCGGTGGAATTCGCTGTGAGGTGCTTTCAGTAATCATGAAGAATCGTGGCTTTAAAGAGATTTATCAAATTGACGGTGGAATTGTTCGCTATGGCGAAAAGTACCGTGACAAAGGTTTATGGGAAGGTTCGCTCTACGTGTTTGATGCACGCCTCAACGTGGAGTTCAGTCCATCTGCATCAGTCATTGGCGAATGCGACTACTGCAAGTCGCCGACTAGCCAATTCCATAATTGCGAACTGAGTGACTGTCGCAAGCGAATTCTGCTGTGTGTTTCCTGTTTTGAGCAACATCCAATGCCACGCTGCCCAACGCACACAACTTCACTCGCCAACTAAACCGTCAATTGATTCGCGGATGAAGTCTGCATGGCCGTTGTGTCGTGCGTACTCTTCAATCATGTGCACCAAAATCCAGCGCAAACTTGGTGATTCACCGCTCGGCCACTTCCTTTTTGCAAGTTGATCGAGACCACCTATTGCAAGTGATTCTGCAAGCACTTTCTCAGATAATGCAACTGATGCATTCCAGTTTGCAAAGAGTGTCTCCGTGCTTTCGCTCTGCGCAGACTCAAATTCCCAATCTGGAAACGTTGCAAAGTCGGCCGACAACCATGGCTCCAGTCGATCGTTGTCGCCTATCCAACGCCAGAACCATTCATTTTCTACAAAGGTCATGTGTTTCAGCAATCCACCGAGCGTGATTGCAGACTTTGCAACCGAGACATTCATCTGTTCACTTGACAGTCCTTCACATTTCCATTTCAGCGTTGCCCGTTGGAAGTTCAAGAAACCACGGAGCGTTTCAACCTCGTTTACCGCTGGTTCCGGCTCTGGACGACCAACATCATCAATATTTGGCATTAAGCCAACCTACATCCTCAAATTGCTGGTTCAATTCTTATCTGATCATTCTCTGTTGCTTGAACAACCGTTATCTTCACGCCGTCTACCGTGAAACTTTGGCCCTCACGCATGAATTCAAGCGAATGTGGAGCCGCAGGAATGAGATATTTAC
>BJFW01000011.1 GCA_014190095.1 Actinomycetes bacterium | reverse complement strand
CGCGAAGCCCTCAGCCGGTTTGCCCTCAAGGTGGCAAACGATGTGCTCGCAAGTGGACAGCCACGAGTTCTTGAGCCAATGAATTCGGCTGACCGCAAGATTGTCCACGACACGCTTGTCGAGTTTTCAGGTATTGCCACCCGTTCGCAAGGACAAGACCCACACCGCCGTGTCGTGGTTGCCCTTGCAGACGACCAGCCAGAAGAGGCCTAACTAGACTGCCCCTGTGGCAGTTCCCCATCCAGCCGAACACGAGGGGCTGATCCGCATCTTTAGTGCGGCTCAACGCATTGGTGCGCTCGGCACACAACCCGTGAAAGACACGATTTCTCATGCGGTTGCTTTTGCGGATGCTCTGCCGCTATCGGTTCGAACCTGCGTAGACCTGGGAAGTGGAGCCGGTGTCCCAGGGTTGGTCATTGCTATAGCTCGCCCAGAAATTCAACTTACGTTGGTGGATCGCCGCTCGAAGCGGACCGACGCCCTGCAACGAGCGGTGAAATCTCTGGGTATAGAAGAACAGGTTTCCGTTGTGTGTGCCGATGTAGAGAGTTTTGCGCGGACCGCCAATATCAAGCACTCATTTGACGCGGTTTGTGCGCGCGGGTTTGGTCCACCCGAGTTCACCCTTCAATGGTCAGCTGAACTGGTGAAGCCGGGGGGAGTCATTGTGGTTTCTGAACCACCACCCGGTTCCCCCGATCGCTGGCAAGGAATAGACCTTCTTGGCCTGGGCATCTCTGAACCCACCCGAATTGGCCCCGTTGCAATGTTCCACGTGGAACATTAACGACCGACCTGCCAACCGAAGCCAAAAATGTTCCACGTGGAACATTCCGGAACGCCATCCCCCTAAAAGTCTCCATGTCGCGGTATTCTTGGGTCATCATGAGCTCGCCAGGCACCACCCCAACTGGTCCGTATCCGACACCGCGGATTATTGCTATGGCGAACCAAAAAGGCGGCGTCGGCAAGACCACGACCACTATCAACCTTGGTGCATGCCTTGCAGAACAGGGCTATCGGGTGCTCCTGGTTGACCTCGACCCACAGGGAAATGCTTCAACTGGGCTGGGCCTTAACACTCGGGACATGGAAACAAGCATTTATGACGTGTTGCTTCACGAAACACCGCTTGAAGACTGCTTGGCACCAACCGCAGTAAAGAACCTGTTTGTTGCGCCGTCAAACTTGGATCTGGCGGGTGCTGAGATTGAACTCGTTCCGGCAATGGGTCGGGAAACCCGCCTCAAAAAAGCGATTGAAGCCATTATTGACCAGTTTGATTACGTCCTGATCGACTGCCCACCCTCCCTTGGATTGCTTACGGTCAATGGACTCACAGCGGCTAAGGAGGTCATCGTGCCAATTCAGTGTCAGTACTACGCATTAGAGGGATTGGGCCAGTTGCTCCGCAACGTCGATCTGGTGAGCAAAAACCTGAACCCAGGCCTGGGCGTGAGTCGAATCATCTGCACCATGTTTGATACCCGAACCAAGCTTTCGGGTGACGTGGTGGGTGAAGTGCGCGAGCACTTTGGCGACAAAGTGTGTCAGGCAGTCATTCCACATAACGTTCGTCTTGCCGAAGCACCGTCGCACGGTAAACCCATCACCACATTTGACCCAAATTCAACCGGTGCAAAGGCATATCGAGCAGTGGCATTGGAGGTGAGTGGTGGCGCGCAAATCGGGACTCGGTAGAGGTTTAGATGCGCTGATTCCTACTGGATCAACAGTGATGACACCGCGTGATGGCGGAGGAACAGGAACAGGGCTACAGGAAATTTCGGTTTCCTCCATTGACCCAAACCCAAATCAACCGCGAAACCACTTCGATGAGGACTCACTCGCAGAACTTTCAGCGTCAATCAAGGCAATTGGTTTGTTGCAACCAGTTTTGGTTCGACCGTCATCCACACCGGACCGCTTTGAATTGATTGCTGGCGAACGTCGTTGGCGGGCCTCAAAACGAGCAGGGCTCTCCACCATTCCAGCCATTGTTCGGGTTACCGATGATGTGTCGTCAGTAGAGCAAGCGCTAGTCGAAAACCTTCACCGTCAAGACCTCACACCTCTCGAAGAAGCCGCCGCGTATCAACAGTTGCTTGAAGATTTCTCCATGACCCATGAACAAGTGGCTGCAAAAGTGGGAAAGAGCCGTTCGGCGATTACCAACTCGCTTCGCTTATTGACGTTGCCGCCAACCATTCAGCAATACCTCGCCGAAGGGCGACTGTCAGCCGGACACGCTAAAGCGTTGCTCGGTACGCCGAATCGCGCGTTGCAAGAATCACTTGCTCGTGCGGCTGTTGAACAAAACCTAACCGTGCGCGGACTTGAAGAAGCAGTTCGGAATGCAGTCAACCCGGGCGCAGGTTCAGCCACTGTTATTCCAAAACCGGGAGCCACCGGCGTAAAACCAACGACAGGAAACTCAGGTCGAGTCAATCTCGTCAAAGAACCTGGTCTGCATGAACTTGAAGACTTGTTGTCCGAGCATCTCGCCACACCAGTTACCGTCACTCTGTCTGGCAAGCATGGAAAAATGGTGGTGGAGTTTGCCGACCTTGAGGATCTTGAGCGAATTTACCGATTGATGACCGAAGGCCCTGACCTCGACGAGTAAACCGATGTGAGCCTGGGGTACAGGTTTACCGTGAAGAGGAACTTGAGATTGTGCACAGAGTGTGTATAAACCTGTGGATAACTTTTATAGCGGCTGATTGCTCCATTGCGTAATGGCTTGAGCCAAAGCAGGGACCACTCCAAGGGCATAGTCGCTGCCGCTGTCATGGCCAATGGTGCACATCACCGCTGGCATCCGTGTTTCACGGAGAACCGGAAGCTGCATGCCACACACCTCAATCGGTAGAGCACCGTCTGCCAACCGGACATTCTCGGCACACAGCCCTGCCGCGACTTTGCCACCTGCTGAAACGAATGAGTCGGTTTCGTAAAAGGCAAAGTGCACCCCATGTGTTGAAGCACTCGACATACCGAGATACAAATCTGCGCCGAACGAGTTTGCAGTTCGCGCATGAGCGTGAGGGTCTGTGTTTTCAATGGTCATGACATCATCACCGCGGTTGCGTAACTCACGCACCAGCAGGCGAGTGAGACGTGTGTTGTTGTCGAAGCAGCCAATCACAATGCGTGGGCGTTCAGTGTTGTGTTGCGCAGTAAGCAAAGTTTCGTATTCACGTACCGTCACAATGCCAGGACCTTCACCGCTTTGACTACTTGTTCGCTCTAGTGCGCGAATTGAATTCACTCCACATATTCCATCAGCAATGATTCCGTAGTTTTGTTGAAACTCGGTAAGCGCACGCAATGTGTTTGGCCCAAAGATTCCATCTGCGCGGCCACAATCAAAACCCAATTTGGCAAGCACCACTTGCATGGCTTGCACGTCATCCCCACGCATGTGCGGTGAAGTTAAATACAACAGTCGTGCACCCAATACCCAACTGGACTCCACAAGTGTTGTCCATGTGAGATGATCGCACGTTCCGGTTACAGGTAAGCCACGGAGTTGTTGAAACTCTGCAACAACCTGTTCGGTACGAACGCAATACACGCCTGGCTCAAACGTGTCAGGTGCAAGCACGCTTGCAGCAACAAGTCGACGCTGAAGATCGTGTACGGCTGTGCCGTGACTACCGTGCGTTAGTGGGAGTTCGGAAGAAATTCTGCGAGCTCCTGTAGCAACTTGCCTTTACCAACAGCTCCAACCAAACGCTTCGCGGCTTCACCCTTGTTGAATACAATGAGTGTTGGAATGCTCATGACATTGAAGCGCATGGCGATATCGCCATAGTCGTCAACATTGAGTTTTGCAATGGTGATGTTTCCTGCTTGCTCGGTTGCAATTTCTGCAAGCACAGGGGCAATGGCCTTGCATGGTCCGCACCATTCGGCCCAAAAGTCAACCAAAATAGGCGTGTCTGAGCTGCCAATTGTTTCGTCAAAATTTGCAGATGTAAGCGTGGTAATTGATTGAGCCATAACGAGTCCTTCGAAGTTAAGTACTGAAATAGTACCGAGCGCAACACGCGAACGCGTGAAATTGCCTCAGGTGTGACCGATTAGTGCTGAAGTTCTAGCCAACGCTCACTATCAAGTGCAGCCATGCACCCTGAACCTGCAGCAGTAATTGCTTGTCGGTAGGTGTGGTCCTGCACGTCTCCGCAGGCGAAGACGCCCTCAATGTTGGTGTAGGTAGAACCCGGTTTTGTAATCAGGTAACCAGAGTCCTCCATGTCAAGTACACCCTTAAACAAGTCGGTATTTGGTCGGTGTCCGATTGCAATGAATATTCCGGTGACACCCAGTTCACTTGTCGCACCAGTTTGAGTGTTGGTCAGTTCTATCCCAGTCACTTTGTTATCGCCGTGAATTTTTGACACGGTTGAATTCCAGATAACCGAAATCTTTTCGTTCGCAAGTGCACGGTCCTGCATAATTTTTGACGCCCGCAAAGCGTCGCGACGAACAATCAAGTGCACCTTTGATGCGAACCTGGTAAGAAACTGTGCTTCTTCAAGTGCAGAGTCACCACCACCAACAACAGCAATTTCTTGACCACGGAAGAAAAATCCGTCGCAGGTCGCACAGGTGGACAGACCATGACCAATCAAGCGTGGTTCTTCAGGAAGGCCCAACATCAGTGACTGCGCACCAGTGCTCACAATGACACTGTCGGCGCTGTATTCCGTGTCGCGAACCCATGCGCGGAATGGTCGGCTAGAGAAGTCCACGCGGGTGACTTTTTCGGT
The DNA here is from genome assembly GCA_014190095.1 of Actinomycetes bacterium. Classification (GTDB taxonomy): domain Bacteria; phylum Actinomycetota; class Acidimicrobiia; order Acidimicrobiales; family Ilumatobacteraceae; genus UBA3006. Next base: position 33,058 of record BJFW01000011.1, on the reverse strand, counting down.
AATGAATTCGGCGCCAAATCGCGCTGCTTGCTCGCGGCAACGAGTCATGAGTTCTGGACCCATAATGCCCTCGGGAAAACCCGGAAAGTTTTCGACTTCGGTGGTGAGCATGAGTTGGCCGCCAGGTTGATCTGAAGTTGAGCTCGGCTCACCCTCGATGACCAAAGGAAGCAATCCGGCTCGTGCTGTGTAGATGGCAGCAGTAAGACCGGCTGGACCCGAACCAATAATCAAAACTTTGTGATGAATTGCCATAAGAAAAACAGTGCCTTTGTCGTGAGAGGTGACAAAAACTTAGTCGCGCGGGCGACGTTTGCGCATGCCCAATGCTCCAAGGGCCAAGAAAATAAAGCCGAGGACGAAATAGGCAACCCATACGGCGGTGTCGTGGCTTAACCACACATCACCAAGCGAAATGAAGGCACGCATAATTCCAATGAGCAAGATCACGACACAGAACATGACCCCAACAAGGGCCATCGTTCCAAAAACAAGTCCGCGGATTACGGCAATCAGTGGTCGCGTCGTGTGATCACGCACAAAACCAAGCCATCGGTCGATGAAATCGACGACTGAAGTGGACCAGTTTGGGTCGGAGAACGGATTAGAAACCATTAAGTTCAGGCTAACCCTCGGTGAAGGCCACACCTGCGAGGACAGCTTGGTACGGGTTCGATGCACTGCAGTTAGCACTCTTTCCTGCCTCGCGAATTTTTATCAGGAGGAATTGAGCAGGTGTAGAGATAATAAAACTTGCTCGTTCACGTTTGGTGTTGTAACCGCCATCAATGCTTGCGCCCCATTGATTGATGTCGGTCGGCGCTGTTTCGGCAGAGGCAAATACATCAATTGCCCATGGCGCATTTTGCATTCCCACACGAAGAGTGCCCGTGGCTGCTCGGTTGAGCTGGACCACTAAACCAACAAATTCCTTGCCGCCGAAGTATTGATTGTCGTAACACGATGTGGACCACATGGTTGTTGCGTTTCCATCGAGCAAGTTTGGGAGCAATTCATCATTTTCCACACCATCGTCACCCAGTGGATCAAATGTAGAAATTGAGGTGATGGTTGCTGGCTCAACAACTGCTGCCGGTTCAGGAGTAGCAGTAATTTCTATTGTTTCGTTTCCAGAGACTCGCCACAATGCCACGCTTGCAATCAGGCTGAGTGCAATAAGGCCGACAAACATTCTGCGGAGCGCAAACGGTGGTGCGGACTGCGGATGGCGTTGCTCGCCACGCGGTGGTGTTATAGGGCGAGTTGGTTCGCGAAGAGTAAACACCTCCTCTTCTTCAAGAGAAATCCCCGTAGGTGGCGTGAGCTCAGTGGTCTTATCGTGAGCACCGGTGAGAGCAGAGTGCAATGCAACTTTTGTTTCATACCCAGTTGCGAAACGATGCTCAGGGTTTCGCGACAACAGCTTGTGAATGATCTTGACAAGTTGTGGTGACAACGAAGGTCGAAGTCGAGCAAGATCTGTCGGTTCGCGCTGCAGACGAGCAAGAGCGGTGTCGGCATCTGACTCACCCAGAAATGGAACCTTTCCAGCCAAGCATTCGTAGAGCACGAGACCCAATGAATACAGGTCGGATCGACCATCTAAGGGTTTTCCGCGAACCTGTTCTGGGGCCAAGTATTTTGCAGTTCCCATCATGATGTTGTCATGAGTGAGATCAGCCTCAGTCGATGTCATTGCTTTTGCAATTCCAAAGTCGGTGAGTAACACTCGGCCTTCTGGAGTGAGCAAAATGTTTCCTGGCTTCACATCGCGGTGAATGAAGTTCTTATTGTGTGCTTCATCCAACGCCGCGGCAATTGACATGCCAATGTGGATGGTGAGTTTTGGTCCGAGTCGCTGTCGCTTGTCGAGCAACTCACGCAAACTTTTTCCCTTGACATATTGCATGATGACTGCTTGTTGACCATTGTGTTCAATGCAGTCATATACGGCAACAATGTTTTGATGCGTAATTCCCGCACAGGCGATTGCTTCGCGTCGAAAACGTTCTGCCAAAGTTGCATCATTAACCAGATGGGGGCGCAATAATTTCACTGCAACTTTGCGATCAAGGAACGTGTCTTTAGCTAGCCACACCACAGCCATTCCACCGTGAGCAATTTTGCTCTCTAAGAGATAGCGGCCTCCAATGAGACCAGGGAGCACACCTTTTTCGTTCATCGCTGTGAAGCGACGCTAGTGCTATAACCCCTTATGAATCGGGGATATCTCCACCGAAAACCAATGCTTTGTCGTTACGGTTTGGTGTGAAACGCAACACCAATAGTTCCGGCACCAGTGTGTGTGCCGATAATTGGTCCAATGTCGCCGACAATGATTTCGCCTGAGTAAACCCCACGAAGGCTCTCGACAAAAGCCTCAAAATCACTGCAGTTTGCTTGCAAAACCGCAAGGTTTTCGATTGGGCCTGCATCTCGTACTTTTTCAATCAAAAACGCAAGTGCCTTGCTGCGGGTGCGCTGTTTGCCACCCTCTTCAACCTTGCCATCAACGATTTCAATAATCGGCTTAATAGAGAGCGCAGAGGCGAGCATTGCTTTCGCACCACCAATTCGGCCACCCTTTTTCAGATTTTCCAAGGTGTCAAGGGCACCCCATACCTTGGAGCGTTGGGCGAGGCTTTCGCCCATGGCGACAACTTCATCTAAGGACGCACCTGTTGCTGCAAGTTTGGCGCATGCGATGACCGTGATTCCTTGGCCCATGCTTCCAGAACGGCTATCAACGACGCGTACTGAAATATGTCCAGCAACTGCTTTGGCAGCAAGTTCGGCACTTTGCATGGTGGCGGAAAGAACACCTGATAGAGCAATCATCACAATGCCGGTCGCGCCTTCGGCAGCAAGTTTTCGAAACTCTGCCTCAAACTGCCCTGGAGATGGTGCCGCAGTTTCGGGCAATACAGGCGACGAGTCGCACCGTGTCCAGAATTGCTCGGTTGTTAAATCTTGTCGGTCAATAAATTCGTGTTCACCGAAACGTACGGAGAGTGGAACAATAGAAACCTTGTGCTGGTCGATGAGGTACTGAGGAAGGTCGCAAGCACTGTCGGTGACAATTCGAATGGTCATGTAATTAGCGTACCGCAGGATGGTTTTCGACTGCTTTCACGCGGTGCTGCTTGCGCCAGTGCGTAAACCACCAGGAGGCGAGCAGCAAGAGCGCAACCCCAGTTGCCAGTTGTCCCAACCCGGCAAGCGCACTCACTCGCGCAGACAACCGAATTCGTTTTCCAACTTGAGCCGTCCCGTCGGGTGTGTACAGCACCACTTCAAGCGGGAATGTTCCGTTTGCACGAGCGATGACTGGGACGATCAGGTCAATGGCAGAGTTTGCGTCAACGGTAACCACCTGGGGTTTCTGCGGAAAGGTAAGTTTTGCGCTCGACAACGTGACCAACACTGACAACGGCATGTTGGCACTATTACGCAATTGCAATCGAAGATCGCTGGTTTTTCCGCCCAATGTGAAGGTCAGCGATTCAGGCACACTCACCGACGCACGAAAAGCTCGAAGTTGCGCCTTGAACCCTTTGAGGTACTGATCAAAACGATCATTGTTGAGCGCATCGCTTTGAATAAGGAGAAGAGAATCCTCCCACCACATTCGCGACGAAGCTCCTGCAGTCAACATGGAAGTCGTTGACACAATTTCATCGACAACAGATTGCAATTGTGGTCGCCGGGCCTGAAGATCAATTGGTGCACCACTTGGCATGGTGAGAGGGGTTGACGCTTCGGTTGCGCGACGTATAGAACCAAGTGGTCGCAGTGTTATTTGAGGTGCATTGGATAAAGCAACGAGCAATGAATTCATCAGAACGGGGTTAGGGAGTGACCCATCAGTTGTTGACACAATGAGGTGGTGATCAAGCGGTTTGCGCTGACCAATTGCCAGTTCGCCTTGTTGAGCAATGATCTCTGCTGCCACGGCCATGCTGATTTGCACGGGGTTTCTTGTTGTGCCAGAAAGCGAGGCGGCCAGACGAGGGTCGGCAACAGCAATAGATACTTTTTTTGTTGAATCATCGGCGTACATCGCTCGGTACTGCTTGGTGTAGGAATCAAGCGCACCGAGAGATTGAGCGGCTTGTGGGGAGAACACCAAGTTGGTGAAACCGGCGCGAGCGAGTAGTGCAACTCCATCTGAACTCAAAGGACGGGTAGAGAACCATGTTCTGGGGTTGATCGCGGCGTCACCATTGCGAGAATCCAAAATTTCCACTCCCCGTGAAAGTTGGTTATCAAATTCGACGCCAAGTTTTGCTATCTCAGCACTTGATGGATCAAAGGGAACAAAAGTGGAAGCAAGTACTTGATGTTTAGCAAGCACAGTCTGAAGTTGACCGAGCAGCTCTGCATCTTGCGGGTTAGAGGAAACAGCGAGGCTGTTCAGCGTTTCAGGCAACATTCGCACCGACATCACTCCGCTGTTTCCATTCAGCGATGAAACAACGTTGTTTAGCGTCGTTCGAGCTGAGTCGATAAGGGAGGTTTCGCCTGCGGGTGTTTGGCTGGGTGGCAGGCTCACTTCTCCAACGAGGGAAACAGAGAGTGAGTTTCTGCTGGTTTGGACGGTGATGAAGTTGACAAAGGTGAGCAGGCGACTGGCATCACGTTCGCCCACACGTATTGAAAGCGACACAGGGTAAACACCGCTCTTGCGCAAGCGCACCGAAGACCCACCTGCGTTACTGCTGAGAAGAGCAATGACATCACCCGTCTCGTTGGTTCCAAGGTTTGTAAACGGCAAATCGTGTGTTTCAATCACGCTTGGCGTGTTGTTGCCGCTTGCGACATCGCGGACGGCGTCGCGCGTTGCGACGGCAGCGTGAAACTCAACTCGCAAGACAGCATTTTGAGTGGTGCGCAATTCACTCAGGGTTGCCTTATTCGGAATTGACACCACAAAGCGAAATTGTTTTCCAATGCTGACATTGAAGTTTTGACCAATTAGTCGAGCTTCGATTGCGGATGGAAGCGTTTGCGGCGACGCCAACCCTGCCTGCGCGGGAGCAGGGAACACGATTGTCGAGATCACGAAGAGCAGGCTTGCCCACCGCGAAATACGGCGACTGGAAGTGCAAGACATCACCATGTGACGGTAGTCGGCAACCTTGTTGGCGGTGGAGCAACCTCTAACCTACGAAGTGTGATTCCTCCGCGATTTGAGCCGGTACTGGCGGAACTTCGGCCTCTCGGCAACATGTTTCGTGAGGCATCCTTTCGTCTCTATGTAGTTGGCGGCACTGTTCGTGACCTGTTGCTTGATCGTGCAACCGAACAACTTGACTTTGATCTCACAACGGATGCAACTCCACCCGACATTAAGAAATTGTTATCAGGATGGGCAGATGCGGTGTGGACTGCAGGCGAACGATTTGGAACGATTTCGTGCCAGAAAAATGGTCGCACCTATGAGATCACGACTCATCGAGCCGAGGCGTATTCACCCGATTCGCGCAAACCTGATGTTGTCTTTTCCACCGATGTTTCTATGGACTTGTCCCGGCGAGATTTCACCATCAACGCAATGGCACTTGAACTCACTACCGACAACCCCGAACTTGTAGACCCATTTGGTGGCGCAGCCGATCTTGTATCAAGAGTGTTGCGCACGCCGTTATCACCAACAGAAAGCTTTACCGACGACCCGTTGCGAATGATGCGCGCTGCGCGGTTTATTTCCACGTTGAAACTGCAACCTGTCGAAGAGTTAGTCAACGCTGTGAAAGACATGCATGAGCGGCTGAAGATTATTTCTGCTGAGCGTATTCGTAATGAACTTGATCGACTGCTCGTTACCGAGTTTCCAAGTCTGGGTTTGTGGTTCTTGGTAGACACGGGCCTTGCCGAACACTTCTTTCCAGAACTCCCTGCAATGAAACTTGAGCAGGACCCAATTCATCGCCACAAAGACGTGCTTACGCATACGTTTGCTGTGGTCGAAAATGTACAACCAAATGCCGCACCCAATTTTGATTTCCGAATTACACGCCTTGCGGCGTTGTTTCACGACATTGGTAAACCGAAAACTCGTTCCTTTAAAGATGGCAAAGGCGTGACCTTTCATCATCACGAAGTGGTGGGCGCAAGAATGTCACGAGATCGACTGAAGGCATTGCGGTATTCCTCTGAAGACGTCGCAGCAGTAACCGAACTTGTCGCACTGCACTTGCGCTTTCACACCTACCAGATGGGCTGGACCGACTCTGCTGTTCGTCGTTATGTTCGCGATGCAGGCAAATACCTGACCGAACTCAATGTGTTGACGCGCTGTGACTGCACAACTCGCAATGAAAAGAAAGCGCTCATGCTTGCCAAACGCATGGATGAACTTGAAGCGCGAATTGCCGAACTTGCTAAAAAAGAAGAGATCGCAGCATTACGACCCGAAATGGATGGTGCTGCAGTGATGGAGTTCTTGGGAGTGAAACCCGGACGGCAAGTTGGTGCGGCTTTGGATTTCTTGATGGAGATCAGGCTGGAAGAAGGCGTACTTGGTGACAAAGAAATTCGGAGACGGCTGCATGAGTGGTGGACGCGCCAAACAAAATGATTTGGGCTATCGTTCGCTGACATGTTCATGCGTCGTCGCGTTGGTTGGTTGAGTGCACTCAGCATCACTGGTGATGACGGAGAAACCATTGGCGGTGTTATCGATCACCGACTCAGTCGAAGAATGGTGATTAACGAATATCGACGTGGAAGATTGCGTCGTGACCAAGTGTGTGATGCGCATCCCGACCTCATGCGTGCCGCACGAAACTTTGGCGATGAAACTCAAGTGCGTTGTCCAATTTGCCAAGAGGACAATGTTGTGTTGGTGACCTACGTGTTTGGTCCACGGCTACCTCATCACGGAAGATGCATCACTCGTCCACATGAGTTGGAAGAATTTCGGCAACTTGCTCAACGCGAAGCAGTGCACGCACAAAATTATGACTCGCTGTACACGGCATATGTGGTGGAAGCGTGTAGGTCATGCAAGTGGCATCATCTCTTGCGTTCGCTGCCACTCATGGAGCCTTCACATGTTCCTGAGCGTGAGCCTGCCCGCAGGAAACAGTCACAGCGCTAATTGGCATTGAGGTTTCACGGCACTCCGTGACAGGGGTGTGGCACGATCCGATTGTGCCGATACGATCCAGAGTCCTTATCCACCCTGCCCCTTCGGGGGCTCCAGCCTCGGCTGGAACCGAAGGGAGTTATCACGTTTATGCGTGCATATGAATTAATGGTCATTGTGAGCGGTGCGTCCGAAGAGTCGGCTGCTCACGCCTGGATTAATACGATCTCAAAAGCAGTTTCTTCTGCCGGCGGTTCGGTCCACGGCACACCTGATTGGTGGGGCAAGCGTCGTCTTGCATACCCAATCAACAAGCAATCAGATGGGTACTATGCGGTGTTTAACCTCCTAGCCCCAGGTGGCGCACTCGACGAAGTTGAGCGCACACTGAAGCTCGCGGACGATGTTCTCCGCCACAAACTTCTCCGTTTGCCAGATCAGGAAGCAGCTAGCCGCGGCATGATCGCTGCTAAAGCCTGATCTCCATTTATTCATTCATTAACTAGGAGCCCTTCATGGCAGATAACACCATCACACTCGTGGGAAATCTCACTCGCGATCCAGAACTTCGTTTCACCACTTCCGGTCGTGGCGTCGCATCATTTGGCATAGCCGTTGGTCGTCGCTATCAGGTCAATGGCGAGTGGCAGGAACAAACGTCATATTTCAACGTCACCGCATGGGGCCAACTGGGAGAAAACGCAGCAGCGTCACTGACCAAAGGTGCTCGCGTTGTGGTCACTGGTCGACTTGAGCAGCGTGAATACACCACGCGCGAAGGCGACAAGCGCACTGCGATTGACGTCATTGCAGACGAACTCGGACCAAGCCTTCGTTGGGCTACTGCGCAAGTTGAGCGCACCCCACGAACCGATGGTCAGGGTGCAGCCAAGGGTGGTTCAAGCCCAGTTGGCGAGTCAAACCCGTTTGACAGCGGCGAAGAACCATTCTGAAACACCTACAACTCGAACACCATTCATCGCATAAAGGAAACACACCATGACCAGTAAAAAGAACAAAGAGCGCGCAGCCAAAGCGGCGATGCGCAAATATAAAAAGCGTCCAAACGTATTGCACGCCGAAAAAGTTGGCTTCATCGATTACAAGGACGTCAACTTGTTGCAACGCTTCATGTCGGATCGTTCAAAGCTGCGCGCGCGCCGAATGAACGGAAACACCGTGCAGCAGCAACGCGACGTTGCTCTGGCAGTCAAGAACGCTCGCGAAATGGCTTTGTTGCCATACACCAAGCGTGTCGCTTCAGCACGTGCACCACGTCGTGGCGAGGAAGACGGTTCGTACAACGACCGTCCGCGCCGTTCGCGTGATAGAGACTCATCAGAATCATTGGCAGACACCTACAAGGACGTCATCGAAGCCGCTGTAGAGGCACCGCTTGGTGAAGACATTGCACTCGACGACGCAACGACAGAGGAGGCATAAATCATGAAAGTTTTGCTTCGAAAAGATGTCAATGGCCTTGGCCGTCGCGGTGACATTGTGACCGTGTCTTCTGGACACGCACGCAACTTGTTGCTTCCGGGTGGGCTCGCAATTCTTGCCACCGACGGTGCAGTAACTCAGGCAAACTCTATGCGTCGCGCTCGCGACTTGCGTGAAGCAGCAGATCGCGATTCAGCGTTTGCTATTTCTGCAGAGCTCGCTAAGCACACCATCACGGTGAAGGCAAAGGCTGGCGCTGAAGGCCGTTTGTTCGGATCAGTTACTGCAAACGACATTGTTGCTGCAGTAAAAGATCAGACTTCCGTCGTTCTCGACCGCAAAGTCGTCAACATCGAGACGCCAATTCGTACAACTGGCGCTCACCAAGTGAGCGTTGCGTTGTTTAATGGCATCACCGGTGTGGTGAATTTGTCGGTCGTTGCACAATAGGGAAGTGTCACTAGCCCACAACAAGGCCCAACGGGCAAGGTAGTTGCATGTCGAACACGAGCGAGAAGAGAACCGATTCGCGGTCTGGCTCTCGCGGTGCGCAGCGTGTTCCACCGCACAACCTGGACGCCGAGGCATCATTGCTCGGCGCCATGTTGCTTTCACGTGAAGCAGTTGGCATTGCTGTAGAACGCGGTGTTCACCCAGACGAGTTCTATAAGCCGGCACACCGACATATTTTTGATGCGATTCGTTCGCTCAACACGGCGGGCGAACCAGTTGATCCCATCACTGTTGCCGACGAACTTCGTCGCCACCAGTTGCTTGAAGGCATTGGTGGGCTTGAAGAACTGTTGTCGTTACAAAACGCCACACCAGCAGTTTCCAGTGCTGAACGGTACGCAAAGATTGTTCGCGACACTGCGCGCCTCCGTCGACTCATAAGTGCTGCTGGAGACATTGCGGAAATTGGCTACGGCGAACCAGACGATGTTGAACGCGCACTAGATGAAGCCGAAAGTCGCATTTTCGATATCTCAGAAAGCAACGTCGGCGACAGTTCAGAGCGACTTGACATTTTGATCAAGAAGGCTTTTGATCAGCTCGAAGACCGCGCCAACAACAACGATGTCTTGACTGGTGTGCCAACTGGTTATGTCGACTTGGACAAAGTGTTGCTCGGTCTGCAACCAGGAACACTCAACATTGTTGGTGCTCGACCTGCAATGGGTAAGAGCGCCTTCGCTCTTGGCATTGCCGTTCATGCAGCCCAACACTTAAACAAGCCCGTGCTGTTCTTCTCTTTAGAAATGGGTAAGGCCGAACTTTCACATCGTATTTTGGCGAGCGAGGCACGTGTAGACGGAACGGTGTTTCGTACTGGTCGACCAACGCCGAAAGATTGGACCAGAATTGGTCACGCAGTTGGGCGACTCGACATTCCTCTCATCATTGACGACAGCGCCGGCACCACCGTCGGACAAATTCGCGCCAAGGCGCGACGTGTATATAGCCGAGAGGGCGGACTCGCGCTCATTGTTATTGACTACTTGCAATTGATGGGTGGTGACGGACGTCCGGAAAACCGTCAATTAGAGGTGAGCGAAATCAGCCGAAAACTCAAATTGCTTGCGCGTGAATTCAATGTTCCCGTGCTTGCCTTAAGTCAGCTGAGCCGTAGTCTGGAGAGCCGACAAGATAAACGTCCAACGCTTTCTGACTTGCGCGAATCTGGTGCACTTGAGCAAGACGCTGACGTCGTGATGTTTTTGTATCGCGGTGAAATTTATGAGCAAGACCCAAACCTCAAAGGTTTTGCCGAGGTCAGCGTTGCGAAACACCGCGCTGGTCCATTAGGCCTTGCAAAACTTGCATGGTTGGCTTCGTACACACGATTCGAAAACATGGCAATGGACAATTCCATTGAAGATGTGCTTGGTGATTAGCCATGTTTCTGGGCGAAGACATCCTGATTTGGCTGGTACTTGCCTTTGGTGGAGCAATGTTCGCCGGAAATGTACTTGCAGTTGTCAAACCACCGAAGAAGGTGGCCGAGGGATCACTCGCTCAAGCACCTCGCAGCCGTTCGTTCGCCATGGCTGCGATTGGGTTGATTGCTGCGCTGTGGGCATTACTTAGTTTGGTCTCATAAGCCTCGCTTTGCTTGGGGTTTTTCTACCGAGGCATTCGTTCACTAGGGTGCTTCGTTGTGATCTTGTCTGACAAAAGCATTCGTGAGGCTCTCCACGAGGCCCGCATCATTATTGACCCGCTTGACGAATCGTGCATTCAGCCATCTTCTATTGACGTCAAGGTGTCAAATCTCTTCCGAGTATTTCGTAACCATACGTCTGCCGTTATTGATGTCAAAAAAGATCTCTCTGATTTAACCGAACTAGTTGAGGTTCCACAAGACGGCGTATTTATGCTGCACCCTGGCGAATTCGTACTGGGCTCCACTCTTGAGCGCGTGGCGATTGCCGACGACCTCGTGGCACGCGTTGAAGGCAAGAGTTCACTAGGGCGACTCGGACTGCTGATTCACTCCACTGCCGGCTTTATTGACGCCGGATTTGATGGCCACATCACCCTGGAGTTATCCAATGTGGCGAACTTACCCATCACGTTGTATCCGAATATGAAAATTGGTCAAGTCAGTTTCATGACTATGACGACACCAGCCGAAAATCCATACGGCAAGGGTGCGCGCGGCTCGAAGTATCAGGGTCAGCGTGGGCCAACACCAAGTCGTTATTTCGAAAACTTTTTAAAGTAACGAACTAGTCGCCAGCAACTGGCGCACTGAGTGGTGCAGCACCAGCAGCACGAATTCGCTCGCCGTTCTCAATTGCGTCAAGCAAGTGAATCGAAATGTCGGCAACCTTCACTTCGTGTTCTTCTTTGCCAGCACCTTTCACGCCGTCATCCAACATGATGTAACAGAACGGACATGCAGTAGCCACACGAGAAGCACCAGTTGAGATTGCTTCAGCAGCGCGCTCGTCGTTCACTTTTGTTCCGATGGTTTCTTCCATCCACATGCGAGCTCCGCCTGCACCGCAGCACATTCCCTTGGTGCCGTTGCGTGGCATTTCAACAACATCAACACCCTTGATGGATGCAACGACGTTGCGAGGTGCCATGTAGACGTCGTTGTGACGACCGAGGTAGCACGAGTCGTGATACGTGATGCGCTCTTCGAGCGTTGCGTCACTGATGTCAAGCTTGCCTGAATCGATGAGGTGTTCAAGCAACTGTGAGTGGTGAATCACTTCGTATGTCCCACCAAACTGCGGGTACTCGTTGGCAAGTGTGTTGAAGCAGTGTGGGCACTGCGTAATGATTTTGCGCACGCCCATGCCGTTCAGCATTTCAATATTTGGCATTGCCAACATTTGGAAGAGGTACTCGTTGCCGCTTCGACGCGCACTGTCACCGGTGCACATTTCGCTTGGTCCAAGAATTGCCACATCAATGCCGGCGCGCTTCAACAACTTGGCCATTGATTGCGTGACCTTCTTGTTCTTGTCATCGAAGCTTCCTGCACAGCCAACCCAGTACAAGTACTCATGATTGAAAGCAGCACCTGGGTCAAGCACGGTGACGTCAAGGTCTTTTGCCCACTCGCCACGATCGCCCTGGCTCATTCCCCATGGGTTGCCCTGGTTTTCCATTGCGCGGTATGCGTTACCGAGTTCTGCAGGGAAATCGCTTTCCATCAGTGAGAGGTAACGGCGCATGTCCAAAATCTTGTCCAGAATTTCAATATTTACTGGACAAATTTCGTCGCACGCCTTGCATGACGTGCACGCCCAAATCTCTTCGCTGGTGATGCGCTCGAATAACGAGTTTGCAGAAATAGTGATTTCACTGTCGACGCTCAGTGGAGGCGTTACTTTTCCGCCGCGAGCATGTGACGCTGTTGCGGCCATAACTTCACCGCTCTTCAACACAATTTCGCGTGGGTCAAGTGGCTTACCTGTTGCATGTGCAGGGCACACGCTGGTGCAACGGCCGCACATGGTGCAGGCATCGAGGTCGAGCAGTTGCTTCCACGTGAAGTCTTCAACAACATGTGCACCAAACGTTTCAAGCGATGTTTCGGTGAGGTTTGGCATTGCCTTCATCGCACCCTTTGGACGCTCGCGATCCTTCAAGTACATGTTCAACGGTGAGGTGAACATGTGGCGCAACATGGTGATTGGCAAAATGATGAGGAAGGCAATAAAGGCCAACACGTGCGCAACCCACATCACTTGGTGAGTGGTATCAAGTGATGACACTGACCAACCATTGACAAGTTGTGCTAACGGATAACCGAGCACACTCCACTTTTCGTGGTCCATGTTTACGCCAGCAGCTTGAGACTCGGCAATGCGGAACATTTCCGTTGTGAAACCCGTGACGCCAATTGCCAACAACACAGCAAGACCAATTGCGTGTTCAGGCTTGGACTTGATGCGAATGCGGTATGGGCGTTGTACGTAACGACGGATGATTGCCCAAATCACACCACCGGTAAACACGATTCCAGCAATGTCGCCTACTGCCGCATAGGCGCGGTACACGTCACCATGCAAAAACTTAAGCGCAGGAGGAACCTGGTGATCAATTTCGAGCACTGTGGTTACTCCGAGAAGTACTAGGAAGCCGAAGTAAATCATGGAGTGCATGAGTCCAGCGGCACTATCTCGAAGCAGTGTGCGCATGTATACACCGGCGCGGTAGTCAGCTAAACGTTGCTTGAAATTCTTCTTTGTGGTCTTTCGGCGATCGGGTGCGCCACGCTCCCAGTTGCGAATGCGGTTTGCGAATTGCAAGGACCCCCATACCAAAAGCGCCGGGATAATGGTGTAGAACGCTATTTGCAAGTAGCCCGGAATGCCTTCAAACACTTCACGGTGAATTGGCGAATCACTTTTCCAATGCACAAGGTTCGGAATGATTCCAGAGATCATGGTGAAGGTGGCGATACCGACGCCAAGCGCGATGGACAATTGGTATGGCTTAAGTCCTTTGCGAGGTGCAGCGGAGATCTCTGAGGTTGCGTTGGTCGTAGTCATGCGCAACTTACGCTAGTCCGCAGCAGGGAGAGAGCAAAGGCTGGTCAGTGATTGCCAGAGGCTTGTTTTGCTACTGCCTCAGTCGCCGCAGCAATTGCATCTTGGTCTCCCATGTACGCAACTGACTTCACGACGAGGTCATTTGAGAGTTCGTACAGTCGAGGTACACCGGTTGGAATATTGAACTCCACGATGTCATTGCGCGAAATGTCTTCGAGGTGCATCACGAGTGCACGAAGTGAGTTGCCGTGGGCGGTAATCAAAACATTTTTCCCTTCTCTCAACTGCGGAGAAATGACATCGTTCCAATACGGCAACACACGTACTAATACATCAGCAAGGCACTCGGTTGCGGGGAGGAGAGAGGCATCAAGACCTTCGGCAACAAGTTGTTGGTACCGAGGGTCATTTGCGGGGTGTTCGGGACTAGTTGCATCAACTGGCGGTGGTGGAACATCAAAACTGCGTCGCCAAATCATGGTTTGTTCGGCGCCGTGTCGAAGCGTGGTTTCCTTTTTGTCGAGACCCTGCAATGCGCCATAGTGGCGCTCGTTCAAACGCCATGTGCGCTCAATCGGGATGTTGAGACCCATTGCAGACAGCGCCAAATGATTTGTTTCTATCGCCCTGCGCAACAAGCTGGTGTGGGCGATGTCGAAAACCAGCCCCGCTTCTTTCATGGTGGCGCCTGCGGCGGCAGCCTCGCGAACTCCCTGTTCGGTCAGTTCCACGTCGTGCCAACCTGTGAACAGATTGAGCTCATTCCACGTACTTTGGCCGTGACGAAGAAGGACAAGGGTGCCAGTCATGGTGTAGATGGTAGGCGCAGCGAGGATTTCAGCAGTATCTGACGAATATATGACCCCATAACCCCGGTGTGACAAATGTTGAGTGCCTTTGACTCAAGTTTTTTGGTGCTCGGGTTGGCAAGTTCACTTGTGCATCGTAAAATTCACGCATCACCCCAAAGTAACCCCCGAATAAGGAGCAATCATCATGGGCAAAGCAGTAGGAATCGACCTCGGAACCACCAACTCGGTAGTGGCCGTCCTGGAAGCAGGCGAGCCAGTGGTAATCCCAAACTCTGAAGGATCACGCACCACCCCATCGGTCGTGGCGTTTTCAAAAGCCGGCGAAGTGCTGGTTGGCGAAGTGGCCAAGCGTCAGGCAATTACGAATCCAGATCGCACCTTCCGAAGTGTGAAGCGCCACATGGGCGAAAACTGGAAGAGCGACGACATCGACGGTAAGCAATACACGCCACAAGAAATCAGCGCGCGCACGCTGATGAAGTTGAAGCGCGACGCCGAAGCATATTTGGGCGACACTGTCACGCAAGCCGTCATTACCGTGCCTGCATATTTTGACGATGCACAACGCACTGCAACAAAAGAAGCCGGACAAATTGCTGGTCTCGAAGTGTTGCGAATTATTAACGAACCAACTGCAGCAGCACTTGCATACGGGCTTGACAAGGGAAGCGAAGACGAAACCGTGTTGGTGTTCGACCTTGGTGGTGGAACATTTGACGTGAGCGTACTTGAAATCGGTGATGGTGTGTTCGAGGTAAAGAGCACACATGGTGACACGCACCTCGGTGGTGACGATTGGGACCAACGCATCATCGACTGGATGGTGCAACAGTTCAAAGCAGCACATGGTGTTGACCTTGCAGCTGACCGCATGGCCACTCAACGTTTGAAGGAAGCGGCAGAAAAAGCAAAGATCGAGTTGTCACAAACTCAGCAAACGCAAATCAACTTACCGTTCATTACAGCAACAGCGGCTGGCCCATTGCATATGGACGAAACCTTGACGCGTGCAAAGTTTCAGGAAATGACAGCCGATTTGATCGAGCGTTGCCGCAAGCCGTTCGAACAAGCAATTACTGACGCTGGTTTGTCCAAGGGTCAAATCAATCACGTCATCATGGTGGGTGGTTCAACTCGCATGCCAGCAGTACAAGACCTTGTGCAATCAATGACCGGCAAAGAACCAAACCGCACCGTAAACCCAGACGAAGTTGTAGCAGTTGGTGCAGCGGTGCAAGCCGGTGTGTTGCGCGGTGACGTGAAGGACGTGTTGTTGCTCGACGTCACTCCGCTTTCACTTGGAATTGAAACCAAGGGTGGCGTAATGACCAAGTTGATTGAACGCAACACCACTATCCCAACGCGTCGAACCGAAGTGTTCACCACTGCAGATGACATGCAGCCATCAGTGGAAATTCACGTACTACAAGGTGAGCGTGAAATGGCCAGCTACAACAAGACGCTTGGCAAGTTCCAACTTGTTGATTTGCCACCTGCACCACGTGGTGTACCGCAAATTGAAGTGACCTTCGATATTGACGCCAACGGCATCGTGCATGTTTCAGCGAAAGATCGCGCAACGAACAAGGAACAGTCCATGACCATCACCGGTCAGTCGTCATTGAATAAAGACGACATTGACAAGATGGTTAAAGACGCCGAAGCGCACGCCGAGGAAGACCGTCTTCGCCGCGAAGAAGCAGAGATCCGCAACAATGCAGACTCACTCGTGTATCAAACCGAAAAGGTGTTGCGCGAACAAGGCGAAAAGGTGACCGAAGAGGAGCGCACTGCAGTTGAAGGTCCATTGAGCGAATTAAAGACAGCACTCAGCGGTTCTGACAACGATGCAATCAAGGCAGCAACCGAAAAGTTGATGACCGCAAGCCAAGCCTTTAGCCAAAAGTTGTATGAGGCAGCAGCGCGCGACACCAACGCAGCGGGAACATCTGCAAGTGGACAGTCGGCCGGCAGCGACGACGACATCGTTGATGCTGAAATCGTTGACGAGAAGTAAGTCGACGGCCGTTGCATCATGAGTGAATCACACGAAGAACCTGTGGTGGAGTCTGTGCTTGAAGATTCCACGCAGGATTCAACTGTTGAAGAAACGACGATAACCACTGAAGTCTCCATTGAAGACGTTGCGAAAGAGCGCGACGAATTCAAAGACATCGCACTTCGCGTGCAGGCCGACTTTGAAAATTATCGCAAGCGTGCAGCAACACAAATGAGCGACGAACTTGATCGTGCACTTGGCAAGCTTGTAGAACAACTTCTTCCTGTTCTTGATGCATGTGAGGCAGCGGTTGCTCATGGCGTTGAAGGAGTGGAGCAGGTGTGGTCATCGCTCATCGGTGCATTGCAAAAGCAGGGCCTTGAAGCTTTAGATCTTGCTGACAAACCCTTTGACCCAGCTTTAGCTGATGCGGTGATGCACGAAGAAGGTGATGGATCTGAACCAGTAGTGCTTGAAGTTCTGCGTACTGGTTATCGCTGGAAGGGCCGCGTGCTTCGCGCAGCAATGGTCAAGGTCAAGGGATAATCATGCAACGCGAGTGGTTTGAAAAGGACTACTACTCGGTACTCGGTGTTGCACAAACTGCATCAGACAAGGACATCACGAAGGCGTATCGGAAACTTGCACGTCAGTATCACCCTGATGCCAACCCGAATAACGCGGCTGCAGAAGAGAAGTTCAAAGAAGTATCGGCCGCTTATGACGTGCTTGGCGACGAAGCGAAGCGCAAAGAGTACGACGATGTGCGGCGACAGGGACCAACATCGTTTGGTGGTGGCGCAGGTGGGTTTCGATTTGACCAAAATGATTTCGGTGGCGAAGGTCTTGGTGACCTCTTTGGACAGATGTTTGGAGGGGGTCGGCGTCGCAACCCAGCAGGTCCGCAACGTGGTGGCGATATTGAAGCAACGCTGTCGCTTGGATTTACAGAAGCCGTAGAAGGAATCACTACCACATTGCATCTCAACGCCGAGTCGCAATGTTCGGGTTGTCACGGGTCTGGTGCGCGTCCTGGAACCACACCAAAGCAATGCGGTCAATGTCGTGGGCGTGGAGTAGTGGACGACAATCAAGGAGTCTTTGCTTTTTCAAGCCCATGCCAGCGTTGTAATGGTCGAGGCAGCGTCATCGAAGCGCCATGTGTTGGTTGTCGAGGCACAGGAATTGAAATGCGACCACGAGAAGTGAATGTACGCATCCCTGCTGGTGTAGATGACGGCCAGAAAATTCGACTCAAAGGTCGCGGTGCACCAGGGAAAAATGGTGGACCTGCAGGCGATTTGTTTGTGGTGTGTCATGTTGCAGCGCATCCGGTGTTTGGTCGCGATGGCAACAACCTCACGGTGCGGTTGCCTATTTCATTTAGTGAAGCAACGCTTGGCGCAGATATTGATGTTCCGACACTTGATGGAACCACAGTGAAACTGCGATTAAAGGCCGGAACACAAAGTGGTTCACGGCATCGTGTGAAAAGCAAAGGTATTGATACAGCAAAACACCAAGGCGACCTCATTGTCACAGTCGATGTCGCTGTACCAACTGAATTAAACGATGACGAGAGACAAGCCATTGAAGCGCTGCAACACGCATCAACTACTTCGCCACGTGAACGAATCATCAAACTTGCAACTTCAGTGAAACGGAGCCCGTAATGGAACGCGAAACACACGCTGTATATGTCATCTCGGTAGCGGCAGAAATTGCCGGTGTTCATCCCCAAACGCTGCGTATTTATGAGCGCCGTGGTCTGTTGCAACCTGCCCGCACTAGTGGAGGAAATCGTCGTTATAGCAATGCAGATATTCGCAGACTGCAACGCATCGCAGAACTTGCTAATGCTGGAATGAACCTTGAGGGCATCCGTCAAGTTCTTGAACTTGAATCGGAAGTCGTTCGACTACGTCACGAAGTTGAGCAATTGCGCAATGAGCTGTTAACGGCTTCTCGTCAGCGTCGTGAAAGCAACGAACTCGTACCTCTCCATCAAGCGATCACGCTGTTTGGTAGAACCCCATCCATTTTCAGAGACAAGAGGTAATGCACCATGCTTGATCCAAAAAAATGGACAACGAAAACCAATGAGGCAATTACTGCAGCAATGCAATTGGCCGTATCAAACTCCAATCCGGAACTGACCCCCGATCACGTACTCATCGCACTCACCAGTCAGAATGACACGGTAGTGCCAGCATTGTTGGCCAAACTTGGGATCGCTGCAACCATGTTGCGAGATCGTGCACAGTTTGTAGTAAATGGAATGCCGAGAGCCCACGGTGGAAGCGAGCCGCGTATGAATCGCGAGCTTTCGCAGGTGTTTGCCGCAGCAGAACAAACGCAAAAAGATTTGCATGATGACTACCTATCGGTTGAGCACATTCTTTTAGCGCTACACACACGAGTAGGAGTCAGCAGTGAAGAAATGTTGCAGGCGCTTCGTGATGTGCGCGGTTCTCATCGCGTTACGTCTCAGAACCCTGAAGAACAATTTCAGTCGCTCGAGAAATACGGTGTCGATCTCACCCAACGCGCTCATGACGGAAAGATTGATCCTGTTATTGGGCGCGACGAGGAGATTCGTCGTGTTATCCAAGTGTTGTCGCGTCGAACAAAGAACAACCCCGTTCTCATTGGCGAGCCAGGGGTTGGCAAGACAGCAATTGTTGAAGGGCTCGCGCGGCGTATTGCAAATGGCGACGTACCAGAAGGCTTAAAGAAGAAGCGACTTGTTTCGCTTGATATCGGAGCAATGCTCGCTGGAGCGAAGTATCGCGGAGAGTTCGAAGAGCGACTGAAGGCGGTGCTGAAGGAAATCACAGATGCAAACGGAGAGATCATTTCCTTCGTAGATGAAATTCACACGCTCGTTGGCGCTGGTGGTGCAGAAGGCGCAATTGATGCCGGCAACATGATTAAGCCGATGCTCGCTCGCGGCGAACTACGCATGATCGGGGCGACAACGCTAGACGAATATCGCAAGTACGTAGAAAAAGATGCTGCTCTTGAACGACGCTTTCAACAAGTATTTGTTGGAGAACCAACCGTTGAAGACACCATTGCTATCTTGCGCGGATTAAAAGAGCGGTACGAAGTTCACCACGGTGTTCGCATTCAGGACAACGCCATCGTGAGTGCCGCCGTGCTGTCAAATAGGTATCTGACAAATCGATTTTTGCCCGATAAAGCGATCGATCTCATGGATGAAGCGGCAAGTAAGTTAAGAATCGAAATTGATTCGCTTCCTACAGAAATTGACGTAATTGATCGCCGAATTCTGCAACTTGAAATTGAGCGAGTGGCGTTAGAAAAAGAGTCTGACTCGGCGTCAACCGAACGCCTTCGCATTTTGAATGAGGAACTCGCTGAACTGCAGCAGCAAACAAATGAAATGAAAGTGCACTGGGATGCTGAGAAACAGGCGATCAGCGCAATCCGCTCGCTGAAAGAAGAACTGGAAACGTTGCGTGGTCAAGTTGAACGCGAAACCGATCTCGAGAAAGCAGCCGAGATTCGTTATGGCCGCATTCCTGAAATTGAGCGTCGCGTAACTGAGGCAACTCAAGAACTTGATGTTTTGCAGTTGTCAACCAAGATGCTGAAGGAAGAAGTGGACGCGGAAGACATCGCCGAAGTTGTTGCAAAGTGGACTGGTGTTCCCGTCACGAAACTCATGGAAGGCGAGATGCAAAAACTCGTCCACCTAGAAGATCTTCTGCATCGTCGAGTGATTGGTCAAGATGCAGCAGTTACCGCAACTGCGAATGCCATTCGTAGAAGTCGTGCTGGGCTATCGGACGAGAACCGCCCAATTGGCTCGTTCATGTTTCTTGGACCAACTGGTGTTGGAAAAACAGAACTTGCACGCGCTCTTGCTGAATTTCTCTTTGATGACGAAAAGTCATTAGTACGAATTGACATGTCGGAGTACATGGAGAAGCACTCGGTCAGTCGACTTATCGGAGCGCCTCCTGGGTACATCGGTTATGAAGAAGGTGGACAGCTCACCGAATCTGTTCGGCGACGCCCGTACAGCGTGGTACTGCTTGACGAAATTGAGAAAGCTCACCCAGAAGTGTTCAACGTGCTGTTGCAGTTGCTTGATGATGGGCGTCTCACCGACGGTCAAGGTCGAACAGTTGACTTCACGAACACGGTATTGATTATGACGAGCAACTTGAAGGGCGAACCAATTGAGTACTTCAAGCCTGAATTTGTGAACCGCATTGATGAGATTGTGCGCTTTAGGTCGCTTACTCAAGATGACATGGGTGCCATTGTTGACGTTCAACTTGAGCACCTCATTGAAAGGTTGGCGCGACGCCGCATTGTGCTTGCGGTTACTCCGGCTGCTCGAATGAAGCTTGCCGAAGATGGGTTTGATGCAGAATATGGCGCGCGACCTCTGAAGAGGCTCATTCAAAAGGCCATCGGAGATGCGGCTGCGTTGCTCATTCTTGAAGGCAAAGCCAATGAAGGTGACTCAATCGTTGTCAACGTGCACAACGACGAATTGCACATCTCGGCAAAGCGACTCGATTTGACTTAACCGCCAGGATGGCAGAGGCTGTCCGTGCTGAGCACAGTATGATCTGATTACGTTCCCCACAACTTCAGGAGCGTTGCATGCCCGTAGCAGTAGTCGTCGGTACCCAATGGGGTGATGAGGGCAAGGCCAAAGTCATTGACCTCCTAGCTGAAACACATTCTCACGTTGTCCGGTATCAAGGTGGTCATAATGCGGGACACACGGTTGTCGTTGGCGATCAGAAGTACGCACTACAACTCATACCGAGTGGTGTGCTGTACAACCACGTCACTCCAGTAATTGGCAATGGCGTTGTTGTCGATTTGCCAACACTGTTCAAAGAGATTGACTCACTTGAAAGTCGTGGAATTTCGTGCAGCAAACTCATGGTGTCAAGTTTGGCGCAGCTGATTTTTCCGTGGCACCAGCTGCTTGACGCGTTGCACGAATCTAAGTTGGGGGATGCAAAAATTGGAACAACACTTAAGGGCATCGGACCCGCATATGCCGATAAGGCGCTTCGTGTTGGGTTGCGAGTTGGAATGGTTCGCGATATGCCAACGTTCACCCAACTTGTTCGCGAGCGTGCGATAGCAGCGCGAGAAATGCTCGTTGCTCTGGGCGGAGCATCATTTGATGTTGATGCAACGGTTGCGCAGTTCACCGAACTCGGTACTCGCCTGCAGCCCTATGTTGCAGACACGGTGAATGCGCTACACCAAGCGATTGAAGCGGGCAATAACGTGTTGTTAGAAGGAGCACAAGCAACATTCCTGGATCTTGACCATGGAACGTATCCGTTTGTTACGTCGTCAAACCCGACAGCAGGTGGTGCGTGCGCGGGAACTGGAATTGGGCCACGACATATTTCACGAGTCGTCGGTATTGCGAAGGCATACACCACACGTGTTGGCTCCGGTCCATTCCCGACTGAATTGATTGGCGAACTTGGGGACAAGATTGTTGACATTGGACATGAGTTTGGAACTGTGACGGGCCGGCGGAGGCGACCAGGTTGGCTCGATTTGGTGATGCTTCGTCATGCCGTGCGCATTAACTCGCTCACCGAGATTGCGTTAACAAAATTGGATGTCTTAGACACCTTCGACGAAGTGCGTGTATGCGTGGGGTATTCGCTCAATGGTAAGCCTCTTGATGGTTACCCCGATGACAGCGAATTACTTGGTGAAATTACTCCGATGTATGTTGACTTACCGGGTTGGAAACAAGAGATTCGCACGTGCCGCACATACGATCAACTACCGGCTCGTGCACAAGCAGTTGTTGAACTTGTTGAGAAGCATGTGGGGGTGCCAGTGAGCATTATCGGTGTCGGTCCAGAACGCGATTCTTGTGTGGTGCGCGCATGATCGAACGGTATTCGCTACCAGAAATGGCAGAGATTTTTTCAGATCGATCAAAGTTTGCGCGCTATTTGGAGATTGAATTGCTTGCTACAGAAGCGCAGGCGAAACTCGGAGTGATTCCACAAAACGATGCGCAAACATGCCGCGCAAAGGCACCACTTGTTGACGACACATTCGTTCACAACGTTGCTGAACGCGAATTGATAACCGATCACGATGTTGCCGCCTTTGTAGATGTTGTTCAAGCAGCGATTGGTATGCCAGCAGGTGCGTGGATTCATCACGGACTCACCAGTACCGACGTGGTTGACACAGCATGGTGCTGGATGCTGAAAGATGGAGCGGAACTCATTCTCGGTGCAATGAATGAACTCATCGCCAAACTTCAAGAGCTGGCGCAACTTCATCGTGACACCGTGATGATTGGTCGAACTCACGGCATTCATGCAGAGCCAACAACATTTGGCGCAAAGGTTGCACTCTGGGCTTTGCAAGTGGATCGCGATAGATCGCGAATGCGTGCTGCGCGTGAAGCAATTGCAGTGTGTAAATTGTCGGGCGCGGTTGGTACCTACTCAAACATCAGTCCTGATGTTGAGGCCCTCGTTGCGAAATCACTTGGACTGGTAGCCATTCCCGCAACGCAGGTTGTTGCGCGTGATCGACACGCTGAATTCTTGTGGGCGTGTGCATCGCTTGGTTCAACAATTGAGGCGATAGCCGTTGAACTGCGACATTTGCAACGAACTGAAGTCAATGAAGTTCGTGAAGGATTTAGGGCTGGACAAAAAGGCAGTTCAGCAATGCCTCACAAACGCAATCCAATTTCGGCAGAAACTCTGACGGGACTTTCGCGCGTTCTCCGCTCGAACCTGCAGACAGGTCTGCAAAATGTTGCACTGTGGCATGAGCGCGATATCTCGCACTCGTCTGCAGAGCGCATTGTGTTGCCCGATTCCGCGATGCTTGCGTATTACGTCACCAAACGACTGACCAAAGTGCTGTCAAATCTTGAGGTTGACTCTCAACGAATGTTGGAAAATGTATCGAGCAATTTTGGCGTGGTGTTTTCTCAACCCGTGTTGTTGGCATTGGTTGATTCGGGCTTATCGCGCGACGAGGCTTATCGAATTGTGCAAGAGGACGCTACTTTGGCATTGAGCAATCGCAAACAATTACGCGAAGTTTTGGAAGGCGACACACGAGTCAAACTTTCAAGCAAACAACTCGATGATTCATTTGATTTGCGTCGATCACTGGTGCATACCAACAAGACACTCGACGCCGCTGCACGAATCACACATTCATAATGAGTGAACTTCCACGCCTAGACCCACAACGCGAAGCATTGCGTCAGCACGTGCTCACTCATTCGCTTAAAACGGGAAACTTCACGTTGAAGTCTGGACGAGCAAGTTCGTGGTTTCTTGATACGAAACAAACGGCGTGCAGACCAGATGGAATTTTGCTTGTTACAGCAGTTGCATTAGAGATTCTTCCCGCTGATATTGATGCAATTGGTGGACTCACCATGGGCGCTGACCCTGTTGCTTATGGAGTGTCTGCTGTGGCTGCGACACAAGGACGAAGTCTGCGCAGTTTTAGTGTGCGTAAAGAATCGAAAGATCACGGAGTGACAGGACGAATCGCTGGTGCACTTCAACCAGGAGATCGTGTTGCAATTGTGGAAGACACTGTGACTCGTGGAACTTCAATTTTTGAAGCAGTAGAAGTCGTGCGCGAATTCGGTGCGATACCCGCATTTATTTCTGTGATCGTTGATCGTGGTGGAACGTGTGCCGAAATGGCTCGTAGTGCTGGTGTACCGTATGTTCCGATGTTGACCGCCCCCGACCTTGGATTTGAGTTTGGATCATGAGAAAACTCCTTATTGGAATGTCAGTATCAGCTGCTCTGCTTGCAGGCTGTTCATCTTCGTCCTCAACTGACACCACGGTTCCTCAGAAGACAACAGATACTGCCGCTGTCACGACTTCAGTCGTTGAAATTAGTTTGATTGTTGGAGAAAACACGGGTGCCGACATGATGCAGACTGTGCCACTTGGCTCATCGGTGCGAATCACGGTGGTGAACCCAAATGGAGCAGACGAAATACATATTCATGGATACGACATTTCTACCGGCGAATTAGCTTTAGGTCAGGAAGCCGTAATTGAATTTGTTGCATCAAATGCTGGAACATTTGATATTGAAAGTCACGTATCTGAAGAAGTCGTGTTTGTTTTGACAGTTGAATAATTTCTGCCACCACGCGCTGTGAACCTCAAACAACTTTTTGATCTAGCCCCGCATGGGCCAGATGTTTTTGTGGGTGAAGGACATGAATATCCATGGGGAGGTCTGTTTGGTGGACACATCGTGGCACAAGCACTTCGCGCAGCCGCATACACCGTAAGTGACGAACTTCTTCCACATTCGTTACGCGCATATTTCATTCGTCGTGGAGACAACACTCAACCGGTTCGATACGAAGTAGACCGAATTCGAGATGGTAAAAGCTTTACGACACGTCGCGTTGTCGCTCGACAACAAGATGGTGCAATTTTAAATCTTGAGGCCTCATTTCAGGTGCACGAAGATTCACTCAATGAACAATTAGTGCATCCGCATCCGGGTCTTCCAACTCCAGAGAGCATTGAGGAATCTTCGTGGAGCACGTTTTTAGAACGCAGAACAATTCCCTCGGCAGCATTACACGGAGTGAACAGACTGGGAACGGGTCATGTTGCTGCGTGGTTGCGCGCAAAAGATTTGCCACTTGGAAATGAGTTGTTGAATCGTTGTGCGATTGCCTATCTTTCAGATGACTTACCAAACGAAAGCGTGATTGAAGGCATTCCTGAAATCACGCGGGCGAGTAATGAAGGACGCAGGTTTAGCGCAAGTCTTGACCACACCGTGTGGTTTCATCGGCCATCGGTTGCATCACAATGGCATCTCTACGAGATGAGTTGCGTGAACTTCAATGGTGCGCGCGGCCTGACATTGGGATATGTCTTTGCACAAGACGGAACACACATTGCCACGATTGCGCAAGAAACACTCGTACGCATACGCCCTGACTAATCGCTCTTCCAACTAAACAAACTCTTGTGGTCGGGACCGGCGTCGATCCGGTGACCCTGCGCTTTTCAGGCGCATGCTCTGCCTACTGAGCTACCCGACCTTGAGAAGTGCAAGCACTACTCAGCGGTCCCGACGGGACTCGAACCCGCGACCTCCGCCTTGACAGGGCGGCGTGAACTCCAACTTCACCACGGGACCAATGTTGTGATTCGTTCGTGATGAACGCTTCACGATTGATCGTGTTTATGTATGTACTGCTGTTACTACTAATACTTATTTTTGCACCCCCAACGGGATTCGAACCCGTGCCGCCACCTTGAAAGGGTGGTGTCCTAGGCCACTAGACGATGGGGGCATGGACGAATATTTAGTTGGAAGAGCCATAGAAATCTACCAGTGACTCCGTGAATTCCCCCTGCTAATTGAATTCCGTTTGAACGGTCACAATCCAGTCTAAAAGCCAACCCAAATATGAGTACAACTGGTACTGGCCATAGGCAGGATCGTCTTCGGCAAGGTGAGCTTCAAAGTCATCCTCATCAACATCGAGCAGGGTCCCAAGGACAAGGCGCAGACTGTTGATTGAGCGCATGAGCGCATCAAGCTCATCTGCTGTCAGGACAATGCTGTCGGAAGTCGTTTCGCGCTCAAGCAACGATGTAGTGAGCGAGAGTGATGCAAGCCGTGACGACAACAATTCATCACGCATCAGTCGTTGATATTCCTGTTCATGTTGTTCGTCTTGGTGATAGGCGGCGGGGAAGAGTCGTCGAGCAATCTCGCTTGAGGAGTCGTGCATTAACACGTCTCGCAATTGATCAAGAAGACTATTGAGCGTGGTTCGATCGCTTGCATCGATGTTCAACGAATATGACGTTGCGTCGAGTCGTGTTACCGGGCCTTTATTTTTTCGAGCCACAACTATGTGTCTTCTCGCTGCATCGTTGCCCATAAACCATGTTCATGAAGTCGATACACATCGAACTCTGCGTGTTCGCGGGTACCGGAAGAAACAACTGCGCGCCCTTTGTTGTGAACATCGAGCATTAACTCAGTTGCTTTTTCCAGGCTGTAGCCAAAGAGTTTTTGTAAGACCAAAGTCACATACGACATCAAATTGATTGGGTCGTTCCACACGAGAACAATCCATGGACGGTCAGTATCGGGGGCAACATCTGTGCCCGAGTCAACAACCTCAGCTGGTCGTACGTCAGTACTCGACAGACGGTGATTTGGCACATGGACATTCTGCCGTGAAACAAGGTGTGTTCTGCTCGCGCATGACCGCTCCGATTGGTAGCCACTCTGTGTGCGCCGTAGCCTGAGTCCGTGGCCCTTGACGTTCGACCAGTAATTCCATCACGGTTTTTTGGGCACAAGTCCCGTGGCGCTGCTCCCTCCTCTCGCATTGGGGCATATATCGCATTAATGAAACTGCGTGTAGTCGAACTCTTGCTGGTGACTACGGTTCCGACGATGGTGCTGGCCGTGGGTGGTTGGCCATCTATTCAACTCATGGCGATCACCCTTATCGGCGGAACGCTCGCAGCGGGCGGAGCGAATGCAATCAATATGTACATCGATCGTGATATCGACAAACTCATGGTGCGTACGCAAAATCGCCCATTGGTTACTGGGGTTTTGACCCCAAGGGAAGCGATGATTTTTGCAATCGTGCTCGAGATCTTGGCATTTCTGGTGTTGTGGGCTGGAGCCAATTTGCTCGCGGCCGTTTTAGCCGTGTCGGCAATGTTGTTTTATGTGTTTGTGTATTCGTTGTGGCTGAAACGTACGAGTAAACAGAACATCGTGATTGGAGGTGCTGCCGGCGCAATGCCAGTGTTAGTTGGTTGGGCGGCGGTAACGAACTCCCTTGGGTGGGCTCCAGTTGTATTATTTGTCGTCATTTTTTTGTGGACCCCACCACACTTTTGGGCGCTCGCCATTCGACACGCAGACGACTACAAAGCCGCAGGGGTGCCAATGATGCCGGTGGTCGTTTCGTTGGAGCGAACCGTTCGCTCGATGACGATTTATGCGGTCCTGCTCACCCTTTCCACCCTTGTTCTTGTTCCCGTTGCAGACCTTGGTTGGATTTATGGAATTACAGCGTTGGTATTTGGGGTGGCTTTTGTCATTGGGTCGATTCGGCTGGGAAGTGATCCATCACCCAAGCGTTCGATGCGACTGTTTACCTTCTCGATTACTTACGTCACGGCAGTTTTCGTTGCGCTGACCCTAGATGTTCTCGTGCAGTAGGAACAATTGCACAAACGGAAGGAAGTCGGGCCCAAGGCCCTGCCATTGTTAGTGTCTAGTTCGTTATGACCACGGTCAATCTGCCATCCACGTTGGGTGCCGAGGCCACTGCCAATTCAGGTTTTCTGGGTTCGGTGGCTGCTTGGCTCACCACCACCGATCACAAGCGAATCGGTCGACTCTTCATTGGTACTTCGGCACTTTGGCTTGTCGCAGTCGTTGGAGTTGCTTCACTGTTGGGATTCGAAAGAGTCGACAGCAAGTCACTGACCCTCAATGAGGGAATGATGACTCAATTGTTTGCTGCGTCGAAGACACTCGCATCGTTTGGCGTAATGGTTCCGCTCATGCTTGGCCTATCCCTTGCACTTGCACCAACACAAGTAGGTTCGCGCTCGGTCATGTTCGCTCGCAATGCCATGTTGGGCTTCTATCTGTGGGCAATCGGAGGCGCAGTCGTGGCTGCTTCTCTTATCGGTAATGGTGGGCCAGGTGGCGGAAACGCACAGATGGTTGACTTGTATCTCCTGGGTCTTGCAATGGTCATGTTGGGCCTACTTGCAGCAGCAGTCAGCGTTGTTGCAACAGTATTGAGTGCCCGAACTGCCGGAACAGATCTGGCAGATGTTTCATCATTTGCATGGTCTTCAATGATTGGGTCAACCAGTCTTGTTCTCACACTTCCTGTTGCGCTTGGAACATTGATTTACGTTGCTGTTGATCACCACTACACACGTGTTGCCTTTGAGGCAAATATGGGCATCATGAAGTGGCTCGGTTGGTCAATGTCGCAACCACAAACGTTTTTATATGTCATTCCTGCGATCGGAATACTTGCTGAGCTTGCACCGGCTGTTGCGCGCCGAACACAACCGCTACGTGGCGGCGTGTTTATAGGAGTAGGCCTCATTTCAGTAGCGCTCCTAGGATCAGTTACACAAACGGTGCATGGGCTTGCCTGGACGGGAACACTGATTGACAAGGCGAAGAGCTTTGTGCCATACGCACTGTTTAACTTGCTGCCAATTCTTGGTGTTGTAGTGGTTCTCGCACTTGCGTTGTTCGCTTTGAAATCTGATTCCATCAAAATGATCGCACCATTCATTCCTGCGTTTCTTGGTGGTGGAATGATCCTTACCGCAATGCTTGGTAACGCGTTGCAGTTGATTTCAAGTGCCAACCTTTCCGGAACGGTTTTTGAAGAAGGTGTACTGGTGTACATCAGTTATGGGACAGTGCTCGTTGCCTGGAGCGCAATTGCGTTTTGGGGACCAACGTTGTGGGGTCGCATGTTGCCTGCAAAAGCTGTTGCAGGAATTGGTGCACTTGGTTTTGTGGCAACAGTGCTCGCAGCACTTCCGATGTACATTGCTGGATTTGCTGATCAGCAAGCCGATTCAGTAACTGATTTTGAATATTCGGGCCCTGCAAGTTTGTGGAATGCGGTATCGACAGCAGGCCATGCCTTGTTTGCGGTATGTGTAGTCGCGGCGATTGCTACAGCAGTGAAAAGTTTTGCAACAGGCGATCGTGTTGCAGGAAATCCTTGGATTGATGGGGGTGCTCAATGACCGTCACGGCTGATCGCGTATTGCCAGCAGGCCCCGCAACTGCTGCTCGTCACCCACTATTCATCGCTACGGGTGTCGTAGTTGCTGCGGGCACCATGTTGATGTTTGGCATGTTGGCTGTGTGGTTTAAGTTCCGAGATGCGTCTCCATTGCGCGTTGGCAGGAACAACAAAATGATTCATGATTGGCTTCCTGCTGATTTGAAGATTCCAGAAGTAGCTACGAACACACTTGCGATCACCATGGTGATCGCCGCAATTATGGGTCAGTGGGCGGTGTACTCGGCAGCACGTAAAGACGCACAGCACACCACACTTGCATTGTTCATTACTGGGGTAATTGGTGTTGCAGCAGTAAACGCGCAAGTTGCGATTTACAAGCAGATGGGCGCTGTGCTTGCAGACGGCGCATATCAAACAATGTTTTACGCGATCACTGGAACAATGCTTGTGCTTATATGCACTGGCATTGCGTTCTCGCTCGTAGCAGCCTTCCGCGTGTTGGGTGGCCGAGTTACTGATCGTGCAGTGGTCACCGCACATGCCATGTATTGGTATTTCCTCTCCACAGCGTTTATTGCGTTGTGGTTCGTCGTGTACGTGCAGAAATAGGTAGCGCAATGTTTTCAACCGGATCCAAATACTTCTTCGGAATCACGTTTCTTGGGGCTATTGCATTTGCTGTCTATATGGTCTTGATCGGCGAATCAGCAATTGGCGGCACGGCACTATTTGGTCTCGTAGGGGCGACGGGTCTCCTCACCGGTTTGGTGTTGTTTACGCGTGACGGATCACATGGCGAAGAAGGCGTTGCCGCATCTGCTGCTGCGCCAACAAGTTCCATTTGGCCGTTGATTGCTGCTGTCGGCGCAACGTTGCTGCTCGTTGGAACAATCACCTCCACAGTGGTGACGCTGCTTGGTGTGGTGTTATTGCTCGCAGCACTTGTTGAGTGGTCGGTACTTAGTTGGTCTGAGCGCGCATCAAGCGATAGCTCCTATAACGCATCTTTGCGTAAGCGTTTGCTTAACCCGATCGAATTTCCAGTACTCGCGGCGGTTGGTTTGGGTGTTGTCATTCTTTCCTTCTCTCGCATAACGCTTGCAGTCAATAAGAGTGTTGGAGCTATTGCATTCATTGTTCTTGGATCACTTGTACTTGCAGCCGGTGTTTTGTTTTCGGTTCGCCCAAATTTGAGGCGTGGTTTGGTTACGGGAATTTGTGTACTTGGAGCAGTGGGAATTGTCGCTGCAGGTATTGCAAGTGCAGGAGTTGGTGTTCGTGAAGAGCTTGTTCTTGCAAAAGAAGAAGGTCACTACATGCATCAGGAATGCGGTGTTGAAAAGTCCGAACACTTCGACAAACTTCCTTTAGAAGGTGTGTCGGCAACATCGAGTGTTGATACTCACATCGATCTCATTGACGGAAAACTCGTTGCCTCAGTACAGGGAATTGCAGGCAACCAAGAAACGATTACCGTTCCACGTTCCAATCCAACAAACATCGTGTTCCGTAACAAAACCGATGGCGAATTTCGATTGGTCGCAAATTTGGGAAGCAAAATGCTTACCGATGGAGTGAAGGAAGATGTGGTGCAATGCACCCAACTCATTCCGGAGGGGTCAGAGCAATTGCTCACTCTCAACATCCCCAAGCCAGCAGCAGTAGGAAAGCCTTTCACACTGACCGTTCCAGGACTTGCTGGACAAAGCATTGAGGTGATTGTGCCGTGAGACACCAAAACACAACTGAACACGTAACCAATGACGTCAATAGGCTTGCGGGTATGCGTCGTCAAGTAGTTGGAGCAGTTTCGGGACTTGCGAGTGCTCTGATCCTTGCCGGATGTGCAACGAATGCACCGCAGGACACGTGGCAGCCAAAGGGACCAAACGCGAAGATCATCGACGATCTACAAAAGCCAGTTTTTGCGGTTGCTGGAATTATTGGCGTGATCGTCACGGTTGCAGTGATCGTTGCTGTCTTTAAGTTCCGCGACAAAGGTCAGCCGATTCCACATCAGTCGCACGGTAACCCAGCGCTGGAAATTACGCTGACGATTATTCCTGCGCTCATTTTGACCGTAGTCGGTGTATTCACATTCCGCACAGTGTTTGATCTTGCAAAGACCAGTGACACGGAAATGATCATTAACGTTACTGGACAGCAGTGGTGGTGGGAATACGACTATCCAGTTCAGAATGAATTTGGAATTACGCAACCAATTATCACTTCAGGTCAGTTAGTCATTCCTGCTGGAACCAAGGTGCTATTGCGTCAAACGAGCCGCGACGTCATTCACTCGTATTGGATCCCTGCCTTAAACGGAAAGCGTGATGCGGTGCCGGGGCGCGTGCACCTCAACCGAATTGAAGCAGACAAGCCGGGAATTTATGCAGGTCAATGCACCGAGTTTTGTGGTCTCTCGCATGCCAACATGCGGATGGAAGCTGTTGCGTTGAGCAAAGCTGATTTCGCAAAGTGGGTGGCAAACCAATTGAAGCCATACACATCACCAGCCGAGAACACACTTGCCAAAGAAGGCGAAACCGTGTTCATGAACCAGTGCGTTCGATGCCACCAGGTAAATGGTATGAAGCGAGCAGACGGCACTCCTGTTATTGCTGCTCCTGATGAAAACATGGTTTCTGGTGCTGCACCAAACTTGTCGCACCTTATGAGTCGCAACACATTCGCTGGTGCAACATTTGATTTGTTGAATAAGTCGTGCCGTGAAGATGTGTGGACTGCCGACTCTGAGTCGTTTGGCGCAAAGTATTTAAGCGGAGTAAGCGAAGACTGTTTGAATCAAAAGGATTTGCGTGGCTGGTTGCGCAACGCTCCAGCAATGAAGCCAATGTATGCAAACCCGGCATTGCTCACCAGCACAGGTGGCAAGTATCGCGGTATGCCAAATCTTGGACTCACAGAAGCAGACATTGAAAAACTTGTCGCCTACCTGTTGACGCTGAAGTAATTAGGGAGAACTATGGCCATTATTGAGCGCTCGATTACCACCACTGAAGCCTTTTCAGTAGCAACACCCAGCACATCGCTCGGTGCGCTGAAGCGCCCAGTTTCCTCGACTGGATGGAAGTCGTGGTTGTTCACCGTAGATCATAAAAAGCTCGGCATTATGTATTCGGCCGCAGCACTGTTTTTCTTTATCGTTGGTGGACTTGAAGCAGTTCTCATTCGTCTGCAACTTGCTGCTCCAAACGGGAAAGTGTTGAACGCAGATTTGTATAATCAAATGTTCACCATGCACGCCACAACCATGGTGTTCTTGTTCGTTATGCCAATGGCGGCAGGTCTTGCAAACTATTTCATTCCGTTGCAAATTGGTGCTCGTGACGTTGCGTTCCCACGCATTAATGCGTTCAGTTTCTGGGCCTTTCTGTTTGGTGGGATTTTCCTTAACCTTGCTTGGTTCCTCGGCGGAGCAGCAGATGGTGGATGGTTCATGTATGCACCGAACTCGGGACCAATATTCTCACCAAGTCATGGAGTTGACTTCTGGGCACTTGGACTTCAGATCACCGGAATCGCATCTCTTGCTGGCGCAGTAAACCTCATCACCACCGTGCTCAACATGCGCGCTCCTGGAATGAAATTGATGCGCATGCCAATCTTCACGTGGATGCAGTTGGTGGTGCAGTTCCTTCTCTTGTTTGCCGTTCCCGTAATCACTGTTGCCTTGTTTCTGTTGTCATTCCAACGAAATTTCGGCGCGACGTTCTTTGACGTTGCGGCTGGTGCTGACCCATTGCTCTGGCAGCACTTGTTCTGGATTTTCGGACATCCTGAGGTGTACATCTTGATCTTGCCTAGCTTCGGTGTTATTTCTGAAGTGTTGCCAGTGTTCTCTCGTAAGCC